>NZ_CAUHCY010000005.1:0-122076 GCF_959605025.1 Candidatus Proelusimicrobium volucris | reverse complement strand
TTTCAGCAGTAAAAGAAAAAATAGTAAGCGGTACGGCTTTACTATTTTAGACAATTCCCATTTATCGGGGAGTTTGCCGCCCGCTTAAACAACTAAATACATCCACCAAGAGCAGGTATTTTCCACCACGAAAACGGCTGCTCTTTTCTTTTACCCATGAGTAGAAAGGAGCGACCACCTATGACGAAACCGAGAGAGAAAACCCACGAGGAATTGACCGCCGAGATTGAGGACGGGAAGAAGAAAATCCGGCAGTTTGAAAACCGGGAGAAAATCATCAAGCAGAAGCTATCCGTCGAGGAACGCAAGGCGAGAAACCACAGGCTTTGCAAGCGCGGCGGCTTCATGGAGAGCCTTGTGCCGGAGCTGATTGCCATGCCGGACGAGGACGCGAAAGCCTTTTTACGGCTTGCCTTGACGAGCGAGCCAGCACAGGAGTTTTTGAAAAAACGAGCCGGGAACGGGAACGCGGAATAATCCCTTTGGAACAAAGGGCGCACTTATACACCCTTGCGGGCGTGTGCGCTCTGCCGAGGGCTTTATCTCCGCACAGGGAACTTTCCCCGCGCTCCGATATGGCGGCTTTGCCGCAACAAGGGGCTGCACCCCTTGCGCCGCTTACGCGGCTATCCCTGCACAGCCGCCGTTTTTGCCGCTACCGCAGCGGACAGCGAAATACGCCCCCGCCCCAAGTATAAAACTCAACGGGCTTTGCGAAACGGGATAGGGCCTGGATAAAACTGACACATTGGCAAGAAAAACCCTAGCAAAGACGGAAAACTTCTTTGGAAACCCGAGCCTGCCCATACGCCTAAGCCAAATCTTATCCCTTACGAGCGGGGCCTTAAAATTATGGCTCAAAAAGCCCCCCATTTTGGGCAGACGGACAACTTCATCAAGCTGCGAGCCGAAGATGTCTACAATATTTACAAGCTGGCTTTGTAGGGTTTTGACAAAGCAAAATACTTTCGCAAACTTCCTAAAAAGGGCCGCTTTCCGCGGCCCTTTATTCTTCCAATATGTTAAGCCAAAGCCTTATTTTATTCCTGACGACATAATCGTATTTGCGGGAATGATTGTAAAAATATTCGCCTTCAAGTATCTTCGCGTTTTTAGCCTTCTTTTCAAAGTCCTCAAAAAAAGATCCGTAGTCGCTTCTCACAGTGCAAAACGGTATGACCTTCTTGCCCTGAAAATCAGTCTTCTCCAAATACGCCGCAAGAGGCCAAGCCGCTTTCCCCCACCATACAGGCGAACCGACAAAAATAGTATCGTAGTAATTCGGATCCGGCAAATCAGCGACGATAGGCGGATATCCGCCCCCATTTAGATACTTACGGGAAGAAAAATATACAAAGGGGGCTTTTTTTATTTCACGCTCGGGCAATATTTCATAAAGTTTCCCGCCCGTTATAGAGGCTATTTCCTGCGCCAGCCTGCGCGTTTTGCCGCCAAGAGAATAATACACTATCAGCGTTCTGCCCAAATCGGGCAGGGGCCATTCTTCTTCCCCTTCGTGGAGATTTATATCTTTCTTTTTCTTAACGTATACGTCGATAATGTTCCAAGCGGCCAGCACCGCAAAGCCAACCGCGACCAATAAAAGCCAAACGGAAAATTCACTATACATTTTTGCACTCCCTCGCCAAAACGGATTTAAGCATTGACCCCAATAAAGCAAACAGACAAAATACGGCGAAATAATTATCCGCAATCATTAGTAATGACGCCCCGCCCCTTTTGCCGGGAAAAGTAGCCTGCAAAAACAGTTTGGACCATATA
Organism: Candidatus Proelusimicrobium volucris; assembly: GCF_959605025.1. Classification (NCBI taxonomy): domain Bacteria; kingdom Pseudomonadati; phylum Elusimicrobiota; class Elusimicrobia; order Elusimicrobiales; family Elusimicrobiaceae; genus Candidatus Proelusimicrobium; species Candidatus Proelusimicrobium volucris. The sequence continues at coordinate 120,294 of NZ_CAUHCY010000005.1, read as the reverse complement.
TCCCTTTCAAAACATACCACAAGGCCGTATACGGCCAAGGCAAAGAAAACTATGCGCAACGCAATGCCCCAAAATCTTGAAAACTTGCCTAAAACGGTCTTTATCCTATCTATATGAAGCCCAAAATGTATTGCCGCCAGCACTAAACACCAATTAGCCGTAAATACGTGTATTTTATGGGCTGTAAATCCACCCCCCAATTCCAGGGAAGAGAACAGGCGGCGCGATATTATTACCCCGCTGAATATAAGCGCAACAAAGGCCGCAAAAAGAGCGGCATTCAAAAAACTCCACGCTAAACGAGTTATATTATATTTCCCTTTAAACAATGCGCCGTACCAGCGGTAGTTTGAGATATTGTGCAAAGCAAACAACACAAATAAAATCATGCCTAAAATCTCATGCCACAAAAGGCCCGTCCCTTTAGGCGAAAAAAGAAAAACAAAAAGGATTAACATCGCCGTATCTACAACGATTTTAAATGTTATATCTTTATTCATCTCCCTCTCCCCGATATTATATTGATACAAAATTTTTATGGTGATGTCTTTCCATATTATATATACTGTTTATTTATGAATTTTTAATATCTTAAAAGGAAAAGGAAAAATTATGGCGGATATTATAAATCAAACGGTATCGTTAATCAACGATAAATTCTTAGGTTATATCCTAATGTCGGCGCTTATGGCGGCGGGTATTTACTTCTCCTTCGCTACGCGCCTTGTGCAGTTCATAAGCCCAAAGAAAATGCTTAATGTTATGAAAACCGGCATTAAAAGCGGAGAGGGGAAAGGACATATATCTTCGTTTCAGGCTTTCTCGATAAGTACGGCTTCCAGAGTAGGCACCGGCAATATAGCGGGCATAGCCATCGCAATAACCGTAGGCGGGCCGGGGGCGATTTTCTGGATGTGGCTTATAGCCGTAATAAGCGCGGCTTCGGCTTTCGTGGAAAGCACTCTGGCGCAAGTGTATAAAGTCAAACAGGGCAAACACTTCCGCGGCGGCCCCGCATATTATATGCAGACCGCTTTGGGCAAAAGATGGCTGGGCTGTATATTTGCGGTAATAATAACGCTGACTTTCGCTTTCGTATTTAATTCCGTACAATCAAACACCATAGCGCAGTCGCTGTACAAATCTTTTAATATAAGCCCGCTTGCAAGCGGGATAATCATAGCGGCGCTTACGGCAATTATCATATTCGGCGGATTAAAGAGAATTGCCTCTTTCTCGGCTGTTATAGTACCCTTCTTCGCGCTGAGCTATATAGCCATAACCCTTATAGTAATGATACTTAACATCGATAAAATGCCGGACGTCCTCGCTTTGATATTTAAGGACGCTTTCAGCCTAAGAAATATAGCCGGCGGCACCTTGGGCGCCACCATTATGACAGGCGCGAGAAGAGGCCTCTTTTCAAACGAAGCCGGTATGGGCAGCGCGCCAAACGCCGCCGCCACCGCAAATATCGCCCACCCAGTAACCCAGGGCTATGTACAGGCTTTAAGCGTTTTTGTGGACACTTTGATAATTTGCAGTTGTACGGCTTTTATCGTTCTGCTCTCGGATTACGCTAACCTCAACCTTGAAGGCATAGCTCTTACTCAAGCGGCGCTAAGCCAGACTATGGGCAGCTTTGGGGAATACTTTATATCGGCAAGCGTTCTGCTTTTCGCTTTTACTTCCATTATCGGCAACTACTATTACGGGCAAGCCAATATCGAGTTCCTTACAGACAAAAAATGGATTATGCCGCTCTTTAGGATTTTAGTTACCGCTATGGTGCTTTTGGGTGCGGTGGCCCAGCTTCACCTAGTTTGGAATATGGCAGATCTGTTTATGACCATAATGGCCTTGATGAACATTAGCGTGCTGTTCCTGCTCAGGAAACAGGCCTTGGACGTTCTTGCCGATTACAGACGCCAAAGGAAAGCGGGCGTGCAGGAACCAATATTTGATCCTGCCAATGTCCCTTCCGTACAAAAGGCCTACGCTTGGCAAAAGCACCAATAACATTTGTGCAAAATAAAGCGCGGCTTAAACGCCGCGCTTTTTAGTTTATTTGCAAAATCCCAAGCCCTCAAGCCAAGATTTTATATCTTCACCCGAAGATTTTACTCGTGAGCCTCTTACGGGCTTACCGTTTAAAACCTCGGAGGAGGGCAAAAGCTGCTTGATATCCCTCTCGCTGCGCCCCATGGCGCTGCCTTCGTGAGTACAAAACGGAACTATTGTTTTGCCGTTGAAATCATAAGATTCCAAAAAGTTAAACACAGCCATAGGCATAGTTCCCCACCAGTTAGGGTATCCGACAAAAACAATATCGTACACGCTCATATCCTCCACATTTGAGGCTAGAGCTGGGCGGGCGTTCTCATCCTGTTCCTTTTTGGCTTGATCCACACAGTCGCCGTAATCGGAAGGATAAGGGGATATCGTCTTAATTTCAAAAATATCGCCGCCGCAATAATCGTTTATTTGTTGCGCCATATTTTTAGTATTCCCGGAATGGGAAAAATAAGCAATCAATATTTTTTTGTTATCGCTCCGCAAAGTGCCGTCCTGCCCCTCTTGCGTTTTCAACCTCATTTCAGAAGCGGAACTCTCTCCGGGGGCCGCCTCGCCCGCGCTCTGCGCGGCATAACCTGCCGCCCCGCTCTTATCTCCGCCGCACGCAGCCACCATAAATACCGCCGCAAAAAACAACATCGTATATATATAGTTCATACTTACCGCCTTTCTTTGTATTTGGCCCTTCAGAATTATAAAAGGGCCATAACAAAAGTATATACCCTGGAGTTGGCTTTAAGTCAACACTTTGTTAGAAACCGATAAAAAAGCCCCCCGCCACAAAGCGGAGGGCTTCATTTTAAATTTCCCTTTTATACGGCAAACGGAACAACTAAACCCCGCCGTCGATTGGGGAATTTAGCAATTTCGACCCATATCATAAGCCTGCTTGTATACGGGCAGTGTTTTAACTTCGCCCATTTTCCACACGCCAAGCCCGTATATTACGCCTTTTTCTTTAGTGCCTTCCAAACACAATACGGTAAACGCGCGGAAACAATCTACGGTGGTCTTTATGTTGTTTTTGTCCGTATCCGCCGCGGTAACTATATAATAAAACTCCTTGCCGGATATTTCGGTATATCGGGCAACGCATCTGTCAATCAATGCTTTCATCTGGGCGTTAATTGAATAAAAATATACCGGGCTGGCCAAAACTATTACGTCGGCGGCGATCATTTTCCCCAAAATCTCCGTCATATCGTCCCTGCGCAGACAATCGCCACTGTGTGAGGCGCAATAATTACAGCCGGAACACATACCGACTTCCTTGTCCCTTAAAAATATCTTCTCCGCTTTATGGCCCGCGTCAAGTGCGCCCAACAAAAATTGGTCGCAGAGCAAATCAGAATTGCCGCCCTTCCTGGGGCTGCCTGAAATTATAAGAACATTCTTAGCCATTTTTTACTCCTTTCTCGCGAGAAGATCCTTCTCGCAAGATAAAATCTTTGTGTCGTAGACTTTAATTTTATAGTTTAATCTCTCCAGAGTTTTACCCATCTCTTCCATCTTGGCTTTCAATCGGTCGCGTTCTGCCACCAATAAATCGCGGCGCTTTCGCTCCGTGCGTTTTCCCTTTTGATAGAGGCTGACATATTCCACCAAAGTTTCTATGGATAGGCCCGCGCCCCTCATGCATTTTATAAACTCCACCCAGCCGCAGTCGGCTTCGCTGTAATCGCGGATCCCGCTTTCCTTGCGGCGTACTTGCGGGATAAGGCCCGCTTTCTCATAATAACGCAATGTATCGGCACTGAGGCCGTATTTCTCGCTAACTTCAGAAATGGTCATATCACTCTCCCCGATAATATACATTATATTACCTTGAGTTAAATCCAAGTCAAGCAAAATAAAAGTCCTTGATATTATTATAATATCAAAGGCTTCAGTTTTAAAGTGTCTTTATATCAATTTTCTTTCTGAGGTTTAAACGAAGTTCCGCGCGAAGCCCGCCGCGCCAAAACCGCAAAAAACGAGGCCCCCGCCGCACACACTACAAATACTATACCGGAAGAAATCATTATATTTCCAAGCCCGACAATCGGCGATACTATGCTCCCAAACAAAAAACCGGCCGCCCCAAGCAATGCCGAGGCCGCACCCGCTTGCGATCCCGCATACCCCATCGCCAAAGCCACCGCCGCGGTAAAAGTAAGCCCAAGCATAAAAAGCAAAACCAGCAATAAACCCTCAAAAACCGCCAGCGGCGCGTTAAAGCCCAAAGCCAAAGCCAATAAAACACTGCATATCATCATACCGCGGCAGCTTATCGATACGCAATGCTCCTGGCTTTTAAACCGCACCGAAAAACCTGCCCCACCGACTATCGCCAGAGAGTTAAGCGCAAACAACAGCCCAAAAGCAAAAGAACTGTAACCGTAATGTTCCTGAATAATAAAGGGGGAAGCCGATATATACGCAAACAGCAACCCCTGCGCGAAGGACATTTGCAAAACATAATACAGATACTTTTTGTTGGCGAAAAGCGGTTTGAAAAGCGATAAAGTCTTGCTTATTTTCTGCTTAGAACGCTTCGGCCTAGAAAGTGATTCGTTAAAATGCAGACACGCTCCCAACAATATCAGCCCGACTATAAACAGTATCCAAAATATTCCCTGCCAAGACATAATCCGCAAAGCGGTGCCGCCTATCACCGGCGCGGCCACGGGCGCTATGCCGTTTATCGCGCCCACCACCGCCAAAGCCTTGGCCAAATTGCGGCCCTTAAATTTATCGGCGGCAACCGAACGGGAAATGACTATCCCACCCGCGCCCGCTATGCCTTGTATCAAACGGAGAAATACGAATATTTCTATCGTCGGGGCGAAAATACAGCCTATGGTTGAAAGCAAGAACAATATCATCGCCCACAACAGAGGCTTCCTTCTGCCGTACTTGTCACTTAACGGGCCAAAAAGTATCTGCCCCGCGGCCAGGCCGAGCATCGAAAACGTCAAACCGAGCTGTACCATAGACGCGCCAGCCGAAAAATAATCAGCCATCGCGGGCAAACTAGGCAAATACATATCCGTAACAAACGGACCGAATGCCGTCAGCATACCCAAAAATACAAATAAAAAAAGGCCGAATTGCGCCTTTTTACGGAGTTTCCCTGCCAGGTTTCTTTATTGCTTCCCATATTTATATTTTATCTTTTTCAAAAACAATCTCCAAAATAACGATAATACAAAACCGTCAATCAAAATGTTAATATATATGCCATGACCAATAATCTCTTTGATGCGCTCGGCCTTAAAAAAAGCGTAATAAAAGCCATAAGGAATTTGGGCTATTCCGCCCCTACCCCCGTACAGGCGGAATTTATTCCCGTCGTACTTCAAGGGCGGGACGCTTTGGCCTCGGCAAAGACGGGAAGCGGCAAAACAGCCGCTTATGCAATACCCGTATTAAATTTCCTTTTGGATTATGATTCCAAAACCGCCCTGTTCGTAGCGCCGACAAGAGAACTGGCCCAACAAATACAAAGCGTTTTCAGAAATTTGGCAAAAGACACCGACATAAACACCGCCCTCATCACGGGCGGCAAGAATATGCAGGGCCAGCTTAAGAAACTTAAAAGCAACCCTAGAGTAATAATCGGCACTCCGGGGCGCCTTAACGACCATCTTAAAAGGAAAAGCCTCAAACTGGACGATACCGCCATAGTCGTTTGGGACGAAACAGACAGAATGTTGGATTTGGGCTTCGCCGCACAAATTGAGGAGATTATATCTTTCCTCCCCAAACAAAAGCAAACTTTAATGCTCTCCGCCACCTTCCCGCCAAGAGTATTAAAATTAGCGGAGAAATATCTTAACAATCCGCAAAAAGTTATCATAGGGGAACTAAACAATCCCGCCGACAACGTAACTCAAAAGAACATAAAAATAGAGGGCAACGAGAAGTTAAAAAAACTTACTTCTCTTTTAAGAGAAGCTCAAGGGCAGATTTTGGTATTTGTCCAAACCCAGCGCGCCGCGGCCGAAATTACCCGATATCTAAAGAAAAACCTCTTCGACGCAGCCGCCTTGCACGGCGGCCTTAAGCAAAAGGACCGCGACGCCGCGGTAAAAGGCTTTAGGGATCAATCCTTTAAAATACTTATCGCTACGGACGTCGCCGCCAGAGGCCTGGATATTCCCGCTATTTCAACCGTAATCAATTATGAGCCCCCTCAAGTACCGGAAGAATATATACATCGCCTAGGCAGAACGGGGCGCTACGATAGAACGGGGCTTTGCCTAAACCTTATCGCGCGGGCGGATAGAGCTCAATGGAAACAGGTGCGCGCTTTCTTGGATAAAAAATATACCTCCCGGGAAAATGCCGAAACTTTGCCTGAAAAACCCGCAATAGAACCCCAACCCTCTTTAATCACGGAAAGTTCTTTTAAATCTCCGCAAGATACAAACCAAGCGGAAAAAACGGGGAAAAAGATAAAAACCGAAGCGGGCAAAAAACTTACCAACGCAGAGAAGAAAACATCCAACAAAGAAAACCAAAATAAAACACTTGCCTTAAATAAGAGCGAGAAAAAAGACCCCGCAGCGCAAATACGGGAAGAATACGTCTTCACGCCTTTTAAAAAAGTATATGTAGGAAAGCCCTCCAAAGAAAAACGCCCTCCACAAAAAGAAGCAAAAATAAACCCCCGTAGACCAAGAGGACGCAAGACAAGCAGGAAAAGATAAACCGATGCGCAGCGCAGGAAAAGAAATCCTCTTGTTGAAAAGTTTAACAATAATTTTTTAAAACTTCCGCCATTATCGCCTGACGGTACGAAAACTTAAAGTTAATCCCCCTAATTTGATATACTAAGGTATGCTTAATTTGATTTTTAGAGTGTTTATTGTGTTTACGGTTTTTATAGCGGGCGCTTTCGTGGGTAATATATATATGCCTCAGAAAACGTTGGAGCAGAGCTATATAGTAGCCTTGGACGAGCCTAAAACATCTTTTGACATAGACGACACCCCAGGCCTTCAAAACGCGCTGAACGCCTTAACGCAAATGAGCAATGCCTTGGAACAAACCGCAATGGACAAGGAAACTATATTCCGTCTTGAGGACGCTATAAAAAAACAGCTCTACGCAAAAACTTTCAAAGCGGCAAAAGCGGAATACGAAATTGAACTTTTGAAAGTACAAAAACATCCGGAAAATCATGACTCTTTCCTTAAAGCGAAGGATGTCTATTACTCCGTATCCGATATGATCGAACAGGCTTATCCGCCGCATCCCCAGCAGGAAATTCTCGTGTTGGATTCGCCCGCAACCGATCAGCTAAACATACAGATTTCAACCGCGGCCGCAAAAGGGGAAACCTTGCCTGCGTCCGCCAGCAGCGCTTTGGCTAAAGGCCAAACGCCCGATATTGAAGATAAAACAAAATAAGGAGGATTTATGGTTGTTGCAAAATTTGCCGGAAATAAAAAAATCAATGTGGAAGCCGAAGGCTTTACTATAAACGTCGATCTGCCTAAAAACAACGGCGGCGATGCTACGGCTCCCAATCCGTTCGTTTTGATGTTATCGTCTCTTTTGGCATGTTCGGCTTATCATTTGTTATTTTTTGTGGAGAAACTCGGCCTTAACAGAGAAGATTTCCATATGGAGCTGATACCGGAGCTTGACGCTAACGGCGATATGCAAAAAGCCTTGATAAAGATATTTGTACCGGACACCTTCCCCAAAGAGAGAGAAGCCTCTTTAATCGGCTCGGTATCGGCCTGCAAAGTAGGCAAACATTTAAAAGCCCAAAGAACTATTGAGATAGTAAGAAAATAGCTTTTTATTCGCCTTATCCGGCTATGTCTAAAAAGGCATAGCCGGATTTTGTTTTAATAAAATACTGCCCCAATTTCCTATATAATTATAGGCCTTTATACCCTTGTGCCATAAAAAAGGATTGATTATAATTTAAGTTGAGGGAGGCCGATTATGAAAAAAACATATTTCTTATCTTTATTGCCGTTAGTTTTTTCTTTGGCCTTGAATGCCGCCGATTTTAAGGAAAGTTTGGCCGACGCGCTTGCGCCTTCGGGCGACAAGTATCTGCTTTTTACGCAAGGTTTTATGCCTTCGTCGCAATTAAAAAAGGAACCCTCCTTTTGGGATGGTTTAATTTCCAGCTTCTCTTTCACAGATAAAGAAGAAAAACAAAAAGCCGTAGCACAATACATATACAATATGTATATAATAGACGCCGCCAAAGGTTTAAGCCTGCCTCAGCCTATGATTGACACATCCTATACCGGTGCGCTTGATCCCATATACCGTTCGGATTTCAAAAACGGCGCGGAAATAAAAAATTTCTATTACAAAAATCTGGCTGACATTAACGCTAAAATAGCTGTTTTCTTCTTTCAAAAAAGATTTTTAAACTACAATTCCAAAGACGCAAAAATATTAAAACAGCAGTCCGACTACATAAATATGCTCGTCAATACCTATAACAGAAATAAAGCCTTCTCCTATAATTACGGGCAAGCGGCGCTGAGCAGGCAGGAACTGACCTCGGCAAAAAAGTTTCTGTTAAAAAAATATATATCAGACAATAACAAAAACAACAAAGATTTGTCAGTAATATACGAGCATACCGACCCGGTAAAAATGCTCGATAACGCCACCAGGGTCGGGGGTTCGTACTCATCCGCAAAGAGTTACACTTATAGACCGCTCAGCCAAGAGTGTGCCGCTTGCTCGTATTCATTCTGCAAACATATTTGCAACGCAACGCAAAACAGATATTCCCTGTATAAATTGCTGAGAGTTTACGAAATTTATGCCAAGCCTTCAAACGGATTGTTGAAAAACTCAAAAGGAAAGACTGTGTTTTTCTCTCCGCAGGGCGAAAAATACCCCGCTTGGGATTATCATGCGGCGACATTATTGGTCTTTGAAGAGGAAAATGCCCTCAGCTTTACCGTTGTGGATACTCTTCTTAGCGAAGAACCCATTTCATACGAGAATTGGCTGGCCTTTTTCGACAAAAAGGAAACTTTCTTTACCATAACCCCTTTTATAAGAAGAGAAACGGTGGAAAAGACTTTTGTGCCTACGGATAAATTGCCATCTTCGTATAAACCGCACCCGGTACGAAAATAGTCAGTTAATCATTTTGAAAGCGGCAAAACCCGCGAAAACGGAAAGCAAACACAATCCCAAAGTCCCCGCTATATACATTAGGGCCTTTAATGTTTCGCCGTCTTTAAACAGAAGCAAAGCGTCCAGACTGAACGCCGAAAAAGTGGTGAATCCGCCCAAAAGGCCGGCTATCAGAAAATATTTCATCGGTTGTATATTCTTAAATTCAAACCCCGCCAAAAAACCTATGATAAGGCAGCCTATAATATTTACGGAAAAAGTGGCAAAAGCATTGTGCAGCCCCAGCCTTGATACAAAAACCGTCGATACGCCATAACGCAAAACCGCCCCCAAAAATCCGCCCGCGCCTACCGCCAATATATTTATCATTTCATCTTTCCTTCTTTAATATCGCCGTACAAAGCCCAAAATCCGCGCCCGTGCTGTTTTACATAGTATAAGGCCTCGTCTGCCCGTTTAATTAAATCGTTTTGATCGTCCGTGTCGTAGGGAAACACCGATATTCCTTGGCTTATCGAGAGTTTTATATCCGCGCCCCCGGTATATTTCGGGTTAAGCTCTATGGCGGAAACTTTTTCCGAAAGACGCTTGGCTATATTCTTGGCTTCTTCGCCCGTAGTTCTGGGCAGCATTATAACTATCTCGTCGCCGCCGTATCGGCACGGCAAATCCGTCTGCCTCAAACTGCTAGATATTACGCTGCTTACCGCTTTTAAAGCCTCATCGCCCAACAAATGGCCGTAAGTGTCGTTTATCGTTTTAAAATAATCTATGTCCATTATTATAAGCGAAAGCGTAAGATTAAAACGTTTGGAGCGGTATATCTCCTGCGCCAAGTTCTCGTTGAAAAAGCGTCTCAGAGCCAATTTTGTAAGTTCGTCGTAATTGGAAAGTTCCTGCACTTTCTCAAAAAGACGGGCATTGTCTATCGCCAAAGCTATCTGAGCGGAAAATTGCTTTAAACTTAAAATATCTTCCGTCGCTATCGGCATGCGCGAGAGCATATTATCAAACACCATCCACCCCAAATTCTTGCCCTGCAAAGTCAGGGGCAGAGTCAAAACTATATCGGAACTTCTTACCGCGGGGCAGATATTTGTCGTACCGTCGCTGCCTGAAGTAAAGTTTTTGGATAAAGCCTCGCTTATGTCAATTTGTTTAACCTCGCCAGACAAATCCGCGCTGTAAGCTTCCTGAAGTTGATTCGTTTTGGGGTCGACCAAATATAAGGAAGTCCTGTCGAAATAGAAGCTCTTTTGGATACTTTTTAAAATTTCTATTAAACTGTCGCTTAAGCGAATGGACGTCGCGAATACTTTTGCCAAATCGTTTAAGGCCTGCGCCCTTTGCAGCTGGGACGTATTGTAATGGTCAATCTCCGTCATATTTATCTTTGACGAGAGTTCCCGGCATAAAGCGATTAGAGATTCTATCTCGTTCTGCGTAAAAGGCTTGTTTTCCTTAAAACGCTCCACCCTTATTACGCCATACGCGCTTCTTGCTCTTTGGCCGCTGGCCAAAGCCTCAAAACTGCCCTGCGGGCTGCGCCATTGAACCAAGACGTATACCGCAGGATAATCCAAACTGGGCGACATCATATAACCGTCTTGCAGAAGTTTTATCACTTCGGGCGAATATCTGTCCACAAAGATGTCTTCCTGCAAGTCATAACATTTTCCTTTTTGGCACATCGTTCTTAAGGAAATGATAGATTTTTCTTCCTTCCAATCGAAGAATAATACCCTATCGGCGGACAAATAATCCGCCAAAACGGGCAAAGCGTGGCGCAAAAGCCTGTCTATATTGGTAAATCTGTCGGACAGGCCCTGATAAAAATTATATAAAAGCAAACTCCTTTTGTTCTGCATGGCTCTACTCGTTATAAAGATGAAGGATATTATTCACATCCTCGTCGCCTTTTTTTAATTCGCTTTTCAATATTTCCGGTGAATACTGATTCATCACTATCGCGCTGGCCGCCTTGGACATTATATTGCCCAAAACTTCCATTACCGTGCCGGAAGCTATGTGGTTTCGCATAGTGCGCGCACCCGCTATTATATGCGCGTAATTGCGTATACGCTGAGGCGAAGCCAGAAGAAAACTCTCAAAACTGCCCTCAAGCGCGGGGAATACCTCCGTCATGGAGGCATACTCTATCTGTTTTTCCGGCCTGGTCAGCCATTTTATCAGATCCAAAGCCGGCTGGATATTGACACTGCCCCTGACTATGCCTAAATTTACACCGCTCATATAATTTATATGCTCCGTGCCCGTTTTTGGTATTGGCAAAGTCCGCACTTTAAAATCCGTTTCCTTACCTTCAAACATCGTGATGCCTTGGCGCCTGGTAAGCATCATGCTGGATTTGCCGCACGATATAGCCCCGTTGGAACTGCGTTCCCTAAGTATAGGCATATATCCTTTTACCGCCAACTCTATAAAATCTTCAATACCCGCCAAAAATTGCGCCGTGCCCAAGCCCGACACTGAGCCGTCCTCATTATAAATATCGGCGCCGCGCCCCCATACACAAGGCAAGGCCGAACGGTAAGAAAGGGATCCGCGCCAATCGTTATTCTGCACGGGATAATAGTCTTCCTGCCCGCCAAAATACTCTTTAAGCCGCGCGCAAGCCTCCAAAAAGCCCGGCCACGTATTAAGAAGTTCCTCAGGTTTTGAAGTTATCAGTTTTAAATGGTCTTCCCTGTAATGAAGCGCCGTTATGTCCATCCACCACGGATAGGAATAAATGTCACCCGTATCTTTTTTATAGCAAAACGGTTTTAGCGGATCCAAACAATTGTCCACTCTGAGCAGTTTGTCCAATTCGGTAAGGTTTTGCAGTATATTGGCTTTGATAAGAAGATTTGTCCAATAATGCGGAAAAGCGATAATATCAGGGCAGCCGGCGCGGCCGATCTCGTGCTTCAAAGTGAACATCTTCGTCCACAAAGTACGCCTGTTTATTACCCTGATGTTTATGCTAAGGCCCGGATTATGTTTTTTAAAATCGGTTAAAAACTTCTCTATCATACGCTGGGTAAGCGTACTGTTGTCGGGCATCATCCAAAAGATCATTTCTTAGGCCAACTCCTCACAACCATATTGGGGTTTATTTTTATATTTCCCGTATCTTTGCCGTACTCAAGTTTCTTGGCCGCGCATAAAGCTATCATCGCGGCATTGTCGGAAGAAAGGCCTTTCATCACAAAGCGCGCCTTTATCCCTTGTTTTTCCGCCTCTTTAGTCAAAATCTCTCTAAGCAGGCCATTGGCCGCCACGCCGCCGCCTACCGCTATATTCTTTACTTTATAACGCTTGGCGGCATCTATGGCTTTCTTGACTAATGTTTCCGCCACCGCCTGCTCAAAAGAGGCACAAATATCGGGCACGCTTATATCTTTATGATCGCGCAAATAATAGCTTACCGCCGTCTTTATTCCGCTGAAGGAAAACTCGCATCCGCCGCCTATCATCGGGCGCGGAAACTTTACGGCGTTTCTATCGCCCTTTAAGGCTTGCTTTGACACTTCCGGCCCGCCGGGATATCCCAGCCCCAGCAACTTTGCGACTTTGTCGAAAGCCTCGCCCGCGGCATCGTCCCTGGTCTTGCCCAGAATTTTATATTCACCGTAATTCTTGACAAGCCACAATTCGCTGTGCCCTCCTGATACTATAAGGGAAATCAGCGGAAATTCAAGAGGAGCCAACTCCGGCCCGCCCGTAAACTCGCACGCCAAAAGATGTCCCTCCAGATGATTTACGCCTATTACAGGCTTTTCAAAAAGATTACCCAAAGTTTCCGCCGCGACGCGCCCAACCAAAAGCCCCCCCGGCAAACCGGGCCCGTTGGCAAAAGCTATGTAATCGGGCACGATATCGCCCAATGCCGCCTTGATTACGCTTGCTATTTTAGCGGCATGCGCGCGGCTTGCAAGTTCCGGCACTACGCCAGCATACTTCTTATGAATATCTATCTGCGTGTATATGACATTGCTTACAACTTCCCGCCCATTTTTAAGAAGAGCCGAAGAAGTTTCGTCGCAGGTACTTTCTATGCCAAGAATATAAGTGTCTTTCACCTTTTGTCCGCCTTATGCTATTTTTCGTTTTTCGACGCAGCGTTTAAGTTGGAGAAAATATCGCGCGCCTTTAATATTTCCACCGCTCTTTCCAATACCGGATCTTCCGCGTTTTCCTTTTCTGCTTTGACGGTCTTCTTTGATGGCGAATAGATTAAATTAGTTGTGTAGAAAGTCGCGGTGCGAGCCTTAGGCAAGTCAAAATCCACTACTATATCCGGCACTATTCCGCCCGTTTCGTCAGCGTTCTTGGCCTTAAAATTTTTATGTATCATACGGCCAAGCGGAGTATAATATTTGGCCACAGTTATTCTTAAGCCCGAGGTATCGGGAAGATTGATAACCTGCTGCACACTTCCCTTGCCGAAAGTGCGCGCCCCGATAAGCAAAGCCCTCTTATGATCCTGAAGCGCACCCGCTACAATCTCGCTGCCTGAAGCCGAAGCCTCATTTACCAGCAATACCATCGGGATATCGGGATATTTGGCCTGAGCATTGCTCTTATATTCTCTAAAGAACTCTTCTTTCCTGCCTTTGGTGTATACGATAAGTTTATTTTCACCGATAAAGAGTTTCGCCATATCTACGGCACTGTCCAAAAGACCTCCGGGGTTAAAGCGTAAATCGACTATCAGGGCTTTCATGCCCTCCTTTTGCAGCTTTTCCATCGCGTTTTCGAAGCCTTCTATCGTATGGCCCGAAAAATCTGTAACGTAAATATAGCCGATATCGCCGCCCAACATTTTGGAGAAAACCACTTCGGGCACGATTTTATCCCTCTTTAAGGTAAATTTCTTTTTAACGGTTTTACCGCTATTTTCGTCTTTGCGGTCAATCTCCACCTTAACTTTGGTGCCGACTTCCCCCCTTAACGCGGCAACCGCCTCGTTGTTTGTCATATCGGAAACGAGTTTGCCGTCTATTTTTATCACTTTGTCGCCAGGCTCCACGCCCGCTTTATACGCGGGACTCCCGGGTAACGGCGTAACTACCGTAAGCTCTCCCTCTTTGGACGAGTTCAGCCGCATACCCACACCTCCGAACTCTCCTTTCGTTTCCTCGCGCATGGCTTTCATATCTTCCACGCTGATGTATTCCGAAAATTCGTCCAACTGCGAAACCATACCGTAAAGAGCCCCAGTTACCAAATCTTTGGGTTGCTTTTCTTCCACATAGTTATCCTGTATCTTTCCCATGACTTCTACAAGTATTTTAAGTTGGTCCAACCCCGTATCTACGCCCGAATAGGCAAACGGAAACATCGTCCCCATAAAAAAAGCGGCTATCATAAAAATTACGTATATATTTATTTTCTTTTTCATAAGTTTTTCCTTTTTCATTTCTTTTCAAGCCAAAGTTCCGGATCCGAAGCAGAAGTGCCGGAGCGCACCTCAAAATACAAAGCGCTCTGCCCGCTGCCCATCGCCGAACCTTGAGTATCCGTCCCGCAAAGTCCTATTATTTGGCCCTTGTTTACCTGCTGGCCCAATCTGGCGCGGATCGCGCTTAAAAATCCGTATATCGTAAAGAACCCGCCGCCGTGATCCACTATCACCACATTGCCGTACGAGCGGAATTCGCCCGCGAATATCACGCTGCCTTCCGCCACGCTCACTATCGGCGTGCCTTTATTTGCGGCTATCTTTATGCCGTCGCGGAATATCCAGGTTTTTAGCTGGGCCTGATATTCCTTGCCGAACTTACTTATTATTTTACCACTTACCGGCCACGGAAGAGAATTGCGCCCGATGTTCAACGCCGCACCCGTCTGCTTTTGGCCGGCTCTCTTCTGTTCGGCTTTGCGCCGAGCCTCGGCCTCTTTAAGTATCTTCTGAAGCTGCGCCGCCGAGGCTTTTAACTCTTTCAAATCTTTACTTGCTTTTTCATACAAAGCGTGCGCCTGCTGCAAGTCCTCTTTCTTCTTATTGTAGTTGCCCTGTATCGCGGTTTTTTCTTCCTCCAGCTTATCGCGGCGCGCCAATAAATTTTCCTGTTTCTCTTTGTAGCCTTCTATCTCTTTTTGAGTATTTTCAATCTCGTCGGAAAGTTTCTGCATGAAAACCGCGTGCGTCTTTAAAGTGGAAGAAAGCGCCAAGGCGCGGGTAAGCTCGGAAGAATTATAATATTTCTCTCCGAGTATTCTTTCAATCGCATAATTGGAAAATTCTTGCTTCATTATATTCTGCCACAGCGGCAAATTGCTCTGCACCACTTCCCTATGCTGGCGCATTAAACTGCTTTTTGTCTGCATGCCTTCTATATCGTTGCTGATTTTTACGGCCAGCTGTTCGGTCTGTTTTTGCTTTTGGGTAAGCGCTTTGAGTTCTTTTGACAAAGCCGCTTCGCGGGCCTTATATTTTTTTAATTGCGCTTCCTTTTCCTTGGCTTGGCGCTCTATGGCGGCAAGCTCCTCCTTAGATGCCGCGTTTAAGGGCGCACCCATAAGCATAAACAAAGCAAAAAACGATATTAAAACTTTTTCCATTTAGCCAAAGTCCACCCAAGCATAAGAGTCAGCACCAAACAGCCCGCCTGACCCCAAATATCCCAAATAAAACCCTGCTCGCCCGCCAGTTTTAAAGGGGAGGCCAATATATAACTCAACGCCAAAGCCAAAGCATAGGCAAAAATCCCGCATATCACCCCGCCCATGCGCGTGGAAAGCGATGTTATTCTTATATAATAAGCCTCAACAAAAAAACAAAACGTCAAAAAGAAAAACGCGCTCAGCCCCAATACTATATTTATATATTTGACTATCCCGCCCAAATATATCGCCGCTTGGGCTTGGCTCTCTTTATAATAGGCTTGAGCGTCTTGCGCCATTGAAGAAAAATGCTCCGCTATCCACGCCTCCGGATTCATCATTACGGATTGGCTTGCCTTTATCTCAAAAAAAGCCGGCAGGAAATCCTCTTTGGGCAAAAAAACCTCAAAGCCGTTCTGCTCCGGCAATGCGCCGGGCAAAGCCAAAGCCTCTTTCGCGTTTAAATACCTGACTTCGCTTACGCCTTCAAGAGAGTTTAGCTTCTTCGTAAAATCTTCCGTCTCCGAAGAGCTGGCATTGTTAAGAACAACCGCTATTTTAAAATCGCTCATCAACATATCAAACGAATTATAAGCCTGGCTCCTCATAAACAATGCGCCCTGCGCCAAAAGCGCAAAAGCCAGCAATATAAACATTATCCTGCTTTGCCCAGTGAATACGGCTTTATTTTCCGTCATATAAAAATCCTTCTATTATCTTGTTTATCTCGGTATTGTGCAATACCCCGGGTTTCTCCGGCGCGCCCGATCCGTAAAAACTTACGAAAAGCGGGCTGCCCGTATGATTGCCCGTACTCCACACTACGCCCAATCTCTTGTTGACTTCTTTTAAACTATCCTCAAAATCGCCTTTATCCTCTATTACGTCTAAAGGCAGTTCATAACCCATATTCGCTTTAAGATAATCCTGTATAGCCTTCGGCGTTTGACGCTTTTCGCCCAAAGCCTCAAACTCAGCGCGCATATCGCGCTGCATTTTGGTTTGTTTGGCTATTATATCCAAATTGCTCTTGACCGAATAATCCTTCTTATCGTATAAGGGATAACCTTGTTCTTGCTTTAAATTCAATTCCTCTCCCTTAACTTTCCTGTATTGGAAGCCAAAGCCGCCCGTATCGTGGTCAGCAGTTACTATTACCATAGTATCGGGATTGTCGTCCGCCCATTGTTTTATGTAGCCCAAAGTTTCGTCCAATTCCAAAAGTTCGGCCAAAGCCGCGCCTTGGTCATTATCGTGCAGCATCCAGTCCAAAGCGCCCGCTTCCACCATAAGGAAGAACCCTTTTTCGTTTTTGGAAAGTATTTCTATCGCTTTTTCAGTCATTTCCTTAAGATTGGGGGCGTATTCCGCCGGATTTACGCTGTATTGTATCGCGCTGGCTCCAAATAAGCCTATTAGCTTTTTATTCTTTGCTTTTTTCAGGCCTTTCTTGTCAAATACCAAAGGATATCCGCTTGTTATCAGTTTCTGGAACAAACCGTTTTGTAACGCCGGTTCAAGATCTTTGCGGTATGGCACCTTTTTAAATATGCCGGAATATCTGTCGTCCTGCAAATCCTGATCGGAGATAAAATAGTTAAGCCCGCCGCCCAAGAGGACGTCCGCGCCGCTGTTAAGAAGAGAAAGCGAAATTTCCTCATATTTCCTGCGGCTGTCCGTACCCGCGGCATACGCCGCAGGCGTAGCGTCGCTTAAATAGACGTCGGTAACCAAGCCCGTCGCCATACCTAACTTCTGCGCCTTTTTCATCAGGCTTTCGCCGATTTGTCCGTCTGCGCCCATACCCAAATATTCCGGATACGTAAGCGTGCCTTTTGCCATATGCGTGCCCGCCGCGGCGGAATCGCTGACTATCGTTTCTTTAGTCGCGTTTAACACTATGCCCAGATTAGAGGCGGAAAACAGTTTCTCCATATTTGAGGTCCTGTCGGCATAAGGCGAGTTCTGCGCATAGCGCGCGTATTGCAATAAAAGCCCCATCGCCGCGGGCCCGCCGCCGTCGGCTACCACAAAAATTACGTTTTTCTTGCCCTGCGCGAAAGCGGGAGAAAACAAAAATAAAGCTATAAACAGAGAAAATATTTTCCGCATTTAAAATCTCCTCCTAAGTATCTCGTTAAAGCATTTCATATACTGCCTTGAGGAATTCTCCCAAGAGAAATCCTCCGCCATCGCGTTGACCAGCATTGCTTTCCATACTCTTTTCTTGCAGTATACGCTCAGTACGATATTTAAGGCGTTTATAAGACCGTTGACACTCATTTCGTTTATAAAGAAGCCGGTTTTAAGTTCCGCCGTCATATCGCCTTCATATCCTTTTACCGTATCGGCAAGGCCGCCTACCTTGGATACCACCGGCAAAGTCCCGTAACGCATGGAAATCATTTGGCTTAAACCGCAAGGCTCAAACCTTGAAGGCATCAAGAACATATCCCCGCCCGCATATATCTTATGCGCCAAAATTTCGTCTACCACAGCCCTAAAGGCGAAAGAGGACGGGTATCTGGCCGCGAGTTCGCCCAATATATGCTCCGCGTTGGGATCACCCTTGCCCTCTATTATAAATTGCATTTTCCCTTCCATAGCCCTTATCAAATCGGGCAAAAGGTCCACGCCTTTTTGATAAGCCAAACGGCTTACCATAACGCACAGCGGGATATCCGGGTTCTGCGGCAAGCCGCAAAGTTTTTGCAGCTCGGCTTTGCATAAGGCTTTGCCTTTTAAACTTTCGTCATCGTAACCCATCGGTATCATTGTATCCGTTTGCGGGTCCCACACTTCGCCGTCTATACCGTTGATTATGCCCAAAAAGTCCGCGCCTTTGTGCCTCAATACGCCTTCAAGCCCGAAACTGTTTTGTCCCCTCAAAAGTTCCTGCGCGTAAGTGGGGCTGACGGTGTTTACTTTATCGGCAAACACTATTCCCGTCTTTAGATAGCTTATCCCGCCCCAATACTCAAATTTGTCGGGCGTGAAATCAGGCTCGAAAAAGCCCGCCTTGACAAAACTGTCCCGCCCGAAATAACCCTGATACGCTATATTGTGTATCGTAAACATACAGCGCGTGCGGGTAAAGAAGGCGTCGGTTTTGTATACCGTCTTAAGATAAGCCGGCAAAAGGCCTGCCTGCCAGTCGTGCGCGTGGATTATATCGGGCCTGAAGCCTATAAATTTGCACGCCTCCAGCACCGCGCGCGAAAAGAACATAAACCTTTCGTCGTTATCGGCGTAATCGCCATGCTTGGTGAAATACAGTTCCGGCCTGTCGAAATATTTGTTCGACTCCACAAAAAACACCAAAGCGTTGCCCCATTTCAAATATGATATTTGCGCAGGCTCCAAACGCGAGCCGACCGGTATATAAAATACGCCCGGCACCGTCCTTAAAGAAGAGGCGTTCTTAATATTTCTGTAACGCGGCAAAAATAACAACACTTTGGTGCCTCTCGTTCTTGAAAAGTCCTGCGTCAGCGCGCCTACCACGTCGGCCAGTCCACCCGTTTTGCAAAAGGGAAACGCTTCGCTAGCGGCTAAAACTATATTCATAAATTTCTCCTCAAGTTTATACTTCTATTTTAATTCGTCAAATCCTTCTTTAAGCATATCTTCTTCAAGACCGCTTTCCTGCTTAAAACCCTCTTCTGGCAGAACGTCTTCTTCCTTCTCTTCCACGCCTTGCGAAGGCTGCCCAGATATCAAGCTGCCCGGTGCCGAGTCCGTTTGATCCTCCGATGCGATATCCAAATCCGTTTCGCTTTGCGCCGCATTTACGACGCTTTCGGCATTATCCGAAGAGCTATCCCCTCTCTCTTGCGCTTCGGCGTTTTGCTCTTGCGGATGCTCGGGCAAATTGTACTTAGGCTCGGTTATGTCTTGAGGCTCCGTATCCGCAAATCCCCCAAAACCTTGCACCGCGTCGGAACCTTCCGGCGTATTCCTGGTATAAATGTCTGCCTCCTCTTCAAGCGGGAGTATGGCCTCCTTGACTTGCGGCAAACTGGGGCCAAAAGGCAAATCGCTCTGTATTTCCCGCGGGCCTTTGCTTTCAAAAGTCTTAAGTTCGGGCAGCTGCGAAATATGGTTTAATCCAAATACTCTTAAAAATTCGTCCGTGGTGCCGTAGACCATCGGCTTGCCGGGCGCGTCCTTGCGCCCCACCACGCGCACCAGGCCGCGTTCCATAATCTTTTCCAACGGGCCGACGATGTCTACACCCCTTATAGCTTCTATCTCCGCTCTGGTAACGGGTTGTTTATAGGCGATTATGGCTAATGTTTCCAAGGCCGCGGGCGAAAGTTTGTCGGAGCTTTTCTCGTTAAATAAAGCACGCACCCACCGCCCGTATTCGGGTTTGGTCGACATCTGAAAGCCGCCCCCAAGCTCCACTATCTGTATAGCGCGTCCGCTTTGCGCGTATTCCTGCGCCAATGCATTTACTATGTCCTTAGTCAGCTGGATATTGTTTATCTGCGCCACTTGCGAAAGTTTCGCCGCGCTTAAAGGACGGTCCGTTATAAAAAGCAGATTTTCCACTATCCTTTTATAATCTTCCCTGCTGAAAACTTCCTCTTTGCCCTCTGCGGCAATATTGGCTTTCTCTTCCATTTGCTCTACCGCGCTCCTTGCTCAGGTTCTTTCTCGTCCGTCTGCATAAGTTTGTGATAATCTTCCCCGCGTTTCTCGGGGTTCATATAAAGGCGTATTTCCAGGCCTTCACCGTCTTGCCTGGCCAGTATCTTGCCTATTTTCAAAAGCTCCAAAACCGCCATAAAACACGTTATTACGCCGCGTTTCTTGGTTTCGCCCAAAAATATCTCGTCCACCAATATCCAGGGCTTTCGTTCAAGAAGATACAAGACTTTATCTATCTTCTTGTCTATCGGGAACTCCTCTATCTTCAATAAATCGGCGTGTTCCCGGCTTTCCAAATTCTCAAAAGCGCGCCGGACCGCCGCCAATAAATCGAAAAGCTGTACGTTTAACACTCTCTCGCCGCCGTCAAATACCGGAGTGCTTTTGTAAAAATTGTCTTTATACTTTTCGAAATTGCCCTGCAAATACGCCGCCGCCTGTTTGAACTTTTGATACTCCACTATCTTTTCTATAAGTTCTTTGGCGGGATCGGGCCCGTCTTCCTCCGAAGTCGGCACCTGCGAAGGCAAAAGCTGCCGCGCCTTTATCTGCATAAGCGTGCTGGCCATTACCAAAAATTCGCCGGCGAGCTCCAAATTAAGCTGTTTCATAATATCAAGATACTCAAGATACTGAGAGGTTATCTCCGATATGTTTATATCGTAAATATCCAGATTGTCTTTCTTGATAAGGTGTAAAAGAAGGTCCATAGGGCCTTCAAATACGTCCAAGTGTATCCTGATGCTTTCGTTTGTCATAACAGCTTCATCACTTTCTTGACTTCTTTTAAAGTCGCCTCCGCGCTCTCGCGCGCCTGCTGAGCGCCGCGCTCCAAAATTTTGTTTAACAAAGCCTTATCGCTTTCGTAGAAGGCTCTGCGTTTGTTAAATTCCGTTATTTCCTTCTCCATAAGTTCAAATAAATGTTTCTTGCACGCCACACAGCCCAAAGCGCCGGCCTTGCACTCCTCACATCGTTTCTGGTAGTCGGGATTGTAAATCTTATGGAAAGCGTATACCGTACAGCCTTCCGGATTGGCCGGGTCGTTGGCTCTTTGTTTGTTGGGATCGGTAAACATAGACATAACTTTCTTGCGTACCGCGGCGGGATCTTCGCCCAAATCTATCGTGTTGCCGTAGGATTTGGACATTTTCCGTCCGTCCAAACCCGGCACCTTCGGCACCGAAGTAAACAAGGGCTTGGGTTCAAACAGCGTATCGGTGGAATAAATATCGTTAAAACGCCTTGCTATGTCGCGTGCTATTTCCATATGCGCCGTCTGGTCCTGCCCTACGGGTACATACGCAGCCTTATGGATAAGTATATCCGTCGCCATAAGTACTGGATAGCCCAAAAATCCGAAAGAGGACATCTCCGAAAGTTCCGCCTCGCTGAGCATCGCCATTTTTTCCGCCGCCACTTTGTCTTCCTGCCCAGCATATTTCTTGCGGAAAAGCTCATTAAGCTGTTCCTTATAGGTAGGATTTCTTAAAAGCCAGCCCAGCGGAGTTATCATCCCCAAAAGCGTGGTCAGCTCGCTTACCTGCGGAACATGCGACTGAATGAATATCGCGCATTTCTCGGGATCTACGCCCGCCGCCAGCCAGTCTATTATCATCTGTTCGCTGTTGGCCGCCAAATCGTCGGTATTTTCCGCAGCCGTAGTCAAAGCGTGCAAATCCGCCACGAAAAAATAGCATTTGTATTTGTTTTGCAAATCCACAAAATTTCTTAAAGCACCGAAATAATTGCCCAAATGCAATCTGCCGGTGGGCCTCATCCCGGAAACTACAATCTTCTCTTTAGTATGATCCATAAGGAACTCCGATAAAACTTAATATTAAAGTTAAAGCCACATTGAAAATAGGCGTAATTACCTTACTGAATACGCCCGTAACTATCAAAACCGCCAATATGATAAAGCCGAAACGATCCCAATTTAAATAACGCGCCGCAGTTTGGGGCGACATAAAATACGATACTATTTTGCTGCCGTCCAAAGGCGGAATCGGTATCAAATTGAATATAGCCAGCACCATATTGATTATTACCGTATAAAGCAGCAGTTTAAGAGCTATCGCGGAAAAAGGCGCCGCCGCGGCCAGTAATTTAAACAGCAGTGCCGCCGCCAGCATCAGGGCGATATTCGTCATCGGGCCGGCCAAAGACACCAAGGCAATATCCTTCCGTCCCCCCCTAAGCCTGAAATAATTTACTGGCACCGGTTTGGCCCAGCCGAACATCGGCGCGTTTATCATAAACAGCGCCAAAGGCACTATTATAGTGCCCACCATATCTATATGTTTCAGTGGATTGAAATTAAGCCGCCCCAGCAAATAGGCGGTATCGTCGCCGCAGCGATAGGCGACGTAGCCATGCGCAAACTCGTGCGCTATTACGGAAAATATCAATACAGGTAAATATAAAATAAAGTCCATATAAGACCATTCTACTAATTTTGGAGCCGATATTGCCTATCATTCGCGTGAATGGTATATAAGAAACGGCCAAGCGTAAATATCCTGTACGACTTGAAGCGATTATTTAAGATTTTTCAGGAAAGAAACCGCCGCCCTTTTGTTTTTAATTTTGCCTCGGTATTGCGCTTTTGCCAGTTTTTTAAGCGCCGAGCCTATTTCCCCGCCCTTAAAGCCCAGGGCCAAAGCATCTTCGGCCTTGAGCAAAAGCGGTCTTAATTTAAATGGCTCTACGGCGGGTTTGTAAAGTTTGATTATTTTGACGGCTTTCGCACTTAGCGCTTTGGCCGGGGCCGCTTTAGCTTCCCGCCATTTAAGAACTTCAAAACAAAGAGCGGTTCCTTCCTTGGGAAGCAACAGTGAAGATACAAAATCCGCCCCCCTTTCGCCCTGCATAAGCGAAAGCAAGGCAATCTTTTCTTCAAAAGTACTAAGAGTATCAATTTTAGAGCCGTATTTTAAATTTCCGAACACAAAATCCAAAAGGCCGTATTTATCGGCCAACTTTAATGCTTTATAAGAGCATTTCTCCCTCAGTATTTTGACAAATTCGTTAACTATTCTCTGGCGGGATAATAAACTTGCCCGTTTTTCCCGCACCGCTTCTCTAAACAATCTTTCGGTATTTTTCCCCAAAGGCCAGCCGAAGCGCGCCGAAAACCTTACCGCGCGGAACAGGCGGGTGGGGTCATCTACAAAACTCTTATCGTGCAGGACTTCTATATAGCCTTTGGATATGGCCTCGCGGGAATTGAACAAATCGTATTCCTTAAGAAATTCGCCTGGCATTATGCTTAACGCCAAAGCGTTACAAGTAAAATCCCGGCGCATTAAATCGTCTTTCAACCCGCTGGGCCTAACCTTAGGCAAAGCGGCGGGCTTAGGGTAAAGCTCCGCGCGGCAGCGTACAAAATCCAGCTTAAGCCCGCAGGCCAAATTGACGCGCGCCGTGCCGAATGCCTTAAAACATTTCGCTTCCGCTCCGTACTTCTTTACACAGAAGTCTATAAGGGAGTGAGTGTCCCCCTCCACGCAAATATCTATGTCTTTGGTAGTTTTGCCTATAAACCTATCCCGCGCGAATCCGCCCACGGCCCAAGCCTTAACTTTTGCGCGTTCAGCTTCCAAGCCGATAGCCTTCAAGATAAGTTTATATTCCATTTTCATATTTTGGGCGGAAGCTCTTTGCCCTCCCGCAAATCCTTAAGCAGGGCCGCCAATAAAGTCAGAGCGGGGTTCTCAGCCAAGACCGCCTGGGCCGCTTCCTTGACGTTTTCGGCGTCGTATTTATCCCGCGCTACGGGAATATATAAGGGATATCCCTTCACCCTCGCGTGCGAAGGCGCCAATGCCGCCAGCTTAAAACCCTTTTGGGCAGAGAGCGCCGCGATAACTTCGCTTTGGCAGGCGCAGTGCTCATCATAATCCAATAGTGCTTTAAGCTCCTCCAAGCCGGCAAGGTAAAAAGGGCTGTAACTTATGTTCATTTCGGAAAGATTTTTGCGCAAAAACTCAAAATCCTTCTGCATTTTCTTTTTGACTTCGTCAAATTTATCTTTCTCCGCTTTAGGCGAGACGAAAACCAAAAGTTCTTTGGGTGGATCGAAGTAGACTATATCCCTGTCGTGGTAGAACATCTCCCCGCAGCTGGGGCAGGACACCAAATTAAGCTCCCCTCCGATCAGTGCTTCCTTAAGTTCGCCGTCTTTATCGCCGCGCACCAGCGTCCAATATTCCGCGTCGAACGCTTCGCATCCGTTGGGGCAGTTTACGCTGCCCTCGCCTTTGATAGATTTCATATACACCTTCCAGAGCGCAAAAATCAGATATGCCCCGTGCGGGACTTGAACCCACACCCTCGGTTCCGAAGACCGGTACTCTATCCAATTGAGCTAACGGGGCTTCGTCATATTTTACCATTTAAGAAAGTAAAATAAGCCGCCGTTTATTTTACCGCGCCAAATTTGCTAGAATTAGCTTATAAACTTTTCTAAAGAGGAGTATTTTTATGGGTGGACATTCACACTGGGCAGGTATCAAACACAAAAAGGCATTGGTAGACGCAAAAAAAGGCAAGGTCTTCACCAAGCTTATCCGCGAAATTACCATAGCCGCCAAAATCGGCGGAGCGGATTTGGGAAGCAATGCCAGGCTTAGAAAGGCCGTCGAAGACGCCAAAGCCGCAAATATGCCTGCAGATAACGTCAAAAGAGCTATTATGAAAGGTACGGGCCAGCTCCCGGGAACCGTATACGAAGAAATCACCTATGAAGGATATGGGCCGGGCTCGGTAGCCGTTATAGTGGAATGTACGACCGACAATAAAAATAGGACTTTCTCCGAAATAAGGAAAATCTTCTCCGATAAAGGCGGAAGCATCGGCACCAGCGGCTGCGTATCTTATATGTTCGCAAAAAAAGGCTTAATCTTGATAGGTAAAGAAGCCACAACGGAAGAAGAACTTATGAACATCGCCCTGGAAGCCGGCGCCGAAGACATTAAAACAGAAGCAGACGGTTTTGAAGTCATCACCGCGATGGAAGACTTGGACACCGTCAAAACCGCCCTTGAAGCCAAAGGCTTAAAATTGGAATCGGCCGAACTGACGATGATACCTTCCAACGAGGTTTCCATTACCGACTTGGAAACGGCTTCCAAAATCGAACGCATGATTGAAGCCCTGGACGATCACGACGATACCAAAAATGTTTATTCCAACTACAATATCGCCGATGATATCTTAGCCCAGCTTGACAAATAGAACATTGGGCATAGACCCCGGTTTGGACAGGACCGGCTGGGCCGTTGTGCAAGACAACGGAGCGGCCGGTCCCGCTTTAGTGGCCTGCGGGCTTATCCACACCGCGGCGGATACCCCTCTGCCCCAAAGGCTTTGCGAAATCTATGAAGAAATAAAAAAAGTGGCGCAAGAGTTCAAACCAGACCAAGCCGCCATGGAAGAAATGTTCTTCCTTAAAAGAGCTTTAACTATGTCGCATACCATACAGACCCGCGGCGTAATTATGCTGGCTCTTCATCAGGCGGGCTTAACCATTTCCGCCTATCCGCCAAAACGGGTTAAACTAACCATAAGCGGCAGCGGCTCCGCAGATAAAAAACAAATGCAGCGCATGGTCCAGCTGACGCTTAAATTGCAAAAACAGCTCTCGCCCGATGACGTCGCCGACGCCGCCGCCATAGCGCTGTGCCATATCAAATGCGCGCCCTTAATGGCGCAGATAGCGCAACAGCAAAAATTCCTGGAAAAAATAAAGCAGGCGAAGAAAGAACAGCTAAACGCTTTCAAAAAGAAACTCTCCAAATAATTTCCAAACCAGCCGCGCTTTTATAGGGTTTTGCGGATTTACCCGCTTTTAAAACCGAACATATAAAATAAACTTTAAATATATACCCCCGTGCCTTTTTAGCAAAGGCAAAATAAAGTAAAATGTAAATATGATAGCTTTCTTGAAAGGAGAAGTATTTGAAATAAGGGAAAATTCCGCGATAGTCTTGGCGGGCGGAGTGGGCTATGAAGTCAATATGCCGCAGGCATCGCTGAGCTCCTTGGAAGAAGGGCGGGAAGCTTCACTTTACATAACCGAATCGCTTTCACCTTACGACGGAACCAGCTTATACGGGTTTATAAGCAAAGACGATCAAACCCTGTTTCTCCTATTTAAAGAAAGCATACCCAATACCGGCCCCAAAA
Source organism: Candidatus Proelusimicrobium volucris (assembly GCF_959605025.1). NCBI lineage: Bacteria > Pseudomonadati > Elusimicrobiota > Elusimicrobia > Elusimicrobiales > Elusimicrobiaceae > Candidatus Proelusimicrobium > Candidatus Proelusimicrobium volucris. The sequence continues at coordinate 93,657 of NZ_CAUHCY010000005.1, read as the reverse complement.
AGGCTTTGGAGTTTTTAAGCAAAGCCCTTAGAAGCCTGCCCGATTTCCACAGGGCGATAATAAATCAAGACGCCAAAATACTTACGGGCATATTCGGCTTTACGGCCAAAACGGCACAGAAAATAATAGACGCTTTGAAAGGCAAAATGGACACCCTTACCGTACAGGGCGAAACGAAAATTAAAACTTTGGATACGCCTTATATGTCGGAACTTTTGGCGGCCCTCAGCGCGCTGGGATACAGTATGGCGGAAGCCAGGCGCGCGATAGAAAAACTGCACAATGAGGGCGGGCTATCCAATAATATGGAAGAAAATATTAAATCGGCTTTGAGGATACTTCGCAAATGACGGCTCATAACGAATATTTAAATGTGGAAGCTAGCGTGGAGGAAAAGAACTCCTCGCTGGAGCACGCCCTCAGGCCCGCCACTTTGGCGGAATTTGTCGGACAGGATAAACTTAAAGAGAATTTGGAAATTTTTATATCCGCCGCCAAAGCCAGGGGCGAAGCGCTGGATCATTGCCTTTTCTATTCCCCGCCGGGTTTGGGCAAAACTACGCTGTCCAATATTTTGGCCAAGGAGATGGGCGTAAACATCAAAAGCACATCGGGCCCCGTTTTGGCGCGACCGGGAGATTTGGCCGCCATGCTCACCACCGAGCTTAATGAAGGCGACATACTTTTTATAGACGAAATACACCGCCTGAACCCCGCGGTGGAAGAAGCGCTCTACCCCGCCATGGAGGATTTTACTTTCTTTATAAATACGGGTAAAGGGGCGGGTTCTACCACGCTTAAACTGGCGGTTCCGAAGTTTACTTTGGTCGGCGCGACGACGCGTTCGGGCCTTTTGACCGGCCCGCTTAGAGACCGCTTCGGCATAGTGTTCAATCTGGGTTTTTACGAAATTAAAGAAATTACCGATATTTTGGAACGCTCGGCAAGACTGCTTAAAATAGACGCCGACAGGCCCGGCCTTACGGAAATAGCGCGCCGTTCGCGCGGTACGCCCCGTATAGCCAACCGCCTGCTTAGAAGGGCGCGCGACTTCGCGCAAGTTAAGGGCGATGGCGTCATTACCGAGGAAATTGCCGTTATGGCCATGGAAGCTTTGGACATAGACAAAGAAGGCTTGGACAGCGTAGACAAAAAAATACTCAGCGCCCTGATAGAGAAATTCGGCGGCGGGCCCGTAGGTATGGAAAACCTCGCCATAGCCGTATCGCAGGAAACCGATACCCTTACCGACGCCATTGAACCCTACCTGATAAAAGCGGGTTTTATTACCCGTACGCCCAGGGGGCGCGTCGCCACGCAAAAGGCATACGACCATTTAGGCCGCAAAAACCCCAACGGACTTTTTTGATGAAATATATATCGCGTTTTTTTATCTTGTTTGCATTTGCCGCTTTGCCGTTTCAAACTCTGTGCGCCAAAGAGGTAAAAATATTGATAGCGGAAAATAAGCCGTCCATATCGGTGGAGGCTTCTTCCTCTTTTAAAATAACGGATTTGTCGGGCGGCAAAAAATATTTGGTAAAAAAGGGCGGGAAGTTTACCGTATCGGGCGATAAAAAAGGCGTCAAGGCGGGCAGCGTCAAATCAGGCAAAGGCCTGCTTTTGGCTTTAACTTCCCCAAAAGAGAGTTTTACGCTCGGCGGCAATAAATACAACGGCAAATTGCTTATACAACCAGCGAAATCGGGCGTAAACATAATAGAACAAACCGATTTGGAAAATTATCTGCTCGGCGTTTTGCCCTACGAGATGAGCGCCTCCTGGCCGCTTGAAGCCCTAAAAGCGCAAGCCGTCGCCGCAAGAACTTATACCCTAAAAAGCATAGAGGATAAAAAAACGCAGGATTTCGACCTTTATTCCGACGTCCGAAGCCAAATGTATAAAGGTTCCGTAAAAGTATATGAAAGCGTAGAGAAAGCGGTAAATCAAACCAAAGGCGAAACGCTGACTTACAAAGGCAAACTTTTCTACACCTATTACCACGCCAACTGCGGCGGCCATACCGACCCTATCCCCTGGCTTAAAGACACGATAAAACCTCTAAGCGGCGCCAAATGCGGATACTGCAAAAACAGCAAAAGCGCGAATTGGCAGGCGACGATAAGTTTAAGCGCAATAAACAATTTCCTAAAACAAAACAAAATACCCGGCACCTTCAAGAGCGTATCCGTAGCCAAAAAGGAATCTTCAGGCAGAGCCAAAACTTTAACCATAAGGACGAGCAAAACCAAAAAAGAAGTAAACTGCAACAGCTTTAGGGTGGCGGTAGGCTCCACTAAAATGAAAAGCTGCTTTTTGACCAAAATCAAAGGCCGCACCTTTACCGGCAAAGGCTACGGCCACGGCGGCGGAATGTGCCAAGACGGCGCCAAAGGAATGGCGGAAGCCGGCAAAGATTACAAGGATATTTTGGACAGATATTATCCTTCTTCCAAAATAACAAGGATTTAATATGGCGTTTGAAAGATTCAAAAAGTTTAACGTAGACGACTTAATAGCGAAAAACCCCGCAGACCCGCGCGACTCCAGCAGATTGATGGTTTTAAACAGAAAAACGGGCGAGATAAAGCATCAAATCTTCAGGGATTTGCCGCAATTCATCAACGCGGGCGATACTATCGTCATAAACGATTCAAAAGTATTTCCCGCGAAACTCTTCGCGCATAAAGAGACGGGCGGCAAAATGGAAGTATTGCTGGTAAGACAGCTGCAAGACAAATATTCCTGGGCTGTTTTGTTAAGGCAATACAAACCGGGTACGAAATTAAACTTCGGCCATGATTTGCAGGGCGAGGTAATATCCAACACCGAAAACGGCGAGGCTGTAATAAAGTTCAATAAAGAAGACATTTTGCCCTATTGCCGCGAATACGGGCTTATGCCTCTGCCCCCTTATATAGAAAAGGCTCGCAAGCACGCGGGCATGCCCCTTTCGATAGGGAGCGACAAACAGCGTTACCAAACGGTATATGCGCATAATGAAGGCTCCATAGCCGCGCCGACGGCGGGCTTTCACTTTACGCCGCAGCTGCTTGATACTCTCAAACAAAAAGGCGTTAATATCGCTTATGTTACTTTACACGTAGGCTGGGGCACATTCAAACCGCTTCGCACCGAGCCCGAAGAACATACAATGCTGGCAGAATTCGCCGTAATGCCTAAAGAAACGGCCGATATAATCAATAAAACAAAACAGAACGGCGGCAGGCTCTTTTCCGTCGGAACGACCAGCACCCGCACGATTGAAAGCTTCGCCGACGATAAGGGTTTTGTAGCGCCCGGCGGCAAGTGGACGGATCTGTTCATCTATCAAGGCTATAAATTTAAAGCGGTTGACGCCTTGATAACCAATTTCCACTTCCCCGATTCCACGCCTTTATGTATGGTGTCGGCTTTCGCCACCGAGGATTTTATATATAAGGCTTACAGCCAGGCGGTGGAACTTAAATACCGTTTTTATTCTTTCGGAGATTCAATGCTGATATTATGAACGAACTTAAAGACATTAAAATAACATCACCATTTACCGTAGACGCGTGGGACGGCTCCTCAAAAGCCAGAACGGCGCGCCTTTATACCAAACACGGCCTGGTGCAAACGCCCGTATTTATGCCAGTGGCGACGCAGGCCTGCGTCAAAGCCTTGACGGAAGAAGACTTGCACCATGTAAAAGCGCAATGCATACTTTCAAACACCTATCACCTTTATTTAAGGCCCGGCACCGACCTGCTGGAAAAGATGGGCGGCCTGCATAAATTTATGCACTGGGATTCCAGTATACTCACCGATTCGGGCGGGTTTCAGGTACATAGCCTTTCGCATTTAAGGAAAATAACGGAAGAGGGCGTATGGTTCAAATCACACCACGACGGCAGCAAGCATTTCTTTTCGCCGGAAAACGTGATAGAGGCCGAAAGTAAAATCGGATCCGATATCTGGACTTGCCTTGACGTCCTTATCCCCGCCACCGCCAAAGAAAACGAAGCAAAAAAAGCGCTTGAAATTACCAAACGCTGGGCCAGGCGCGCGGCGGCCAAATATCACTCCATGGTGCCGCAGAATATAACAAGAAACGAAGACGGATCCTTTTCCGTCCCGCACTCTATTTTGTTTGGGATAATACAGGGCGCCATTTATCCACGCCTTAGGGAAGAAGCCGCCAAAGATATGGCAACTTTGCCGGTGCACGGCTTTTGCATAGGCGGGCTTTCCGTCGGCGAAACCAGGGAAGAAATGAACCTTGCCCTGCGCCATACCGTCCCGCATTTGCCCGACGGAAAACCGCGCTACCTTATGGGGCTTGGCACCCCGCAGGAAATTCTGGACTGCATAGAACAGGGCGTAGATATGTTTGACTGCGTCTGGCCGACCAGAGTAGCCAGAAACGGACAGGTAATGACCAGCGGCGGCAAGGTGAATATCAAAAATCTCGTCTACCGAACACAGGATAAACCGCTTGACGATAAATGCGATTGCTTCGTCTGCAAGAATTATTCCAGGGCTTATTTGTCGCATTTGTTTAGGGCCGGCGAACTTACCAGCCACAGACTGCTTTCCATTCACAATATACGCTTCCTTACCAGAATGATGGAACAGGTAAGATCTTCAATAAAAGAGGGTACCTTCCTCAAATTCAAAGCGGAAATGGAAGAAGCTTATAAATAAAATCAAGACATTTAAAAAGCCCCGATTTTATATCGGGGCTTTTTTATTAGGCAGATAAAATATCAAGTATAACTTTCCATATAGGTGTATAAGCCTTCTTTTTTGCAGCGCTTTAAAGCGGCGTCGTAAATACTTTCCGCCGCCTTGGCGTCGCCCAAAGCATAGATAAGCTGCGCCAAAGAGAACTCCGTAAGGAGCTGGCCGCGTATTTCGTCGGAAGAAGCAAAAAGTTCCTTAGCCTCTTTAAGTTCCGCCAGAGCCTCTTTAAGTTTATTTTTCCTTTTCAGCACGTCGGCCTTGCCCCATTTGACGAAACCCAAATCCACCGTATCGTTTATACTGGTGTATAAAGCGTCGGCGCGTTTATAGCGTTTTAAAGCCTCGTCATAACTGCCAAGCTGTCTAAGCCCATTGGCCATACCGCAGTTAGTGTAGGCTTTGCCGAATATGTCTTCGCTGTTTTTAAATATCGCTTCGGCCTTTTTATAATTATCCACGCAGCCTTTAATGTCGCCCGCTATCCTGCTGATACCCGCAAGCCCGCAATAGCCGTATGCCTCCGACATTTTATCCTTCGCGCGTTTGGCCAATTTTATCGCTAATTTAAAATATTCTATCCCCTCCTTAAACTGCCCTTTCAAACGGCATATTCCGCCCAAAGCCCAGTATATAAACGATATTCCGGCGGTGTCCTTTTCGCTTTCGTAATAGCTTAAAACTTCTTTTAATAACTGTACGGCTTCATCAAGGCGCCCAAGCGCTCTTAAAGACATTCCCATCTCCTGCAAAGCCGTCATAGCATAATCCAAAAACTGCTGTTTCTCGGCCATATCAAACGCCTGTGAGGCCACGTCATAAGCCGTCTGCGCTATGCCCAAAGTTCTGTAACATTTTGACATCGCCAAAGCTATATCCAGCTTGAATAAAAGGAATTCTTCCCCTTCTTCAGCGCCGGCTTTGGCTGGTATTTTATTGTAAGAATCGGCCTTTGAATACAATACTATCGCCTCTTCAAAATGGCCGAGCATACGCCGCGCTTCCGCCATTAAATAATAAATTTTCGCGTCGCGTCCTTTATAAGAAGCCAAATCTTCCAATACTTCCAAAGGCTTATTATCGTCTAAAAGATCCTCGTAGAAATTTGCGTCTCGCATAAAGCCCTCCGCTTTTTTATTTTTATATATTCTAACAAAAAAATAACTATCCCCTTTTAAGAGGATAGTTATCTTCTAAATCATTTTTGCCTAGCGTCTCATGCGCTGTTCCAAATACGCCTTCAAATCGTTGACGTCGTTGGAGTGGAACACTGCCTCTTGATACGTTATCTTGTTGGCCAGATACAAATCGCCAAGGCATTGGTTCATCGTCTGCATACCCTGCTGCTGGCTGGTCTGCATCACGTGGACAAGCTGCTCTATTTTCTTATCTCTTATCAAAGCCCTTACGGCAGGCGTCGCCAATAAAACTTCCGGCGCCAATATGCGGCCTTTTCCGTCGGCCGTCTGCAACAGTTGCTGAGAGATAATACCTTCCAACACAAAAGACAGCTGCGTCCTCGCCTGCTCCTGTTGATTCGGCGGGAACATATCCAATATGCGGTTTATCGTCTGCATAGCGTCACTAGTGTGCAAAGTGCCGAATACCAAGTGACCCGTTTCCGCCGCGTTTAAAGCCTGCTGCGTCGTTTCCAAATCGCGCATTTCGCCTATTAAAATGACGTCCGGATCCTGCCTTAACACATATCTTAACGCCGTGGCGAAATCTTTCGTATCCTGCCCTACTTCCCTCTGGTTCACGATACTTCTTTTATGCTCGTGAATAAATTCTATCGGGTCTTCCACCGTCATTATATGATAACCGTAATGTTCGTTTATAAAGTTTATAATGCTAGCTAAAGTCGTAGATTTTCCCGAACCGGTAGGCCCCGTCACCAATACCAAGCCTTTGGTCATATGCACCAAAGAATCTACCGCCGCGGGCAAACCCAACTGCCTGAAAGTTTTAAAGTCAAACGGAATAGCCCTTATCGCCACGCCCATGCTGCCGCGCTGTCTGTATAAATTGACCCTCATTCTGCCAAAATTCTTTAAGGAAATGGCAAAATCCAATTCGTTGGTGGATTCAAAACGGCCTTTTTGCTCCTCGCTCATTACCGCATATATCAAATTTTGTATCCGTTCCGAAGTTAGAACCTCATACGGAGTCTGAAACAACTTGCCGTCTATACGCAAAATGGGAGGAACCCCTACCGTCAAATGCAGATCCGACGCGTTCTTGCTCTTCATCAACTGAAATAATACGTCTAATGTTAACAAATCTTTACCGCTTCCGTTTCCCATAATTGCTCCTATAAATTTTATTTACCTACTAAATCTACCGCGGCATTGTTCATGCCGCCTATCTCTCCGTTGCTCGCATTCACAGAGAACATATATCTTATCGGCTCGGACCTAACTTTGGAAGCGAAAAATTCCACCACGTAAGTATTGCCATGCAGCAAATTGCTGCCCCATCTAGTTTGATAATCCGCGCCGTATATCTTACCAAATCGCTCATCTATCGTAGTACCGTCGGCAAGCCTATAATTCCGGACCAAATTCTCGCAATAGCGCGCCATGTCCTGCGTCGTGTCTTGCACACTGCCGTTGTTTTGCGTCAGATTGCCGTTCTTTATAGGAGCGGAGGCAAACGGAACTTCCGGCGAAGCCATACCCTCATCTATCCCCTGTATCACCGAGCGCGAAATTTGATCTTCCATATCCATAGCGCCCGCACTCGCCTGCTGAGTTTGCGCCCCTTTCGCGCTTGCGCCTTCTTTGCTCTGTTCCGAAGTGAACATCATCATCAAAGCCACTATCACCAAAACGACCATAAACATTACCATTATATATATCAGGTCGTTCCGTTTGTTCTTCGGCTCGCGCACCCTTCCGTCGCTTGAGCTTATTATCTTTCCGCTAGTAGTGGGGGCCGGCTTTACAAATTGGCTGTTTACCGAATCTTGGACCGATAATAAGCCGGTGTCAACCTCGTGATTTTCCTCAATAATGCCGTGGTTGGGAGAAGAATGCACGCCATACTCTTTTTCGTCGTCTATGGAAAGGATATCCCTTTTTTCGGAATCTTCAAAATAGTCCTCTTCCTCACGTTCTGCGCCGTCACCCTCATCTTCCGTTATCGTTGCGCGCGGCAAAACTTTATTTTTAAAAGACTGCTCGTCCTCCGGATCTATATGAACTACCGGCGCGGAAGAAGTAAAAGTTTCCAAAGAGTCGTCACTTTCTTCTCTTTCCGTTTCCGGCTCGTCCAGATCGTCGGCGTCTTCCTCATCTTTAATCGCGGCGGCTTTGGCTTGTTCTTCCCTTAATATCTTACGCCCGGGATTTTCGTTCGGGTTCGAGTTTTCCTCTTTAACAGAGGAAGCCCCCCCCTCCTCAGGCGCCACTACAACCGCTTCGCTATGAGAAGATTCTTCCTTAAAAATCTTATCCGGGGAAGATGACTCTTCCTTGGCCAAAGTTTCCTCTTCGTTGAAAACGACTTCCGCCTCTTCCCCCTTTATATCGTCGGAAGGTTCTTTTAAGGCCTGTTCTATATTCTCTTCCCTGTTGCCCAAAACGGCCGCGGCGGGTATTTCGTCAAGTAAATTATCGTCCATAGCCGCATTGAGGGGCGAGCGCGCGTGTATCGTTTCCTCCATAGAGGCCTCGCTCTCCGCAGGCAAATCATTAAGATTCACTCGTTCGGTATAGACATTATATTCGGTAGGGGCCTTTTCCTCGGGAAGAGGTGATTCCTCTTTCTCCTGTTCGGCATAAGCCTTAGGCAAATCTTCAATTATCGGCTTAGGCTCGAAGAGAGGCTCGCCCCCTTCAGGCAAAGCTTTCTCGCCTTCCGAAAATATCGGTTTGACTTCGGAAAGATTCTCCCCTTGGGGTAATTCATTTAAAGAATGCTCAGAGAAAGGGCGTTCTTCCGTTGATGTCTGAGAGGATTGCCCCAGAGGCGAGGAATCTTTAGAGGGAATATCTTCCTTTTCTTCGTTCGGCTCTTTTGGCGCAGGGGAACCCTCCGAAGGTTTTGCGTAATGAGAAGGATCCAAGAAATAACCGAAGTCCTGCATATACTGCTCGGCCGGTTTCCAAGCCTCGCTGTTTTCGCTTTCATGTTCCGGACAGACAAAAGTATCCGCCGAAAATTCCGCATCGTTTACTATTTCCCCCACCGGAAGCGGCCCCACTACGTCCGCCCCCTTCAGATACCAATATTTCATCCTTGCCCCTTTTCCTATATCTAGCAATATTGCAAAGCAGCCCTCATTCTCTTTAATACCATATCTTTACCCATATATTCAAGCATTTTGAATAATGTGGGGCCGTTGGTTCTGCCCGATACCGCCACTCTTACGGGGTGGAAAATCTGCCCCGCTTTCAAACCCGCTTCCTTTGCGGCTGCTCTGGCGGTTTGTTCCAACGTTTGCTCGGTGAAGTCCTGCAAGGCGCCGTATTTATCTATCATCAGTTCAAGCGCTTTCTTTGCGGTTTCCGTCTTGAAAACTTTATTTACGGCGGCTTCGTCGAATTTGACTTCATCGGTAAAGAAGAAACTTATCAGATCGGGTATTTCCCTCAAAGTTTTATATTTCTCCTGCTCCAACGCGACTATTTGCTCAAGCCGTTCTTCGTCTACGCCCTTGGCTATGCCGGCTTCCTCTATAAACGGTTTGGCCCTGTTTAAAAGCTCCTTGGAGCTAAGCTGCCTTATATAATCCCCGTTCATCCACATAAGTTTTACCGTATCAAATACGGCGGGGCTTTTTTGGCAGCCCTTAATATCAAATTTCTCTTCCAGTTCGCCGGGCGCGAAAAGCTGCTGCGAATCGGGCGTACTCCAGCCCAAAAGCGCCAAGTAGTTTATCATCGCCTCAGGCAAAAAGCCTTGGCGTTTGTATTCTATTACGCTGGTATCGCCGTGGCGTTTGGAAAGTTTCGTACCGTCGGGGCCGTGTATCATCGAGAGATGCGCAAAAATAGGTTCCTTCCACCCCAAAGCCCTATACATCTGTATTTGCGCCGGCGTATTGGAAATATGGTCATCGCCGCGGATAATATGAGTCATTTCCATAAGATGATCGTCTATCACACAGGCAAAGTTATAAGTCGGATATCCGCTGGTCTTTTGTATTACCAAGTCGTACAAATCCCTATTGGCAAAGCTAACTTCCCCGCGGATTAAATCGTTAAATACCGTTTCGCCTTCGCTCGGCATTTTGAAACGTATTACGTATTTGCGGCCCTGGGCCTCAAGCTCGGCCTGCTGTTCTTTGGTAAGATTGCGGCATTTGCCCGGATAACGGGGAGGCCTATGCTCCGCATGCGCTTTTTGGCGCATATCCTCAAGTTCCTCGGGCGTGCAATAGCATTTATATGCTTTACCTTCCGCCAAAAGCTGATCTATATATTTTTTGTATATCCCCATATCAGCGCGCTGCGCTTGATAATACGGCGGGAAATTTCCCTTGACGCTGCCGTCGGGCATCGGGCCTTCGTCCCAAGTCAAACCTGCCCACATCAAACCTTGATATATAGCGTCAACGGATTCTTGTGTTGATCTTTCTTCGTCGGTGTCCTCTATTCTTAAAATGAAAGTACCGCCTTCTTTTTTAGCAAAAAGATAGTTGAAAAGCGCCGTCCTTAATCCGCCGATATGAAGGTGCCCTGTCGGCGAGGGGGCAAATCTTACTCTTATAGTCATAATATAAAAACCTCTTGTCTATTCTATAAATATATTATACTTTTTATTTAGGAACTTTCTATCAATCCTCAAGGAGATTCTAGATGTCAGTAAGAATTATAGCGACTGGCGGTACTTTCGACAAAGAATATAATGAACTTACGGGCGAGCTGTTCTTTACCCGTACCCACCTTAAAGAAGTGCTTAAAATGGGGCGTTGCCGCCTGCCTGTGGCAATAACGCAGCTTATGCTTAAAGACAGTTTGTTTATGTCCGAAAAAGACAGAGCGGAAATAGCGAAAACCTGCAAAAACGCCAAAGAAAACAGTATCGTCATTACGCACGGTACCGATACCATGGAACAAACCGCCCGCTATTTGGGGGCAAAAGTAAAAAACAAAACCATAGTTCTTACCGGTGCAATGATCCCTTATAAATTCGGCACTTCCGACGGTATATTTAATTTGGCGACCGCCATGGCTTTTTCCCAGTCGCTGCCCAACGGGGTATATGTCGCGATGAACGGGAAATTGTTCTCCTTTGATAATGTCACAAAAAATAAAAAGAAAGGAATTTTCGTTTCCAAGGTGTAAATTTTATGTTTTTGATATTTTTGCTTATAACCGTACTCTTGATGAGCTATGTAAGTATAGCTTGGACTTGCCTTAACACCCCTTTTCTCTCTTTTAATCTTACGGCAAAAATAGCGCCCGCTTTACTGACGCTGTTTTTGCTTGCCGCGTTCATAATACCGCATCAGGTATATAATAATTTCTCATACGCATTACAGGTGGCTGGGCATATTCTTTTGGGACTTCTGTTCTTATATTTCCTAACGGTAATGGCGGCTATGGCACTGCAGCTGCTTTTCAAATTGACGGGGCACCCGCTCAAAATACCTTTGGGCGTATTTGTAATGATAATAGCTTTTATTATATCCGCAAAAGGCGCTTATAATGCTTTCAAGCAGCCTGCCATTGTTAATATTACCGTTAATACCGACGTGCCAGGCACAGACGGGATAAAAATAGTCCACTTATCCGATACTCATTTCGGCGGGACGGTAACCCCCTCCAGAGTGGCAAAGCTAACCAAACAGATAAACGAATTGGAGCCGGATTTTATTTTCTTCACGGGTGATATTTTTGAATATGCCGGAAGATATGCCCCTCTCTTTATAGAAAACGTCAAAAACATGCACGCCAAGTTAGGGAAATACGGGGTCCCCGGCAATCACGAATATTACAGCGGAGTTAACGCCAATATGGACATGTATAGAGCAGCGGGCATTATTCCGCTCCAAAATAAAACAGCTTATGTCGGCAAAATAAACATCGTGGGAGTAAACGACATTGTTACCTCTGGCATAAAACCACATTACTTTGAGCAAATTATAAGAAACGGCACCGTATTTAACAGCAACTATAATATTTTGCTCTCCCATACGCCTTTGTACTTGGAAGAAGCTGCAAACAATAAAATCGGTTTAATGCTTAGCGGACATACGCATAACGGCCAAATTTGGCCCTTTAAATATCTAACGGCTTTGAAGTTCCCATACATAAACGGCCTTTATACCAAGGACAAAACAAACCTGTACGTAAGTTCCGGCACATTTTATTGGGGCCCTCCTTTCAGGCTTGGCACCATTAACGAGCTGCCCGTGATAATCTTAAAAGAGGCCCAACAATGAAACGGCTGAGCTTGCTCTTGGCTTTGCTTTTTACACTTTCGGCTTATGCCAAAAATCCCGGCAATAATACCCCGCCGACGCAGAAGCCGAAAGCTATAAAAGTCCAATCCCAAAGCGAAGCGATAAAAGAGAATTTCCCGCCAAAGGCGGCAAACCCGGAAATTCCCAACGAACCGCAAACCCTATTTGATACTTTAACCATGCAGGAAAAACTGGCGCAGACAATTGTCATCGCCACGGATATAGACAATGCCGACAAATACAAAGACGCCATACAAAAAGGGCTTGTCGGCGGGGTGCTGATACAATGGGGCAATTATTCGCTGCCCCAAACAAAGAAACTCATTGATAAATTGCAAAGCTGGGCAAAAAAAAGCCCTCACAAAATACCGTTGTTGATTTCCATAGATTACGAAGGCGGAACGGTATACACCCCCGTAACTTTGGGCTTCCCCTATCTGCCTACCAATATGATGCTCGCCGCTTCGCAAAATACCGAAGATACAGCCACTTTATTTTATATAGTGGCAACCGAATTGAAAAACGTGGGTGTGCACATCAATTTCGCCCCTGTGGTAGACGTAAATATCAACCCCGCAAATCCGATTATAGGGGTGCGCTCGTTTGGCTCCGACACCAAAGTAGTGGGCGATATGGGCAGCGCGCTTATCGACGGGCTTCAAAAAGGCGGGATAATGGCGGTGGCAAAACATTTCCCCGGCCACGGCGAAACGGTAATAGATTCGCACCTGGATTTACCGCGCCTGAATATGACCAAGGAGGAGTTTTACACCACACACGTTCCTCCGTTTAAACAAGCGATAGACAACGGCGTTATGGGGATAATGACGGCACATATAGTTTACGACTTTATAGACCCACAAAATCCGGCAACTTTCTCCCCCAAAATCCTTAATGATTTGCTTAAGGACGAGCTGGGCTTTAAAGGCTTGGTAATATCTGACAGCTTAGATATGGCCGGCGCAACTAAGGGCAGCAGCCTTATAGAGGCGGCCACCAAAGCCTTAAACGCGGGCGTAGATATGATACTTACCAGTAAGAGAGATCCAAAACTTACGCATAAACAGCTTATGCAAAAAATCGGCGCTGAAATATCGGAGGATAGAATAAACGAAGCCGCCAAAAAGATTTTCGATCTAAAAGTCAAACTCGGCCTTTTTGACGAGGATGTCTACCACGGCGATGTCTTTGATACTATAAAAGCCTTTGATATTTATGCAGGCAAAATAGCGGAAGAAGCTGTAACCGTAGTCCGCTCGCAGCCGGGAGTATTGCCCTATACCAAAAATCTCACTGGGGAGGCCTCGCCCCAGCTTCAGCTTACGCAGGAAGCTACAAAATCAGTTGAAATCAAGAAAAAAGATAATCCCAAATTATGTTCCGTTTTCTTCTCGCCGTCCCGCTTTGCCGATCAGCTGCCGATAATAAACGCCCCGTTTTTAGAGAAGGGCTGGGAAGTGGAACATTATAACGCGCATCTGCGCCCCAAAGAAATTGACATCAGAAGGGCAAAAGAATGTATGAGCAACGCCGATTTGGTAATATTGGGCAGTCTCCAATGGGCCGATAAACCTATCCCCAGCCAAAAAAGAGCAATAGAACAACTGCTTAAAGAGGATAAAGATATTATTTTCCTGTCGCTTATGAGCCCTTACGACATAAAATTCTACCCGCAAGCCAAAAACGTAATAGCGATATACGGCGTAAACAAGTTAAGCGCACACGCCACGGCGGAAATTATCCTGGGCAACAAAGAGGCAAAAGGAAAACTGCCGATAAAACTGTAATAAACCAAACCTAATTGGGAAAATTATAAAAACCATTTGCCATAAAGCTAGTTTTTGTTTTCCTTATCTATCGCAGAAATCTTCAATACCGAGAAACAAACAGGCGGCATAACTTTAAGTTATGCCGCCTGTTCATTAAAGGAAAACTCTATTTATTTTTCTTTTTTGGCGTCCATTTTGGCTTTTATAAACTCATAAACCGCCGGCATTACGGAAATTATTATAATAGCCACTATCACGTAATGGAAATGATTTTGCACCAGCGGAGTCGCCGCAAAATAATATCCGCTTAAAGAAAACAAAAGCACCCATACAACCGCGCCGATTACGTTATAAACAGCAAAGTGCAAATACGTCATCTTGCCTATACCAGCCACGAACGGGGCGAATGTCCTTATAATCGGAATAAAGCGCGCCAAAATAATCGTCTTGCCGCCGTATTTCTCGTAGAAGTTATGCGCCGAAATCAAATGCTTCTTGTTAAGCCAAAAACCAGTATCTTTGCTGAATATCTTCGGCCCGATATATTTACCTATCTCAAAGTTCACACCGTCGCCCAATATCGCCGCGACAATCAAAATGATTATAGCGTAAGGCAACTCTATCACGGAACCTTCAACGCTCGCCAAAGCGCCAACCGCAAATATAAGCGAATCACCGGGCAAAAACGGTGTTACCACAAGGCCAGTCTCGCAAAATACCACAGCGAAAAGCAGTACGTAAAGCCATACCCCCATATATGCGGCCAAGGCGTTTAGATGTACGTCCAAATGAAGAAAAATATCTATTATCTGCCCTAACAGTTCCATCGTTTAAGCCTCTATCCTGGGGAACAGCGGCGGATATTTTTCTATTACGCCGGCTTTTAAGCGTCTTGCCATCTCTTCGGCCGTCTGCGGCATAAAAGGGCTTATCCATTTGCAGACATATCTTAAAGCGAAAACCAGCTCAAGCAATATGGCTTTAGCTTTTTCCGGCTCGCTCTTGGCTAAAGACCAAGGTTTTGTTTCATCGATATATTTGTTCATTCCGCCGATTATAAGCCAAGCGGTATCCAAGGCTTTGTCAAATTCCAGATTATTCATATGGACGTCATATTCCGTATCGGCGCTGGCGCATTTTTCAAGCATACTGCCGCTTACGGCGCAATCTTGCGGGATTTCTTTTAAATTCTTCGCCGCCATATTAAGTGTACGGGAAAGCAAATTGCCCAAATCGTTGGCAAGATCGGCGTTAAAACGTCTTTTGAAAGCCTCCATACTAAAATCGCCGTCCCCGCCAAAAGGCACTTCCCTGAATATGAAATATCTAAGCGGATCGACGCCGTATTTATCGGTAATGTCGCGCGGGTCTATAAAATTGCCCAAAGATTTGGACATCTTTTCCCCCTCCACCGTCCACCAGCCGTGCGCGAAGACTTTCTTGGGCAAAGGCAGCCCCAAAGCCATCAACACGGCAGGCCATATAACAGCGTGGAAGCGGAAAATTTCCTTCCCAATAAGATGCGTATCCGCGGGCCAATACTGTTCAAAATCACATTTATAATCGGCCAGTTCATTTATTCCCAAAACCTTGCCGTATCCTACGGCCGATATATAGTTGATTAAAGCGTCAAACCAAACATATATCGTGTGGGCTGGGTCGGACTTTACGGGTATGCCCCATTTGACTTTCGTTCTGGTAACGGATAAATCCCTAAGGCCGTTTTTGACGAAGTTCACTATTTCCGCCGCGCGGAAATGCGGGCTTAAGAAATCTTTGTTCTGCTCGTAAAATTTCAGTAAAGGCTCCTGATAGGCCGATAGTTTAAAGAAATAAGTTTCTTCCTCTATGAGCTGCGGCTCCTTTTTATGAATGGGGCATTTACCGTCGACAAGTTCGCTTTCGTCTATATAAGCCTCGCAGGAAAGGCAATATTTCCCGCTGTATTTGCCCTTATATATATCGCCTTTTTTAAGCAGAATTTCAAATATTTCCTGTACGGTAAGTTCGTGGCGTTTTTGCGTGGTGCGGATAAAATCGTCATAGCTTATGTTCAGCACTTTCCACAAATCAATAAATTTTTCTGCCATATTATCCACCCATTTCTGGGGGGTAATCCCGGCATTGTTGGCGGCTTTTTCAATATTGGCTCCGTGTTCGTCAGTACCCGTGAGGAAGTAAACATCTTCCCCTTTCGATTTTTTGTATCTGGCCAAAATATCGGCCGCCAAAGTGGTGTACGCGTGCCCGATATGCGGCGCCGAATTCAAATAGTATATGGGTGTTGTTACGTAAAACTTCTTTGTCATATAAAGACTCCTTAATATATAAAATCTTCAATCTTTAAGGCTTATGCCCAAATCAAGCGCGCTTATCAGAGCGGCCTCCGCCACCATTGATGGCGAAACGTTGCGCGCTATCGCTTTCTTATAGAATACCAATTTTGAAAGCAAATTTTTAAGTTCTTGGGCCTTATCTTCCCTTCCGCTCTTAATCCAGCTTTCGTGTGCCGAGACCGCAAGCATATCCAAAGCGAAGGAAACCTGCGCGCGGCTTTGCGCCAAAGTTCTGGGCAGATTTAACGCAAAAGCAGTGGGGAAAGCCGCGCCGCCGGGCAGGGCGGATATCTCGCCCAAAATCTCGGCCGCGCGAAAGGCGTTCGCGCCAGAGCCCTGCGCGTATTTTACAGCGCGCCGCGCAAGATTTTCTTCGACGAAATTATCCTTTAATATGTTTATCAGGACGTCTTCCACCAACGGGGAAAACGCTATCGCCTGGCAGCGCGATTTTATCGTATTCAACATAGCCTCTTTCTTTGAGGAAATCAATATCCACACCGTATTTTCCGGCGGTTCTTCTATAAATTTAAGCAAAGCGTTTGCCGCTTCCGTCTGCAGAGTTTCCGCACTGTCTATTATAAAAACCTTCCATCTGCCCGCAACCGCCTTCTGCTGGGAGGCAGCCGTAAGCGCGCGAACGGTATCCACTTTTATACTCTGCTGTTTTTCTGGCTCTTCCTTCTTCAGCATAGCCTGATAGGCGAAATCGGCAAAAATGACATCGGGGTGGGTTCCCGCCTCTATATGTTTACAGTTGGAACAGAGCGAACAGTTGTCGCCTTTGGCGGAGCAATCTTGGTCAAGGCAGTTAAGCGTTTTGGCAAATTCCAAAGCGGCGGTAGCCTTGCCCACGCCAGCAGGTCCGTAAAATATCATCGCGCCGGGTATCCGCTTGGAAGCTATAAAGCCTTTAAGTGTTTCAAGCGCTTTATCTTGGCCCGAAATTTTTCTAAAACTCATTAAGCGTCCTTGCTCCCTTCCAAAATGTTATGGCGCTTGATTTCCTTAAGGACTTCTTGTTCTATTTCCGCTATCGGCCTGTCGGCATTGATTATTACGGCGTTTTCCGTCTTGGCGGCAAGTTCTTTATAACCGCGGCGCATTTTATGGCGGAAGGCTTCGTCTTCCAGTTCTAGCCTGTCGGAGAACAAATATTCCCCCCGTTCGGTAAAGTATTTGTCCGACATTAAAAAAACCAAGGTCAAATCCGGTTTGACGCCGCGGGTGGCGATTTCGTTAAGTTTGTTTATTATATCCATATCTATCCCCCTGCCGTACCCCTGATACGCACAGGAAGACATCGTATACCTTTCGCAAATCACAACCTGCCCCGCTTCAAGCGCGGGAATAATCTTTTGTTCGGTGTGCTGCGCGCGGGAAGCTTCATACAAAAGAAGCTCGGCCATCGGGCTGACGGTATTGGTGGGATCGAGCAAAATCCTGCGGATCTCCTCGGAAACGCTGTCGCCGCCGGGCTCGCGCGTTATAACCACGTCCAAACCGCGCGCGCTTAGATATTTGTTAAGCATATTGGCCTGGGTGGATTTGCCGCATCTGTCCGGCCCTTCAAAAACTATAAATTTTCCCTTATATTTCATTTTATCCTCCGCAGGCTGTATTTCCTTAATTTTATCAATTTTGCACCCTTTTTGCCATTTTGCCCGCCTTACGCTACACACCGACGAAAAAGGAAAAAAGACCGCTTAATTATATATAATAAAGGAAATATCTTTTCGGAAGGGGTAATATGCCTTTACGTTTCAGCGCGGGCGCGCAAAAAGTGGTGCTTATCGCACAAGAAGAAGCAAAAAAATTTAATCACGATTATATAGGGACCGAGCATCTTTTGCTGGGCCTTGCCTATGCGGAGGGCGAATTTTCCGCCAAAATATTGGCGGCTATGGGGGCTACTCCCGCAAAAATAAGAATGGAGATAGAACAGCTTGTCGGAATAGGGGACAATCTGGTAATGCTCTCCGAAGCGCCGCTGACGCCAAGAGTCAAAAAAGTCTTGGAACACGCCTCGGAAGAGGCTCAAGCCGCCGGCAGCGAATTTATAAATACAGAACATATCCTCCTGGGAATAACCGCGGAGGAAGAAGGCGTAGCGGCAAAAATACTTTCCAATTTAGGCCTTAACGGGGAAGTAATAAAAGCCGTAGTATTCAAAGCCTTGAAAGAACACGGCGCTCAGCAGGGGAAAGGACAAAGCAACGGCCAGTTCCCGCAGAGCAAGACCGATTTCAGCCAAAAGAGCAAAACCCCAACGCTTGACGAACATTCCCGCGATTTGACCGAACTTGCCCTTCAAGGCAAGCTTGACCCGGTAATCGGCCGCGACGACGAAATAGAGCGCCTTACCCAAATACTCGCCAGAAGAACAAAAAACAATCCTGTTTTGATTGGCGAGCCCGGCGTGGGCAAAACGGCCATAGTAGAGGGTTTGGCCCAGCGTATGGCCAGCGGGGAAATATCCGATATTCTGCATAATAAAAGACTGGTAACCCTAGACTTGGGTTCTTTGGTCGCGGGTACCAAATACCGCGGCGAATTTGAACAGCGCCTTAAAGATATTATAGAGGAAGTGGAAAAAGCGGGCGATATTATACTCTTTATAGACGAGTTCCACACCATAGTCGGCGCTGGCGCGGCGGAAGGATCGATGGATGCTTCCAATATGCTAAAACCCGCTCTTGCCAGAGGGCAGCTGCAGGTAATCGGTGCAACTACATTTGACGAATACAGAAAATATGTTGAGGCCGACCCGGCCTTGGAACGCCGCTTCCAGCCCGTAACGGCCGAGCCCAACAGTGTTGAGGAAACCGTAGAAATACTTAAAGGCCTCAAAAGCAATTACGAAAAGCACCATAACGTCATCTTTACGCAGCAAGCTCTGGAGGCGGCCGCCAATATAGCCGACCGCTATATAACTGACAGAGCCATGCCCGATAAAGCCATAGACCTGGTGGACGAGGCCGGTTCCAGAGCGCGCCTTAAAGCGGCCATGCTCCCGCCCGATATTAAGGAAAAGGAAAAACAATTAAAAGCATTGGCTTCCCAAAAAGAAGAAGCCATAAATAAACAGGAATACGAACAGGCGTCAGCCTTAAAAGAAGAGGAAGAAAAACTTAAAAACGAACTTTCGCACCTGCGCGGCGACTGGGAAAAGAAACGTTCCGAAAACAAAACCACCGTCACAGAAGAAGACATAGCGGTGGTGGCCTCTAAATGGACGGGCATACCCGTAACGAAACTCACCCAAAGCGAAACGGACAAGATTCTGAAGATGGAAGAATATCTCCATGAACGCATAGTCGGGCAAGACGAAGGCGTAAAAGCCATATCGCAAGCCATAAGAAGAAGCCGCACCGGCCTTGGCAACCCCAAACGCCCGATAGGAGGTTTCCTGTTCCTGGGCCCCACCGGCGTGGGTAAAACCGCTTTGGCAAAAACTTTGGCCACTTTCCTATTCGGCGACGAAAACGCGATGATACGTATAGATATGTCGGAATATATGGAAAAATTCGCCGTTTCAAGGTTGATAGGCGCGCCGCCGGGATATGTCGGCTACGAAGAAGGCGGACAACTGACCGAAGCCGTAAGAAGACGCCCTTACAGCGTAGTCGTCTTAGACGAAATAGAAAAGGCGCACCCCGACATTTACAATATTCTTCTGCAAGTGTTGGACGAGGGCCAGCTTACCGATAATTTGGGGCATAAGGTAAATTTTAAAAATACCGTTATAATAATGACCTCAAACGTAGGCGCGAGAGAAATCACCAATAAGGGCAGCCGCCTGGGTTTCACTCCGCAGGAATCGGAAGAAGAACAATACGGCGAGATAAAAACAAATGTGATGGAAGAAGTCAAAAAGACTTTCAATCCCGAGTTTATCAACAGAATAGACGAGCTGATAGTATTCCACCCGCTCAACAAAGATCATATGCTTAAGATACTTGAGCTTAATCTTGCCGACATACAAGCCAAATTGGCTGAACAGCAACTTAAGATAAAGTTTACGGTAAACGCAAAACAACATCTTTTGGACAGCGGGTTTGACCCTAAATACGGCGCCAGACCGCTGCTTAGGACTTTACAGCGCGAATTGGAAGACCCGCTCGCCGAGTTTATTTTGAAAAACCAATACCCGCCCAAGACGGAGATAACGGCCGATTTCGACAAAGAAAAGAACAGAATTTCCTTTAAGGCGGCCAAGGCCCGCGCGCCTAGACAAACGGCGGCGGCACATTAGGATTTTTAGATTTCAAGGAGGAGTAGATGAGCGAAACGAATTTAGACAAAGCCAAAGCCTTGCAGCTGGCTTTAAGCCAGATTGAAAAATCTTTCGGCAAAGAGGCTATCTGCAAACTTGGCGACAATACCATAAAGAAAGTGGAGGCCATACCCACCGGCGCCTTATCGTTGGATTTAGCTTTGGGTATAGGCGGTATACCGCGCGGAAGAGTTATAGAAATTTTCGGGCCGGAGGCGGGCGGTAAAACCACTTTAAGTTTACATATCGCCGCGCAAGCCCAAAAATCGGGCGGTACAGTAGCTTTTATAGACGCGGAACACGCTCTTGACCCCGTCTACGCCGCCGCGATAGGCGTAAATATCGATGAGCTTTTAATATCCCAGCCCGACAGCGGAGAACAAGCCTTGGAAATTGCGGAAAAATTGGTACGCTCCGGCGCTTTGGATTTAATTATAATAGACTCCGTAGCGGCCTTGGTGCCGAAAGCCGAAATAGAAGGCGATATGGGCGACGCGCACGTCGGCCTGCAAGCCAGATTGATGAGCCAGGCTTTAAGGAAACTTACCAGCCTGCTTTCAAAAACCAAGACAAGCATCATTTTCATCAATCAGCTAAGACAGAAAATAGGCGTTATGTTCGGCAATCCCGAAACTACCCCCGGCGGCTTGGCGCTTAAGTTTTATTCCTCCGTACGCTTGGACGTTCGCAAAATAGAGAACCTTAAAGCGGGCGAACATATTATCGGCACGAGAGTAAGGGTAAAAGTCGTGAAGAATAAAGTCGCTCCGCCTTATAGACAAGCCGAATTTACTATGCTTCACGGCGAAGGTATTTCCAGGGAAGCATGCCTTATCTCCATGGGCGTGGAAAGCAATGTCGTGGAAAAGAGCGGCAGCTGGTTTATATATAACGGAGAGAAGCTCGGCCAAGGCGCGGAAAACGCCAGGCAATACCTTAAGGATAATCCTGAAGTCGCTTCCCAAATAGAAGAGAAACTAAAGGAAATATATTTAGGAGTAGGGCCTGTTCCGAAAAAAGAAGAAAAGAAGAAAAAATAAACATTTAAACCCCCGTTAATTCGGGGGTTTTTTATGGGTATATATTTTATCTGTATAAGGTTCTTATTCGCTTTCCGAAGCCACAAAAAAACGTAAAAAAAGCAAATGCTTAAATAAAAACAAATTTTTATAAAATGTTTTTATGCCGATAGAAGAGTTTAAAAATCACCTCACCTTTGAAAGGCAGCTCTCGCCCAATACCATCGCTGCTTATATGCGCGATTTAAAACAGTATCTGGACTTCTGCAACCTTAACCGTGTCGACGCGCCAAACGCTTCGCCCGAATTGCTGGATACTTATATCTATCACTTAAAATCGGAAGCCAATTTGGCGCCTTCAAGCGTATTCAGGAAAACCGAAGCGGTTAAAAGCTTCTATAAATTCTTGATGGTTGAGGGGATAATAAAAGAGGACCCGACGAGATTTCTCCTTTCGCCAAGGCTTATACGCAAAATTCCGCAGCAGCTTTCCATCGAAGAGGTACATAAAATACTTGCTTTTAAGCCAGAGAACTTCGCTCAATGGCGCACTTTATGCATAATAACCCTCTTTTACGCCAGCGGAATACGCGTGTCGGAGTTGACACACCTTCATACCGAAAACGTAAACACCAAAGAAGGCTGGGTTCTGGCCTTCGGCAAAGGACGCAAACAGCGTTTTGTCCCTATTCACGAACACGCCTGCAAAGTGGTGGAAGACTATCTATCCCAAAGGCAAGCGCACTTCGCCGGCAAAGATACCGACAGCGAACTGTTCCTAAACAAAAACGGCAAGAAAATAAGCAGAATTTCCGTTTGGAAAGACCTCTCCGCTTTAGCAAAAGCGGCCGGCATAACAAGGCGGGTATATCCGCATCTTTTTAGACATACTTTCGCCTCGCACCTGCTAAAAGGCGGAGCCGATTTAAGAAGCCTGCAGGAAATGCTAGGACACGAAAGTCTTAACACCACCCAAATCTATACGCACGTAAACGTTAGAGATATAAAAGAAAAGCACCGCAAGCTGCATCCGCGCGGCTAAAAGCCGAAATCGAAAGTTGCCGGCAGCTGGAAATCCGAAGAACTTACCACAATATCCGATATCATATCAGATTCTTTGCAAGCGTTTTCGCTAATGAATTTTAACGCCTCGGACTGTTTCGTCAACAGAGGTATATATTCCTGATTTTCGTAAATGACGTCCGCGACAAGTTCGCCGCCGTACATATCCTGCAATGCTACCGTATTTGCAAGCATCAGCTCCGGCGTTTCTTTGAAAGAATAATCCAAAGCTCTGGCTGCCAATACCCTTCTGTTGGATACCTCTGAGGCCTGTGCGCTTTGCGCAGAAAGCATAAACACCACCACGCCCCCCGCGGCTATCATAGGAATGGAAGATTTGAAGCTTAAGCGTTTTGATAAATTCTTAAAAAATCTATTCAAATTTTCTTTATAAAATTTTATTTCCCTGCTGCCAAACCCCACGGACATACCGCCGAATTTCTCCAAAGACTGCTTTAGCGTGCGGCGCGCAAAGGCGATATCTTCCGCGCTTGCGGCCCGCTCGAAACGGAGCAAATCCGTATCCATTCTTCTGACAAATTTCTCCAGCTCCTCGGGCAGGAACAAGCCTGCCTTTTCCCGCAATCTGATCATAAGAGAGGTATATTCTTCCTTAAACACTTGATACTGCGCGGCGGCAAACAGATCTCTCTTGGAGGTCAAACTCCTTTTCAAAGAGGTTATTTCCTTCTTCAAAGCAGCTTCATCCGCGGGCAGGACAGCCTTCAAAAGCGTATTGCGGGCGGAATTCCATTGGCGTTCCAAACCCTTAAATTTTTTCTCTACCGCGGCAAATTCTTTTTCCGCCGATTTCCATCTGGCTTGTATCTCGGGCGATTTGTAATATTCCAAATAGGCCAAACGGTGCTTTTTTACTTCTTCAAAAGCAGGCTCGTATACATTTGCTTTTTGCCATTTGTAGTGATCGTCAAGCGCGGGGAAATTTAAAGAAAAGCCCTTCTCAATCTCTATCATCATATTCTTCCCGGCTTTTATTATTCTTGCGTTTTGTTTATCGGCAAGCAAAGCTTCTTTCGTCGCTATTTCCTCTTCCAAGGCAATAAATTCCTTTATTATCCTGTCATACTGCGGCATGCCCGCCAATACCGACATCGCGAGAAGGGCCTCCGGCTCTTTAACGTAAGTCTTCGGCTTGGAGAGCATTATCTTTATATCATCTAAAGACATATTACCGCCGGCATTGAGGAAGCTCCCTCCCGCCAAGAGAAAAGCTAGTATTAATGATAAAAATTTTTTAAACATTCGCTCATCCGCTAGTTTAAGATAATTAAATTTTAATAAATACCCCCCTTCGCCGCAAGGGAACTTGGGCCTAATCTCAAATAGGCCTTTTATCCCATTTAATCAGATTTTTCTCTTTATTACAAAAGAAAAATCTATAATATATTATGCCTTCAATAACAAAGCTTAAAGGTATCGGAACGGCAAAAGCGAAACTCTTCGCCCAGCTTGACTTAAGCTCGGTAAGCGATTTGCTGCATTATTATCCGCGAACCTACCAAGACAGACGCCCGGACGCGAAGCTGTCGCAATTTAAACGGGTGGAAAATGTCGCGGGAATATATACCGTCATAAGAACGCAAACTATCCCGGCCAGGGCTTTGCTTATATTCAAAGCCTTCATGCGCGACGACATAGGCAATATGATAGAAGCCGTCTGGTTTAAAAAGAAAATGCGCCGCTTTGACCCTTTTATGCAAATGCGCAGGGATTTTAAAGTCGATGCGAAACTCTGGATTATAGGCAAAAGAGATGATAAGAATTCTTTCTTCTCCAATAAAATAACAGTAGACGAATATTATCCCCTCAACTCGCCGGAAGCCAAAATAAACGCGGGCGCAATTACTCCCATTTACGCACTTACCCAGGGGCTGAGCAATAAATTCTTCCGTGCGGCCGTGTTTGACGCTTTAAGCAAATATCTTGAAGACGAACATGAGGCTCTTCCGTCGCAGCTGATACAAAAACGCAATTTGCTAAATATTCGCCAAGCGCTATACGCAATACATTTCCCCAAATCTTTTGCGGAGCTAGAAAATGCCAGAAGGCGTATGGTGTATGAAGAATTTTTGCTGATGACGATGGCTTGGTCCATAAAGAAGCGCCAAAGCGCACGCAAAAAAAAGGAACATTCCTATCAAATAAAAAGGACTTTGCTTACCCCGTTCAAGAACAATTTGGATTATACTTTTACAAAAGCCCAGTCGCGGGTGATAAACGAGATCTTCGCGGATATGCAAAACCCTTTCCCGATGACCCGCCTGGTGCAAGGCGACGTAGGTTCGGGCAAAACGGTCGTGGCGCTTTGCGCAATGCTTTTGGCTGTGGAAAACAAATATCAATGCGCTTTTATGGCCCCAACGGAAATTTTGGCTACTCAGCACTTTATAACTCTAAAGCGATACCTTAAAGGCTTGGACGTAAAAATAGAATTGCTGACTTCCAAAACCCCCAAAAAAGAAAAGGATAAAATACTACAATCACTGGCCAAAGGCGAAACGGACATAATTATCGGCACACATTCGCTGATAGAAGACAATGTAAAATTCAAGGATTTAAAACTTATAGTTATAGACGAACAGCACCGTTTCGGAGTAAAACAGCGCGCCAAACTCAGGGCTAAAGCGCGCGATATAGATATGCTTTCAATGACGGCAACACCAATTCCCAGAACTTTCGCCTTGGCTTTTTACGGCGATTTGGACGTTTCCACCATAGATCAGCTCCCGCCAGGCCGACAGCCGGTGGATACCGCCCATCTGAGTGAAGGGCGGGCCTTTGATATGCTAAAGGAAGAAGTATCTAAAGGCAGACAGGCTTACATAGTATATCCGTTGATAGACGAAAGCGATAAACTCCAGCTTAAAGCGGCGACGCAGGAATTTGAAAGAATAAAAACTCTTATGCCGCAATACAAAGTCGCCATGATACACGGCGCAATGAAAAGCACGGAAAAACAAAAAATAATGGAAGATTTCCTTAACAGAAAAACCGATATTTTGGTCGCCACGCCCGTAATAGAAGTCGGCATCGACGTAAAAAACGCTACGGTAATGGTAATACAAAACGCGGAACGCTTCGGTCTGGCCAGCCTCCACCAGTTAAGGGGACGCGTAGGCAGAGGGAGCGATAAATCTTACTGTATACTGGTAACCCAAAATACCTCTTCCGTTTCTTCCGAAAGAATAAACGCCATCTGCCAAACCAATGACGGTTTTAAAATAGGGGAAAAAGACTTGGAACTGAGAGGACCTGGCGAAATACTAGGCACCAGACAATCGGGCGAACTGGAGTTTAAAGCGGGCGACATAATAAAAGATAAAGACGTCTTGCGCTGGGCCGTGGAAGACAGGGATTTTTTAATTAACTGCGACCCTTTGCTGCAAAAACCGGAAAACGCCGCATTCAAACAACGCCTTATAGATTTATATCAGAAATACTGGGATATTATAGATTTGGGTTGAATTGCGTCTTAAAACATTATAATATTAGTTATTGCCAATTTATTAAAGGATTTCTTCTTATGTTAAAAAAAATACTCTGCAATTATGAATTTATTTACAATGGACACAGCTTTAAATCGTTTGGGGCTTATTTGGGCGATACATCAAACCCGAAAGTGGCCAAACAAAAAGATTACAGCGCCGACGTTATCTGTCAGGCCTTAAAAATAGGCAAAGAAGAGCTTGCCCAAATGATAAACACTAAATACTGGGATATAACAAGGGCTAAAATCGAAGCGGCGGGTATAACCTTCAGAACTTTGGAAATTTATTTCTATCCCGATAAGTAACTTTCCTCATTCAAAATAAACCCCTATTAAAATCGGGGTTTATTTTTTATATTATCAACAAGGGGTTTTGGCAGCCTTTAATAAAATAATATTGCCATATTGCTTATTTATAGATATATACAATCTTCATAGCCACAAAAAAGAAGGAAGCCAAAGGGCTTCCTTCTTTAAATTCCGGCTTCCGCCTATTATGCGGCTTTAGTTTTTTCGACAGCTTGCGCGTCCTCGGAGCAATAGGCGCGGTAATCTATATTCGGGAAGATATTGTCCTTCTGTTCCAAATCCCAAATAAAACCCTCGTCTATGCGGTTGCCCATAATCATATCGTAAATAGCTATAAAGCGTTTTACATGATCTTTGGTGCGTTTTGTGGAATATTCCTTCGCCGTGCCGACAGTCATCAAGAAAGCCCAATCTGAAGACTGCATAAGCACCAACTCGCGCGCCGCCTGATTTAAAGCTCTTCTCAAAACTCCGTCGGCGTTGGGGAACCTGTTGGCAAGCTCCACCATGCGTTCGGCCGCCTTGATAAGATGCCTGTATATCCAATCGTTGCCGCTGTTGAGCCATACATCGTGATAGCCCTTATCGCCCCAAGAAGACATCGAAGGCTGCACAACCTGATTGACGGGATACTTCTCTAGATACTCAAGCGGAGTGATGAGTTTGATTTCTTTTTGGTCGTAATGGATTTTCTTAAACAGGAAATATAAGAAATCTATACCCTCATACCACCAATGTCCGTAAAGTTCGGCGTCGTACATGGAAACTATCAAAGGTTTTCTATCGGTAATCACCGAAGCGAGATATTCCAGCTGTTTTTGGCGGTTAAACATAAAGTTGCCCGCGTGCGTCGCGGCGACTTCCTTGGCGTCATTAGGGTAATACGGCTGTTTCTGATTTAAAGAAACTTTACCGGTAATTTTGTGGTACTTCATACCGATATTGCGTCTTACGCCGTCGGAATGCAGATACGGCTTTATATAGTCATAATCCAAATCGTATCCCAAATCGCGGTAGAACTCCCTGTAATTTGGGTCGCCGGGATAACCGCTTTCCGCGCTCCATACCTGCTGGGCCGATTCCATATCTCTGGAGAAAGCCGCCACGCCGTTGGGTGTATATACAGGCGCGTATATGCCGTATTTCGGCCTGGGCGTGCCGTGCATTATGCCGTGCGATTCCATAAAGAAGAAGCGTATCCCCTGCTCTTTAAGGAAGATGTCATCGCCCGGATTATAGGCACATTCCGCCAGCCAAATGCCGCGCGGGTTTCTGTCAAATCTCCTTCTGTAATCTTCCGCCGCTATCTTAATTTGAGCACGTACGCTTTCCCTGTGCACCTGCAAGGGCAAATAACCGTGCGTGGCGCAGCAGGTAATAATTTCCAGCTTGCCCATATCCTGGAATTTTTTAAAGCCCTGTAATATTTGGCCGTGATAATAATCTTCAAAAAGCTCGCGGTAGCGCTTGAATTTCTGATTGTACATCAGCGCCACATGGTAAAATTCCGTATTAGCCGTACGGTTGAGTTCCTTTTCCGAAAGTTCAATCCTCTGATTTAAATAATGTCTAAATCTGCTTATCAGAAGCTCGTCTGACATCATAGCGCACAAAGGCGGAGTAAGTGACATAGTTACCCTAAAGTCCACGCCCTCGGCTATCAATCTTTCGTAAACGTCCAAAAGCGGCAAATAGGTTTCCACCATCGCTTCATAGAACCAATCTTCCTCAAGAAAGTCCGGATATTCCGGATGCCTTATAAAAGGCAAATGGGCGTGTAATACTAAAGAAAGGTATCCTTTTTCCTGCTGCATTATTAGGCCTCCTTTTGTCTTTCGGCTTTAATGGTTATCGATCTTCTCTTTTCCGTCTTGGTGTGATGATGCGCTTTTATCGGTATTACTACCTGCCCGTCTTGGAGGGAATATCTCAAAGAGAATGTCCCGTCGGGGCCGAGCTGTATTTCCTTGTCGCCTATCAAAACTTTCGCGTTCTTGCTGGCCTGGCCGTAGACGATAAGTTCGCAATCGGCTTTAAGCCAAATGTCCTCGTCGGTTTCCTGCGTCGGCGCGGGTACGGCCAAACGCGCAGAACCCCAAGAAGACATATTGGAAGTCGGCATAGTGTTGACGTCCAGGCCGAACATCTTCCAACGCTGCTGCAATATATTCTGCAGTTTTTCGCTCGCGCCGGTTAAAGAGCCAAACATCTCCACGCCAGACATCTTTACCAATTTTTCGTATTCGCCTTCGACCATCATCCACTTATCGTCTATCACATCGGACATCTTGCCCGGAGGCGTCGTCGTGCTGTTGCTTCTTGTAAGCAGCACAAATTCCCCTTCCGGCGTTATGATACCGATATCGCAAATATATTTACGCGCGCCGGCGGGTATATTGATATACCAGCTTCTCGCGTCTAAAACTACCGGTATGTCGAAATAAGAATTTGAATTGCTGCCGTTAAAGCCTGCCACCCCGGTAATGTCGTATACACGGATTACGCTTCTGGATTTGTCAAAGATATCGCGTCCGCGCTCACCCATAATATATTCGTAAGTATCCTTTATTATATCCCAAAAAAGGAATATCCAGCCCGGATCCTTGGGCAAAAGGAATGATTCCGTCTTTCCGTAACTCTGCGGCAAATCGTATTGCGCCTCTTTTACGGAGTTATGATCTATTTTTATTGCTGCCGTTGATGAAAGTTTCTCTTCCATACTTCTCTCCCCTTAATTTTCCGGTTTTAAAATCCCTAGTTTTATCACTTCTTCCAATGACGGCTTAACAAATTCGTGAGAAATCTCTATCGATTTGGCCGCCGTACTTATGTCTTTAAGCCCGTTACCGCCTATCACTATGGCGACTGATTCGTCTTTTTGTATCATACCTTGCGCCACCATTTTCTTTAAGCCGGCATATGTCGCCGCGCCGCCAGGCTCGGCAAATACACCCGTTTCTCGGGCTAACTCCGGTATCGCCGTAAGTATTTCCGCGTCGCTCACCGTTATGGCCATACCGTTTGATTCTTTTAAAGCCTGCAAAGCCAAATAGCCGTCCCTGGGGTAATTTACCGATATGCTGTCGGCTATAGTATTGGCTTGCACCGCCGTTAAATCCGTCGCGTTCTTCCAAGCGTTTGTAATTGCCGCACTGCCTTCCGCCTGAACCGCTATCATCTGGGGCATCTTTTCTATTATGCCCAGCTTGTTGAAATCCTTAAAACCGCGCCACATTCCCGCGACTATCGTCCCGTCGCCCGCGGCTACTATTACCTTATCCGGCGCTTCCCACTGGAGTTGCTCGCAAATTTCAAAGGCGCAAGTTTTTTTCCCTTCACGGGCGTACGGGTTATAGCCCGCCGCGCGATTATACCAACCGAACTTCTCGCTCGCGCTGCGGCACAACTCAAAAGCCTCGTCATAAGTACCATCTACCCTGATTACTTCCGCACCGTAAATATAAAGCTGTACAAGTTTCGGTTCGGGCGTATTCTTGGGCGCAAATATTACCGTCTTTATTTTTAGGTTTGAAGTCAAACAGGCCAAAGAGTCGCTCGCGTTCCCGCTTGAAGCGTCCGTAATTACCTTTGCCCCAACTTCCAGAGCTCTGGCTACGGCTACGGCACTGCCCCTGTCCTTTATCGAGCCCGTAGGGTTACGCCCTTCGTCCTTGATAAAAAGCTGTGATATCCCCAAACGCTCGGCAAGTTCGTCTGCCTTATAAAGCGGAGTCCAGCCAAGCTGTACGGGCGGAATATCGTCGTGATCGTCTATCGGCAGAAGATCTATATAACGCCACATATTGTACGAAGTATTATTTTCCAAAACCTCGTAATCCAAACGTTTGTTAATTAACTTATAATCGTAATTGACTTCCAGCGTGCCGCCGCAGGAATTGCAAACATAATCCGAATCCCTCGTCTTATATTCTTTTCCGCAGTTGACGCACTGTAAGTTTAATATCTTTTTCATATCTATAAAATGATAGCATTTTTGGAGACTTTTTTATATTAAAACCCCCGTTTTTTTAGGAGTTTTCTTTAAAGTTCAGCACTCCAGCCCATTTCCAACCACGCCGCCCAAACATTTGGGCCGCTCTTTTACAAATTCAAAAGTAAAAAGCCCCCGTTTTCACGGGGGCCAAAAGCGTTAAAAATAAACTTTTATTTCCCCAGCATCGCCAGCAATATGCCTGCCACTACCGCAGATCCTATTACACCCGCTACGTTGGGGCCCATCGCGTGCATCAACAGATAGTTGCTGGGATTATATTCCTGCCCGACTTTGTTGGATACGCGCGCCGCCATAGGCACAGCCGATACGCCGGCCGAACCGATAAGCGGATTGATTTTGTTCTTGGAGAACAAATTCATTATCTTGGCCAAAATTACGCCCGAAGCCGTACCCACGCAGAAAGCTATCAAGCCCAAAATCACTATGGCTATCGTCTTGAACTGAAGGAACTTCTCCGAAGCCAATTTGGAACCTACCGCCAAACCCAAAAGTATCGTAACGATATTGATAAGCTCGTTCTGGGCCGTCTTGCTCAGTCTTTCCGTTACGCCGCATTCCTTTATCAGGTTGCCGAACATCAACATACCGATAAGCGGGGTCGCGTCGGGTATAAAACAGACGCAAAGCAAAAGCACCACCAACGGGAAAAGTATCTTTTCCCTCTTAGATACGTGGCGGAGCTGCTTCATCTCAATCATTCTTTCCTTTTCCGTGGTAAGAAGCTTCATTATCGGCGGCTGGATTATAGGCACCAAAGCCATATAGGAATAGGCCGCCACCGCTATCGCGCCCAAAAGCTCAGGCGCCAATTTGGAGGTAAGGAATATGGCCGTAGGGCCGTCGGCTCCGCCGAT
This sequence comes from Candidatus Proelusimicrobium volucris, assembly GCF_959605025.1. Classification (NCBI taxonomy): domain Bacteria; kingdom Pseudomonadati; phylum Elusimicrobiota; class Elusimicrobia; order Elusimicrobiales; family Elusimicrobiaceae; genus Candidatus Proelusimicrobium; species Candidatus Proelusimicrobium volucris. Next base: position 62,376 of record NZ_CAUHCY010000005.1, on the reverse strand, counting down.
TATGCCGATTGAGGCCGCCTCTTTTACCGAGAAGGTCAAATCCGGTATAAAGTTGCCCAGCATCAAAGCGCCGAATATCGTAAAGAATATGCCGAACTGCGCCGCCGCGCCCAATAAAGCCGTCCTCGGGTTGGCGATAAGCGGCCCAAAGTCCGTCATAGCGCCCACCCCCATAAATATCAGCAGCGGGAAAAGGCCGGATTCTATGCCGAACCCGTATACCTGCCCCAAAAAGCCGCCGAAGGCCGTGGTCACTACGCCGCTCGGGTCAACCGTGCTTACCGATAAAGCCGCTATGCCCGCTACCGGTATATTGGACAAAACTCCGCCAAAACCGATAGGTATCAAAAGCAAAGGCTCAAACTGCTTTACGATGCCAAGCCAAAGTATGAACAGACATATCGCTATCATTATGCCTTGGCCTAATGTTATATTGTAAAGGCCCGTCGTCAGCCATAAGTTCGAAAAAGACTGTAATATCTCTGCCATTGTCTTCTCCTTAACCTAACACCGCCAACAAAGTGCCCGTTTGCACTTGGTCGCCCGTTTTTACCTTATAGGATATTTTACCGTCAGCGGGTGCTTTGATTTCCGTTTCCATCTTCATGGCTTCCATAACCAATATGGTCTGGCCTTTCTTTACGGCTGTGCCTTCTTGGGCGGAAAATCTCATTACCGCGCCCGGAAGCGGAGCTTTTATCTCTACGCTAGCGCCGGAAGAAGCCGCCGCTTTGTTTTCGCTCTTGGCGGAAGCGTCAATGCCTTCCTTAATATCTATATCATAGGAGGTACCGTTGACTATCGCTTTGCCGCCGGAAAGCTCGACCGCGAATTTCTCCCCGGCTACGCTTACCGTATAAGCGCCGGCGGAAGAACCTTCTTTCTTAGGGGCAACTTTCCTGATGCCGAGTTTAGCCTCGCCTTTAAGGAAGGTTATACCCTTCTGTCCGCAGGCCGCCGCGATAAAGATATTCTCGTCGGTAATGGGCAAATTGTTCTGCTCAAGCAAAGCCTTAGCGGGGGCAACACCCTTCTTGGGATTGGCGTCATTGATTTCAAGGACGGTTTTAGTCGTGGGTTCAAGACCGAGCTGCTCGCTGGCCAATTTTACCACTTCCGGATCCGCCGGTTCCGGAGTCTTGCCGAAATAGCCAAGCACCATCTTGCCGTAACCTTCGGCAAATTTCTTCCAAGGGCCAAACATTACATTGTTAAAAGCTTGCTGGAAGTAAAATTGGCTTACCGGCGTTACCGAGGTGCCGAATCCGCCTTTCCTGACGGCCTCGCCCATAGCTTGGAAAATCTCGTCATATTTATCCATTATGCCGTTGTCCCTAAGCATTTGCGTATTGGCCGTAAGCGCGCCGCCCGGTAAAGGAGAGAACGGTATCGTCGGTTCCACTTTCATGGCCTCTGGCGGTAAGAAATAGTCTTTCATGCAATCTTTAAAGACGTCTTCGACTTTCTTAATCTTTTCAATATCGATATCCAAAGTGTAGTCCGATCCTCTAAGCGCGTGCCACATCGTTATAATATCGGTTTGGCAGGTACCGCCGGATACCGGCGCCATGGAAAGATCCAATCTGTCCGCGCCGCCGTCCAAGGCCGCCAAACAGCAGGTAGCGCCGTTGCCGCCCGTTTCGTGCGTGTGGAAACAGACTTCAACTTCGGGCGGTAAAATCTTCTTGGCCAATTTGATGGTTTCCCTTACCGTGGAAGGAGTGGCGGTGCCGGAAGCGTCTTTGAAAGCCACGCTGTCAAAGGGAATACCGGAATCGATAATTTTCTGTAAAGTTTTGGCGTAAAATTCGGGAGTATGGACATTGCCGTGTTTGTCCCAGCCCGGCGCCAAGGACATCATCGTTACCGTAACTTCGTGTTTAAGGCCGGCCTCTTTTATGCATTTTCCGCTGTATATAAGGTTGTTGACGTCGTTTAAAGCGTCAAAGTTTCTTATCGTGGTAACACCGTGTTTTTTAAAGGTTTCCGCGTGCAGCTTGATTATGTCGCTGGGTTGGGAGTCCAAACCAACTACGTTTACGCCGCGCGCTAAAGTCTGAAGATTGGCTTCCGGGCCCGCCGCCTTGCGGAAGGCGTCCATTACGTCGTAAGCGTTCTCGTTATTGTAGAAAAAAGCGGATTGGAACGTCGCCCCGCCGCCCGATTCTATATGCCTGATTCCTGCTTCCCTCGCGGCTTCAACCGCGGGCAAAAAATCTTTCGAGAGAACTCTCGCCCCGTATACCGACTGAAAACCGTCCCTAAAGGCGGTAATCATAAACTTAATCTTCTTCATACTTTATTTATTCTCCTTTGTTTTTTAAATCTTGCTATTTCATCATGCTCTTGGCGGCGGCCAAAGCTATCGCTATCTTCACCTTATCGTCCGATGCGCTTGCGGCCGCAGGTGCAGAACTTGCCGCTTCCTTAACCGGAAACCATTTGTTCAAACAGCCTTCCACAGCAAATTCCAACACCTTCATTATAAATACCTGTATTATCAGGAACGCGAATGTCATTCCCATTCCCACTACCATTAGCTCTATGCTTTTGGCAAACACGCTTCCTTCCATAAATATTCTCCTTTACTCCTAAAAATCCATATCGCCGATTTCTATCAAACGGCGCTTGCCACCTTCGTTTAATACCAATCGGCCGGCTTCGTCTATGTCTTCGGCGATGCCGTGCAGTTCCTCGTCAAACACCCTCATGGTTACCGGCTTGCCTAAATATAAAAAATACTCTTTGTACAACGCTCTTAAAGGCTCAAATCCCGCCCTGTTTAAAAGAGAAAAATCCGCCGTAAAATTCGCGATAATATCTTCCAGCAATTTTTCGGCGTCTTTCTTCACGCCGAGGCTCCTAAGCGTTATCGAAGGCTTTTCGGAATTTATCTTATCCTGGCTTACGTTTACGCCCGTGCCTATAATTACAGCCTTCAGTTTTTCGCCGTCGAAGATAGCCTCGCTCAATATCCCGCAGAACTTGCGCCCCTGCGACAAAACGTCATTAGGCCATTTTATATAAGCCTCTACGCCTTGCCGCCGTGCCGTTTTACATACCGCCAAGGCCATAATCTGCGTCAAAAGGCCGAGCGTTTTTATGCCGCCCAAACCCTCTTTCAATACTAAAGAGAAATAAAGTCCGCCTTCTTCAGACGACCATATCCGCTGTTTGCGGCCGCGCCCCTCGCTTTGGCGGCGCGCGCGAACTATATCGGCGTGCTTAAGATTGTCAATATTGCGCCCGCAATATGTGTTTGTGGACGTAACGCTGTCCAAAAAAATTATCGCCATCTTTTAAATATTTTATCAAATTGCGCGCCTTTTGCACACTCGGCGCCTGATAGAAAGCCAAAGCCCTTATTTTATATAATTGTTTATATGGATATACATTTTATAATGTGGATTATTTTCTGGGTGGTAATCGCTATCGCCCTGTTCGTAGATCTTGTAGTGGTAAAACATCATCACGGCAAGGTTAGTATCAAAGAGGCTTCTCTTATGGTTGCGGCTTGGATTGCCCTCGCGGCTTTATTCGGCGCGGCCGTTTGGCTTACTTTAGGGCAGACTAAAGCCTTGGAGTTCTTTACAGGCTATGTGATAGAATATTCGCTATCCATTGACAATATGTTCGTTTTTATCATGATCTTTGCCTACTTCGCCGTCCCGCCGGAAAACCAGCCGAAAGTATTGATTTGGGGTATTTTGGGCGCAGTCCTTATGAGGTTTATCTTCATCTTTATAGGCGTGCAGCTTATCACACAGTTTAAGTTCATGATTTATATCTTCGGCGCACTACTTATATATACCGCTATTAAAATGTTAGCGCATAAAGAAGAAGAGTTCGACCCTTCCAAAATGCCGGTGCTTAAAGCCTTAAAGAAAATTATGCCCCTAAAAGACAATTACCACGGGGAAAACTTCTTTGTGAAAGACGCGGGCAAACTGTTTGCCACACCGCTTTTCGCCACTGTGTTGGTTATTGAAACTTCCGACTTGATCTTCGCGATAGATTCCATTCCCGCGGTGCTTTCCATAACCCACGATACTTTTATCGTTTACACTTCCAATATCTTCGCCATAATAGGATTAAGATCGCTTTACTTCCTGCTGGCGGGCATGGCGGGCAAATTTGAATATCTTAAATACGGCATAGCCGCAGTGCTGGTATTCGTAGGAGTAAAAATGCTGATTTCGCATTTCTACCATTTCCCCACCGCTTTATCGCTTTTGGTAATAGTGGTTATATTGACCATAGCCATAGCCGCTTCCGTAATACGTAAGAAGCGAGTTGAAGCGAAACAGAATTAATATTATTAAAGCCCCGTAAAAACGGGGCTTTTTAATTTAACCGATAAAAATAACCCCGCCGCGATAAAACTCTCCGCTGTCCCTAAAGACGACTATCTAAAATACATAACCCTCATACGCGCGGATATATTTTTAAGCATATTGCAAGCGGGTAAGCAAATTTGCTATCCTTGTTAAACAATCGGCTTTAGGGGGCGACCAGTTTCGACAGATATCTCTGAGGTTCGGTTGCAGGTACCGGTTGGCCAGGCCGGTTAAAATAGGGCCAAAATAATTAGTTGGCAACAACTACAACAACAACGTTTGGGCTACTGCCTAAACCCGTTTGCTCTTCTTCGCCGGCGGGCGGAGTATAACGGTCAAATCAGCCGGATGCGGGCGGAAAGGTTCGTTTAGCCTAATCCGTCTTAAGACAAACTAAACAAGCGCGCAAGCAGCAGCTTCGGGCAAGCGGGCGCGTTCTTATGCCGAAGCTAAACCTGTAGGAACCGTGCTGTATGGATGTTTGGACGCGGGTGCGAATCCCGCCGCCTCCACTTGATATGGAAAACCGCTTTTGCGGAGTTTTAACCGATTGCTCAATACCGTTTCGTTACAGGAGCATTGTATGGCGATATCAGACATAAAATTCGGGACCGACGGCTGGCGCGGAATTATTGCGTGGGATTTCACTTTTGAAAACGTGAGGAGAATGGCGCAGGCCTTGGCCGATTTTATCAATCTAAACGCACCTTCCGATTTGGGCGAAAAAACAAATATTGCCGCTGTCGGCTACGACAGAAGATTTTTATCCGATAAATTCGCCGCAGACATCGCAAGCATACTCAAATTGAACAAAGTAGATGTAACCCTCTTGGACAAACCGGTAACGACGCCGGTAATGAGCGCCCTTTCCTATACCAAATTTTGGATTACCATAATGGTAACCGCCAGCCACAATCCACCGCAATACAACGGAATAAAAATAAAGGTGGACGGCGGTTCGATCTCGGGCAGACTGACGAAAGAAATCGAGGAAATGCTGGATCAAAAATCTATTTTGTATATACCCGGCCATCAGGTGGAAGCTACCTCGGGGCTGGAAAAACTTTATTTTAAATATATTGCCTCAAAAGTAAACACAAAAAAGGCAGCCTCTTTAAAAGGTAAAGTGGCGGTTGATTATATGCACGGCAGTGCTGCCGGCTATATGCAGCAGCTGTTGGGCGAAAAACGAGTTGTAGCCTTAAACGACAGCCACGATCCTTGCTTCGGAGGGGTTAAACCCGAACCCAAAGAAAGCAGTTTGACCGAACTTAAAAAGACGGTTGTCAAAGACAAATGCATACTCGGTGCGGCTTTTGACGGCGACGGGGACCGAACCGCCCTCATTGACGAAAAAGGCAAGTATCTAAGCCCCTGTATGGTATCGGCCATAGTATTAAATCACTTGATCAAGACGAAAAAAGCTGCCGGAAAGGTACTTCAATGTCTTTCAATGGGCTATTTAAACAAGCGTATAGCCAGAGCGGGCGGCTTGGAATTTGAAGAGGTGCCCGTAGGATTTAAACATATAGCCGAACGCACTGCCCTTGAAAAAATAGCTTTCGGCGCGGAAGAGTCCGGCGGTTATTGCTGGAACGGACTTATGCCTGAACGCGACGGCCTTACCTTGATAATGTTCATTATGGAGATTATGGCTTCAGAGAAAATGGCTTTAAGCGAATTGGTAAAAGAAATAGAAAAGGAATACGGCGCAAGCCATTACCAAAGAAGAGATTTTAAACTTTCAAAACATATAGATAAAACCGCAATGGCCGAAAAGCTTAAAAAGAAACTGCCAAAAAAGATATTGGGCCATCACGTCGCGGAGACATACACCTTTGACGGCCTTAAAATAATTCTGGATAATGACGAGTGGCTGCTTATCCGCCCGTCCGGAACGGAGCCCGTCCTCAGGCTATACAGCGAAACGGGTGACAAGAAACAGACTGAAGCTTTTTTGGATTTCGGAGAAAAACTAGCCTCCGCTTTTAAATAATCGTTTATGAATCGCATACAAAAAATAATAATAGTTGACGATTCCGCCGTACTAAGGACTACCATACAGAACGCTCTAAACAGCGAAGGCTATGACGTTATGGCTACGGCGCAGGGCTCGCAGGAGTTGTTTAACGCCTTAAATAACGGTTTTATCCCCGATTTAATACTGCTGGATATGTTCTTCCCGGAGGAATCCGGTATGGATATACTTAAAAGCTTAAAGGAAACTTATCCCAATATTAAAGTTTTGGTAATAACAGCCATGCATAGGGAAAGCTTAAATAAAGAAGTCAAAGCCGCCGGCGCAGACGATATTCTATACAAACCCTTTGATATGGACGATTTGACCTTGGCCATACAAAAGCTGGCGATATAGCCCCCTTAATAATGCCAAGCGCGCCCAATGACGGCTTTATTTCGCTACGAAGATCCCTTTCTAAGGAATAACAATCTAATAGACATAAAACAAAAATCCCCCGTTTTTACGGGGGATTTTATAAATATGAATAAGCAAAAACTTATTTATCGCCGTCTTCCTTTTTAAGGGTTTCCCTTAAAAATTCCGCCACAATATCGCGCGCGCCCAAGCCGAACGCTATCGCAAGACCAAGGCCCATCGACGCAAGCAATATCAATATAACATCGTTAATCAAAGCAAAGTTGATATTTACCTGCTCCAACGCCAAAAGTATCGCGAAGATAACAACCACTACATTTATTATCTTGGAGAAGAACACCCCCCCTTTTATATTGTTGGCTTTAGCAGAGTTATGTACCACATTCTCCACAAAACGGCCGAAAATCAATCCGGCAAAAAGTATCACTATGCAGGCAAACAATTTCGGGATGAAAGCAAGCAAATTATAAAGCAAAGTCTTTATCGTGCCCAAACCCAAAGAGTCGGCCGCTATCATAATGAAGGTTATCATCACCGCCCATGAAAGCACAAACGCTATAACATAGGTTGGGCTTTTGCCGAATCCGATTCTGGTTAGTATCTCGTTTACGCCGATTTTGGAAGTCCAAGTGTCCAGTTTTATCGCGTTTAAGAGTCTGCGTACTATCGCGCTTGTCCATCTGGACAAAAACAAACCCAAAAACAGCATCACAAGAGCCACTATTATACCCGGTATCAATTCCACAGACTTGTTGAAAAGAACGACAAACGGCTCTATGGTGCGGTTGGCTATAGTTTCCAATTCAGAACTCATCTTAAATCTCCTTATTTATACTCTAATTTCACCAATTTGTATTTGCGTTTGCTCTTAGGCAGAGAAACTTCAAAAGTATCGCCCTCTTTGCAGCCCAATAAGCCAGACGCCAGCGGCGTCTTGACGGAAAGACGGCCCTCATCGGGGTTGGACTCCATCGATCCTACCAAAGTATACGTTGTTTGCTCACCGTCGGATAAATCCTCTATCGTAACTGTGGCGCCAATTCTGGCTTCCGTACGGTCTACGTCCAAATCATCGGTAATCTGAGTATTGCGCAGCCGTATTTCCAAATCGTTTATTTTTGACAAGGTCTCGGCTTGCTTTTCCTTCGCGGCAACGTATTCCGCGTTTTCTTTAAGATCGCCTTGTCTTGCCGCCTCGCCTATTTCCTCGGAGAGCTGTGCTTTTATTTTCTTTAACTCGTCAAGTTCCGCTCTCATCTTCTCATAGTTTTTGCGGCTTAGATAAAAAATTTCACTCACTGTCTGTCCTCCCACGCTTTAGGCCATAAGCTCTAAAGCTACTTTTTATTATAACATTATTATCGCTTTGGCAACATAACCAACAATAATCAGGATAAATGATATAATTGGATAAAGTATTTTTAAAAGGGGATTGTTATGAAAAGATTATTGACGATTTTTTTCTCGTTGTTTTTAGTCTCAAACCTCTTTGCGGCAGATGATGCTAAGGCTCTCGGCAAAGACCCTATAATAAAAGCTATGGATGCGGAGCTAAAACGCTCTATGAAGAAATTATCCAAGTTGGATCCTCCCATCTATTTTCTCTCCTATCAGATCAACTTGGAAAAAAATGTATCAATAGCATCCACCTTGGGCGAAAATGCCTATTCCTATAAAAATAACCGCTATACCGCCGACATCGACGCAAGAGCCGGCAGCAGGGAACTTGATAATACCCGCAAACTTAAATCCTTAGACTATGGGCAACGCAATCCAAATATTCTTGTAAACGGTTATATGCCATCGCCAAAACAAATAAGGAATATGCTTTGGATTTTAACCGAGGACGCGGTAACCTCGGCTCAAGAAGATTATCTTAAGGTAAAGACAAATGCTCTGACATCCTCCCAGCGGGAAGATAATTCCAATGATTTCTCCGACAAAGGCAAAGCTGCTTCTTATTATGCTCCGATAGCGGATTCCCCCTTAATATCACAGCAAATGCTCGACGAGATGATAAAGCGCACGGACGAGTATTCAGCCATATTCAAAAATCAGGATTTTATATTGTCCTCGGCAGTATCTTATTCCGCCACTCTGAACAATAAATATTTCGTCAATTCGGAAGGAACAAAAATAGTACAGGGGCAAATATTGGCCAGGCTGTCATATAATATAACATCCCGCAACAAAGACGGTATGATTTTGGAAAGGAACAATTATTACGATTTTACCACCCCCGAAGAAATCCCCTCTTCCGAAAAGGTAATCAGCGACATAGAACAGTCCATAGCCGAACTCAAAACCTTGCAAAATGCGCCAGCGGCAGAACCTTTTCACGGGCCTGTAATATTAAGAAACAGGGCTACAGGCGTATTCTTCCACGAGATTTTGGGACACAGGGTTGAAGGACACCGCCAAAAAGACGACGACTTCGGACAGACTTTCACCAATAAAATCAACGAACAGGTAATATCACCGTTAATAAGCGTATACGATAATCCCACAATGAAATACTTTAACAATATCCCGCTGCGCGGATATTATGCTTATGATGATGAAGGCGTCGCCTCCCAAAATGTAATGATAATCGAAAAGGGCGTTTTAAGTAATTTTCTTATGAGCCGCTCACCCATAAAAGGCTTCGACGTTTCCAACGGACACGGCAGAAAACAAGCCGGGTATCGTCCGGTATCCAGAATGGGGGTGACAATAGTTGAAGCCGAACAAACAGTACCGTTTGACACTCTAAAGCAGATGCTCAAAGAGGAAATAAAGAAACAAAACAAGCCCTACGGTTTGATAATAGACGATATTTCGGGCGGATTTACGATGATAGACACTTCCAATCCTCAGGCGTTTAAAGTCAACCCGCTGTTGGTATACAAAGTCTATCCCGACGACAGACCCGACGAAATAATCCGCGGTGCCGATATAGTGGGAACGCCTTTAACCAGCTTTAACAAAATAATAGCCGCTGCAAACGATTATGACGTTTTCAACGGGTCTTGCGGGGCGGAATCGGGCTGGGTGCCGGTATCGGCCATAGCGCCCAGCGTATTGATATCGGAACTTGAGGTGGAAAGGGTACAACGCTCTTATGACAATCTGCCGATACTTACTCCGCCGCCGGCTGAAGAAAACAAGAAGGGAGGCAAATAAAATGAAGAAATTTCTGATTTTAATATTTACGCTGTTTTTTATCGGCCCTTTAAACGCGTCTGACTTTAAAACTACGCAAGAGACAGTCTTTAAAGCGATGCGTGACGAGATGGCCCGCACGATGAAAAGCCTTAAAACAAAAGGAATGCCAAGGCCTTACTACGCAACTTATAAGGTTAAAATACAGGATTTTTTTGCGGTCAACTCTTTTATGGGGGAAGAGTTTTTTGACGCTTTATCTAAAGGCGACGTAAGCGTAAGCGTAACGATGCGCGTCGGGAACGAAAAAACGGACAGCAGTTTCTTTGAAAACACCGTAATAACCACGGCCGGCAGCCAACTGCCCAGCCTCTCTTACGGCAGTTTAAGACAGGCCCTATGGCTTAAAAGCGACCAAGCCTACAAACAAGCATTGGACCAGTATACAAAGAAATTGGCTTATTTAAAGAAAAAAGAAGTCAAGGAGGAAAACCCGGACTTCTCAAAAGCGGAAATCTCGTCCGACAAACCACAGCTGGAGTTTAAGCCTTTTGATAAAGACTACATAATTTCCCTGGCCGAAGAAATGTCCGCCCAAGGCAATGTCAAAGAGCTCAAAAGGTTCTATACCCGCATATTCGTTTCCCATGAGCCGACATTCTACTTATCAAGCGAAGGCGCGGAATACATAAAAGACGAGTCCAATATAACCATTTATTTAAGCGCGCAGGCCGATACGCCGGAAGGCTTTCCCCTGAATGCCTATAGAGTAATGGTCTATAAAGACATGTCTGAACTCCCATCCAAAGAAGAGCTGATAAAAACGGCGAAAGATTTATCTTTGGAAATGCAAAAAGCGGTTAACTCGCCAAAAGGCGAGGCTTATATAGGCCCAGTATTATTGGAAGAGGAAGCTGCAGCGACTTTATTTGACAGGGTTTTCGCCAAAAATGCTCAAAAAACAAAGAAGGTGCTTTCCCTTAACCGTGATACAGACTATGATATGGGGGACTTCGCCAGGAAAAAGGGCCTCAGAATTATGCCATCAGACTTCAATGTAACCGACGATCCGCAAATAGAGTCTTTCAACGGCCGGAAACTTATGGGGGCCTATAAAGTGGACGATGAAGGCGTCGCGCCAAAGAAGTTGCAAATAGTCAAAAACGGAAAACTGACTGACCTCCCCGCCACAAGAAGTTCTGGCGAAACAAACGGACATGCCAGGCTAGGTTTTTTTGAAGAAAAACTTTTTGCCCAAGCATCGGTCAGCAATTTATTCTTTCTTCCGCAAAGGACATTTTCAAAGAAGGAACTAAAAGAGGAACTGATGAAAACCTGCCGTAAGGAGAATTTGGATTATTGCTATATAATCCGCCGTTTTGACGGGTCCAATATAATGGCTTATAAAGTGGACGCCAAAACCGGCGAAGAAACTTTGACTTACGGTTTGGAAATGCCCAGCCTTTCGACAAGAACTCTAAGAGACATTATCGCCGCGGGAGACGATTTAAACGTTTTCAACTTTGCCTCCAACACAGAGCCCTATTATTCCATAATATCGCCTTCGGTAATCTTAAGCGAAATGGAACTTAAAGAAAGCCAGGTGGAAAACAAGAAGCCGCCAAAGTTGAAAAAACCTCCCCTGAACTGATCAATTTAGATAAGGCCGCCTGTTTAAAGGCGGCCTTTATTACGGCAAAAACTTTTTACGCGGATAAAGCAAAAGCGGATTGACACCCCTTGCCGCCTTGACTATAAGATATCCTTTTGTTACCATATATTTCTAAGTATGGATAATCAAAATAACAATATCCCTTTGATACTTAATGAGAATAGAATATTTATCATAAGGGAAAATATAACTAAGGCGGATTTGGTTTCCAAGTTGGTGCATTCGATTTGTGTGGATCTGCCTAATTTAAACGAAGAGGAAGTGCTTTCTTCCGTATTAAAGAGAGAGCAAGGTATCAGCACTACGCTGGATACCGGATTGAGTATTCCCCACGCCAGGGTGGAAGATTTGGACGCGTTCCAAGCGGCTTTGGCAGTACTGCCTGCACCGATAAAGGACGATTACGGCCTAGACGTAAAGGCGATGTTTTTGTTCTTTTCGCCGGCGGGGCAGCCTTATTTTTCCAGCCATTTGAAACTTCTGGCCGCCTTGGCCGAGAAGTTTAACTCCGATTTTATAAAAGAGCTGTCGGAAACGGCCGATAAGGGCCGCCTTTTAAAGAAAGTTTCACTCTAACCCACTATGAATGCAGACCCCTCCGCGGAAAAAACAAGCAGATTTAAACTGAAAGGCGTAGTCGTAATGACTACCGCCATGCTGACTTTTATAACCTTTTGGAAAGCCGCGGCGATAGTGCTATGCGACTTCGGATCGAGCGCATTCTATGCCGGCAGCATAGCGATGAAGGCTATCGGGCCGGCTTTCCCTTGGTACATATTGGCGATAATGATATTCGCCGGGCCGATTTTGCTTATGTATATGGAAGCCTGTTCCATGTTCACCCGCGGCGGGATATTCCCGGTAGTCAAAGCGGGGCTGGGCGAAAACGCCGCGAAATTAGCCACCGCCGCGATATTGTTCGATTTCCTCCTCACTGGCCCTATCAGCGGTATATCCGCGGGGCAATATATAGTGGGTTTTATAAACTCGATATTGGAATTTATAAACGTAGATACCGCTTTGACCGGCGACGGCTTTTCCATTTTATTTGCCATAGCTGTAACCATATATTTTTGGTATCAGAATATAAAAGGGATTGAAGACTCCAGCGAGAAAAGTTCTCACATAATAAAATTTTCCGTAATGGTATGCGCGATAGTGGTGGTATGGGCAATTATTACTTTATTTATAAAAGACGGCATATCCCTCCCGCCCATAAAACCACACTTTAACGAGCATTCTCTGGGCTGGGCGGCGGATATACCGTTTTTACAGCATATAGGGATATTCGGCATACTGATGGCGCTTGGGCACTCAGTATTGGCTTTGAGCGGTATAGAAACATTGGCGCAAGTGTTTAGGGAAATAGAGTATCCCAAAATAGAAAATTTGAAGAAAGCCGCTTTAATCATCTTTGTGTTCGCCTTGGTATTTACCGGCGGTTTGACTTTTCTGGCCGCACTGATTATCCCCCCAGACCTTATAGTTACTAAATATCAAGACAATCTTTTGGCCGGATTGGCGATGAACTTAAGCGGGCCAACGGTATTTAAATTGATATTGCAGGCTTGTATAGTGGCGGCGGGCGCAGTAATGCTTTCTGGCGCGGTAAACACCTCCATAATCGGTGCCAACGGAATTATGAACAGAATGGCCGAAACGGGCATATTAACCGATTGGTTCCGTAAAATACACCCCAAATACGGAACTACTTATCACATGATAAATATGATCTGCGTAATGCAGATTATAGTGATACTGTTTTCCAGAGGCAATTTGTATTTAATAGGCCAGGCTTATGCCTTCGGCGTTCTGTGGAGCTTTGTGTTTGAACTGGCGTCAATAGTTGTTCTGCGTTTTAAAGAACGGGAGAGGAGGCGCCTTTTCCTTATGCCTTTCAACATAAAATTTGACCATTATTTGATACCCGCAGGCGGTATTTTAGTGGTAATAGTAGTTGTATTGCTGGCGCTTACCAATTTAATTACCAAGCAAGTCGCGGCCGTTACTGGCATATCTTTTGCGGCGTTTTTCTTTTTGATATTCAGTGTATCGGAAAGATTAAACGCGCAGAAAGCCAACGACATTTTTGAGGAAGGACACCGCGAGAAATTAAATCATATTGAAACAGACACTTTGGAAAAGGCCCTATCGGCGCTAAGCAAGGAAAAAAGAATCCTTGTCGCGATGCGCGATCCTGACAATATGTATCCGCTTGATGCGGTGCTTAAGGATTTAAAAGACGACGAAACCGACGTAATAGTACTCTATGTCAAACCCGTGGGACATTGGCGCATAGGAAAGCGTGAAATGGCAAAAACCGTTGACGAAAATGAACTTTTTACCAATATTATTTTAACGGCGGAGAAATACGGACACGAGGTTTTCCCCATAGAAATCAACAGCAATGAAGTCTTCTACGCCATAAGCCAAGTGGCGATTGCGGCCAAAGCCAAGGAAATTATTATGGGCGTTTCCGGTTCATACGGCGCGCATGACCAAATGGAACGCTTGGTAATGGCCTGGGGCGTCCTGCAAAACGGACAGCCGCATATTCCTATGACGGCCAGAATACTTTGGGAGGGAAGGGAAGTTTCCTATAAATTTTAACTATGGCTATACTGAAAATATATAAATACGGCGAAGATATTTTAAGCAAAAAGACGCGGCGCGTAAACTTCAACCTTATGGAAAAGAAGCTGCCCAAAATAATAAACGATATGACGCAAACCTGCCTTGCGATGAACGGCGTAGGGCTTGCCGCACCGCAAGTGGGGCTTGATTTGTCGATAGCGGTAGTAATGTATCCGCTTGATGACGAAGGCGAAAAATACAAAAGATACGTTTTAATCAATCCGGAAATATCACGCCAGGAAGGCAGCGTAATAAGCAATGAGGGCTGTTTATCGTTCCCGGGTTTGGACATAAAAGTAAACAGGGCACAGAGAATAAACGTAAAATATATTAACGAAAAAGGTATGCCCGTCGAGATAAGAGCCGACGGTTTCTTGGCTATAATCATGCAGCACGAAATAGACCATTTAAACGGACGGGTATTTATAGATTTGCTCCCGCCCGCGGAAAAGGCCGAAGCCAAGAAAAAGCTGGAGCTTTTGGCGGAAAAGTGGTAATATAAATTCGCATATCCGCACCAATATTTTTAAAGAAAAAAGAAGCGCTTAAAAAAGCGCTTCTTTTATTTTTATAAAACTTTATTTATTCGGATTTGGGGCGCGGAATATTTTCAAGTTCGTTAATAAGGCTATGCAAAGTAGGCTGGAGCTTGTTTACGTATTCATTCTCAAAAGTGTTTATACGCTGCTCAATTTTGGCAAGCGCTTTTGAAAACTCCAAATTGCGTTTTTCTTCCACCAGTTTGATTTCTTCTATCCGATAGTGCAATTCTTTAAGTTTTTCCTTAATTTCCGCCGCTTCGCGCGCGTTTAGCGCACCGCTTTTGGCAAAAAGACGCCTTGCATCCAAAGCTGCGGTCGTCGCCGCAGACGGTGCGTCTTCTAAAAGGTCAAAATCATTTTCCTGTTCTTTCGGGCCGCAAGCTCTGTATTTGGCTATAAAATAAAACAAAAACACCAAACAAAGAAGGAAACCCGCTAAGCTAATAATTATTGTAGGCATATAGATATATTACCATATTCGCAAATATTTTGACTTTACTTTTTTTCGTCCATGGAGGATTTTTCTTCTTCGGGGCGGAATTCTTTATCCAGCACTTTTAAAGCTCTGTCTATTTCGTCCACCACCAAATATATCCTGCTGGGCGAACCGGCGAAAGAACTGCCAAATATCGTAGTGATATTTATACTGTTTCCGCTTAACACTCTGCCTAATTTCGCCATTATGCCGGGGCGGCTGTCTACTTCTACGCAGATGGCTTCCGTCCTTACCGCGGTATAGCCGCCGCGCGTCATCAGGTTAAGAACTTCGTGTTTATCGCGTTCGCTGTCGCTTAAGACGAATTTAACCACAGCGGCTTCATAACGGACTTCAGAAGACAGCCCAGATATATCCAATCCCGCCGAGTATAGCAAATTGGCAAATTTTTCCAAAGCGCCAGGTTCGTTTATCAAAAATACGCTGTATTGATTTACTTTAGATACTTTCATAAACACCCCAAAGTCTTATTTATTATTTTTAGCATTTCTTTATGGATTTTGCCGTTACTGCCCAAAAATTCCGCTCCGTACCGCTCCAATTCGGAAAGTTCCCGTCCCTTAAAATCGGTAACTTTCCCGCCGGCCTCTTTTATTATCAAAGTGCCGGCGCAGCAGTCCCAAGGATTTATCGAAAATTCCCAATATCCGTCTGCGCGGCCGCAAGCTATCCAACAGCAGTCCAAAGCGGCAGAACCGCTGCGGCGGACGTCATGGCTTTCAAAAAGAAAATCGGCAAATATCGGGATATGCACTTTCCTTATCGGAGCGCGATCATAAGGGAAACCCGTTATCAAAAGGCTGTCTTTCAGCTTGGCAACGGAAGACACTTTTATTTTCTTGCCGTTAAGTTTTGCGCCTTTGCCTTTAACCGCGGTAAAGAGCTCCCCTTTAAAAATGTCCATAACCGCGCCCATAATCGGCTCGCCGTTATCGGTAAGCGCCACCGATACCGCACTGTGCGCGAAAGTATGCGCGTAATTTGTTGTACCGTCTATCGGATCTATTACCCAGACATAGCGTCCTTCCTTCTTTAGGCCGGATTGTTTTTCCTCCGCCAAAAAAGCGTGATCTGGGAAGGCTTTTGATATTATTTTTACTATTTCTTTTTGGCAGGCTATATCCGCGGCCGTAACCAAATTGCTTCTGCCTTTAAGCTCATATCCAACTTTCCCTATATGCCGCTTGGCCAAAGCCGCCGCGCGCTTTACGGCTTTTATCATTATTTCGTATTTCTTTTTCATAATGAAAGGGCCTCTTTATCGTTTAAATAGTTCTCGACAAAAAGCATAGCTTTGCAATCGTCTTCATTGTACATAAGCACTTTATCAAGCTGTTCCTTATTGCCGGTTTTAAGCCAATTGGTGAAGTATACCATACTGTCCATGGCGCCGCAGTCGTCCTGGCGCCAGCGGAACCCGAAAGCGGGCGCGGCCGCTTTTAAAGACAAGCTGGGCGCGGGCAAATAAAAGGCCTTTTCCACCGCTATCTTCAAATCTACGCAGAGCGACACCAATTTTTCCAAATCGGTTTTTATGTCGGGATATTTTTCGCATAAAGAACGCATTTTCTTTACTTCATACTCCGTCCAATGATACAACACCGCATCGTCTTGGCCGACATAATCGGCAAACTGCTTGAATATAATTTTCTCCTCGCTCTCGTCTTTTGCCACGAAGTAGACAAATTTGTCCGCTTCCTTATCCCATATCCCTATAAGATACACAAACGATATGCTGTGCGCGGTAAAAGTTTCCGTAGCCTCAAAGTCGAAATACAAATTCCGTTTTTTTGGCGACGGCGGCCAATGGGAGACATCCCTCTTTACAGGCATATTCTCGTGATAGGCCAAAGCGTGCGCGTAAGTTTCCACGGCCAGGGCCTCATCGGCGACGGGCTCTTTTAAAATCTCTTTTATTTTCTCCAAACCCGCTTTATATACGTCTTCGTAAGTAGCGAGGCCGTTATCTCTCAAAACTTTGCGCATTTGCGCGCTTAAATGCGGAAAGAGAACCAAATCTTTGTTCTTGAAAACATATTCGTTAGCGTATACCCGCCAAGGCGAGAGAGCGGCCTTTGGGGGCTTCTTCGCTTCGGGCAAAAGTTTTTTCTCCCTAATGTCGTGCCATTGCGCGACATATTCCAAGGCGCGGGGCAAAACTCTAACGCAATCTAAAATTTGTTCTTTCTCTTTAAGAATAAAAAGGGCAGATCCGTGATTGTAATTTTGTATCTCGGCAAGAATATTGTTCATTAAAGCGGTTTGCATGGAATAATGCTCTTTAAGTTCGCCCGCGCGCTTAAGCTGGACTATCTTGTAATGATAATCGCCGAAAACGCTTTTGCCCTCGTTTACCTTAAAAAGCAAATTTACGCTGCCGTATACGCCACGGGGCTGTCTTAAATCCCAAAGCACTCCGCCGATGATACCGTCATCGCCCCTGGCCATAGCCTCAAGCGTTTTTTTGAATTTTTCGCCTTCGCTTGAGCCGCATATAACCGTAACTTTTTGGCAATGAGCATATATCCACGCGTCGCGGTTGCTCTTATCGGTTTTACCGCGCAGATGTTCATATAAATTAGGCTCTTCTACCGCCGCCTCTTTTGGTGCATGGAAATTGCACCATAAACCGAAAGGGTCCTGCAAAAGAATAAACATTTTACCCGCGGGAAAATCTTGCGGGCAGGGCGTTCTGGAAGCGGAAAATTTAGCAAACAATTCCTCTGTCATTTAATATATTTTATATTTTTAATATTGTTTAGCCAAATGCCGTCCGCTCTATAACGGTGGGGCTCGGCGGGTAATAATACGAAAAACGAATATTTTTTGGAAGGAGCTCTTTTTTTCGTTTAAAATAAAAACGAACAAAAAAAACAAATCGGGCAAGCAGGAAACTTGCCCGATATTTTTGGGTTTAAATAATTCTTTTCTTACTGCTGCGCAGCCTGCTGCCGAGCCTGTTGAGCCTGCTGGGTTACCACGTCTTCCAGCATTTTCTGGTATTTGGCGACCTCATTTAACAGTTCCTGATTACCCTGCTCTGCTGCCAAGGCATTGGCATTGGCGAAGTCCTCCCGAGCCTTATCGAAGTTACCCTGCTGGGCATAACTCAAAGCTCTGGAAAAATAACTTGCCCCATCTTTATTGTCCAGCTCTATCGCCTTGGACAAATCTTCCACAGCCTTTTGCGCGTCGCCGTTTTGAAGAGTCTGCATACCCCTCATCTTGTAGGCAGATGCTATATTGGGATTGATTTCAAGCGCGGCGTTTATTTCCTTAATGGCTTCCTCGCCTTTGCCCTGCTCCATAAGTATAGAAGCGGCGCCAATGCGCGCGTCCGGCAAATTGGGATTCATCGCCGAGGCCTGGCGGTAGTCTTTCAAAGCGGCCTCTTTATTGCCCGCCGCCGCATTGACTATCGCCCTGTTATAATAGACCTCAGGCACATCGGGTTGGCGCTGGGCCAGCTCGTTGAATTTATTTAAAGATTCTTGGTAGTTCCCGCTGGCGTATGCGTTGGAAGCGTCTTTGAAAAGAGCCTCCGATATCCCGTCCCTTACGCTCCTTTTCTGCGTGCTTACGCCGCGCGCCAAATTAGAAATGTTTTCCGCCTGTATGGCGCCTTCCTTATTGCCTTGCTGCTCGTATAGAGCTTTTGCCGCGTCCGCGTCCGCCGCGGCGGCTTTGCTGTTGCCCATGGACGAAAGCAGCTTGGCCCTGTTTAACAAAGCAGAAGCGTTATTTTTATCGGCCTCTATCGCTTTGGAATAATCTTCATACGCGGCTTTATAATTCTTATTTTGCATATTGAGCGCCGCGCGCTGGGCGTATAAATCCGAAGGCTTGGAAGATAATTCTATCGCTTTATCCAAATCCGCCACCGCACCCTGATAATCGCCCTTCGCCATTTTTTCTTTGGCGTCGGATGTATAATCCAAAAGGTTTTTCTTAGCGGAGCCTTGTTCTTGCGCCATTTTCTCGGAGGCGGAATTAAGGAAGGAATTAAAATCGCCCAGGTCGACTTCGCCGGAATTGAGCCCCGCCGATACCTGCTTAAATTTCTCCAGCATATTCTTATTGTCGCCGTTTTTCAGGCTCTCCGACATTCCGCTCAAACTGCGGGTAAGTTCGCTTTTTAGTTTAGCCGCCGTATTTCGGTCTGCCGCGGGAGAAGAAGAAACCCTCAGTTCCTTCGCCGTTTTAGCCATATCCGCCTTTGCCGCGGCCGAATTTTTATTTAAAGCCGCACTTTGACTTTTGATTAAGTTCAACGCTTGGGCGGCCTGCATATAATTTGCTCTGTCGCCCGCGGAGGCAAACAGTTTTTGGGCCTGCGCAAAATCTGCCATCGCTGGCCTTATTCTGGCTAAATTGATATTGCTCACGCCCCTGTTATAATAGGCCTGCGCCAAGCTGGGGTTTAAATTCAAAGCCGTACTCAAGTCCATATTGGCGCGTTCATAATCGCCGTTCATCATTAAAGCGGTGGCTCTGCCCAAATATAAATCGGCCGAATTGGGATTCAAAGACAAAGCCTTGTTATAGTTGTAAAGCGCGCCTTGATAATCGCCTTGGTTCATCAGCAGGGCCGCTTTGGCCGCATAGGCTTGCGGCTCGTCGGGGCGGAGGCTTATTATCCTATCCAATCCCGCAATCATATCCCGCGGATCGGAAGCGGCGTTGAAAGATTCCAAAGCCTGCCTAAGCGCCTCCTGCGCAGGATCCGCCGCCACGGTATTCTGCGCATAAGTAGCCTTCTGCGTCTGCCCCATATTCTTCAATTCGCCAAGCAGATAATATCCGCCAAAACCCGCCAACGCGGCGCAAAGCAATACCCCGATAACAAGACCCGCGAAAAATTTCATTTTTTATCCTCCCCTTTTTCCGTGCTGTAAGGGCAACGGTTGTTCATAAGACAATACTTGCAATGGCGGGTATCGGGCTCAAATTCGCCCGCTTCTATGCTTTGCCCCGCCAAAATAAAAGTATCAAGTATAAACTTCTCGTCGAAAATTGAAAAATCGGCCGATATTTTCTTGTCCAAAGCGACAAAATACATCGTCGCTTTCCCCTTTTGCATATTCCACGCGCGCCGCGCGCCGATGCTGTATATCCCCAGCTGAAGAGAATCTTTTATGTCGAAATTTTCATCCATCGCCGCGTCGGTTTTATAATCTATCACTTCCCAACTGCCGTCGGGCAAACGATCCACCCGGTCTATCTTGCCGCGGAAGCTCCATCCCTCGTACTCAAAAATAAATTCCCGCTCCGTACTGTCTACCGTAGTGTCGCGCGAATATTCTTTCTGCTCATACACCTCAAGCATTCGCTTGCCCTTAAGATAATATTCCATCTGCTCGCCCGCACTGCCATAGCCCGCGCCAAGCCAAAAACGGTTATAGTATCTAAGCAGTTCGCTCGGGTCGTTGCTTTGCGCGTGGTACGCCTCCAAGGTGCGGTGTATCGAAACGCCAAGCGACGTCGCAGGGATAAGGCCCTCCCTTTTACCGTCTATATATTTCAGCTTGAAAAGGTACGGGCAATCCCTGTATGTCTTTACTTTGGAATAATTTAATTCCTTAGGATTGTTGGGTATCATTTTTATTTCTCAAAAAGTGCACCAAAGTATCGCCGTATTTCTCTTCCCTGTAAATTTCCAGAGAGGGCGGCACGGCAAACTCTTCCGTCTTGTGATGCTGCAAAATTATTATACCGTTATCGGCCAAAAGTTTGGCCTGCGCCACTTTTTCCAGAACCGGAGCGGAAAATTTAAGCGGCTTGTTGTTTATGTCCCTGTACGGCGGACCCATAAAAATAATGTCGTAGCCTTCGCCCTCGCTGTAAGCGTAGAGCCAAGCCAAATCTTTGGCGAGCAAATCGCCCTTTAGGGATTTACCCCTGTCTTCAAAGCCCAAATGCTCCAAATTACGCCTTTGCGCTTTAAGGCAGGCCGGCTCCTTATCCACCATAACCGCCTTAAGCGCGCCGCGCGACAAAGCCTCCAAAGATACGTTCCCCGTTCCCGCGAACAAGTCAAGCATAATTGCGCCCGTTATGCGCGGGCGGATTATATCAAAAACCGATTGCTTTATCCTGTCCGATATCGGTTTGACAGGTAAGTTTTTGGATACAGAAAATATTTTGCGGCCCCTGGCCGTACCGGCTATTATCCTCATACTATATGTGCGCTATGCCCTCTTTTATGGCGTATCTTATAAGATCGGCCTGCTTGTGTATATTTAGCTTCCTCATTATATTATTGCGGTGCACGTGTATTGTGTTTACAGAAAGGCCGTATTCTTCGGCCATGCGTTTGCTGCTGTATCCTTCCGCGATAAGCTGTAAAATCTCTTTTTCCTTGGGGGTAAGCTGTTTTCTGCGGCGCGCCCTGCTTATCTTGCCGCCGGGGAGGCCGTTCTCAAAATAGCCTTTTACAGAAGGTGAAAGAAAAACTTTATCCTCCGTTACGGCTTTTACCGCCTCCAAAATTTCGTCGGCTTCGCTCACCTTAACCACAAAGCCTTTGGCTCCCGCTTTTAACGATTTTTCCACCGTAATTCTGTCATCGTACATGCTAAGCATTATAACCTTGGACGAAGGCTGCGCCTTCTGAAGTTTGTAAGCAGTTTCTATACCGTTTAAAACGGGCATTGAAACATCTACCAAATATACGTCCGCGCCTTCCTTCTTGGCAAATTCAAGCAGGTCCTTCCCGTTTGAAAAATCCGCTACAAGGCGCATATCCTTTCCTTTGCGCTCCACTACGGCTTTTATGCCATCGCGTACTATTACGTGATCATCAGCCATCGCTATTTTTATCATAGAAACCTCTTATATGAAATTATCGGGCAAACAACCTTTATTTTTGTTCCCTTTCCGCGTTTGCCTTCTATAGCCATACTGCCGCCGATATAGGATATATTTTCTTTCATTCCCAGTATCCCCAGTTTGTCGGCGGATTTGCTACCCTCTTCCTCGTAGCCGATACCGTTGTCTTCCACCAAAAGCAGAATTTTGTCCGCATCCTGCTTAAGGCTTATTTTCACCTTATCGGCTTTGGAGTGTTTAACTACATTGTTTAAAGCCTCTTGAACCGTTCTGAACAGGACGGTTTTTACGTCTTCGGAAAGTTTTACTTCCTCCTCTATTTTATATTTATAGTCTATTTCAAGAGAAGAACTTTCCGCAACGCCGTCGACCAAATGCCGAAGGGCGGCGTCCAGCCCGACATCGTCGAGCTGAGGCGGCCTCAAATTGATTATGGCCTTCTTCATTCTCTCCATGGAACTGGCCACCGCTTTTTGTAATTTGTCCGCGTCTTTAAGAGCTTGAGCCTTTTTGCCGTCTTTTATGTCTTCCTTAAGGATAGACAAGAGAGAATTTATCGCTACCGCGGCCGAACCGATTTCGTCATGCAGAAGAGAAGCTATTTTCTTTTTTTCCGCCTCTCGGTTATTCATCAAAAGGCGAACCATGCTGGGCGCCTCGCCTTCCGCAACGCTATAGGACAAATTTTGCGTTTCCGGCTTATCGTTAACCTTTCTGACTATGCCCAAAACCTTATCTACTTCCCCGTTTTCTTCGCCAAGAGGCACAAGCATAGTCCGGTACAATTCCGGCTTTTTCTTGGAGCCGTCCAAAAACCATTCATAAGATATTTTCTGATTTTCGAAAGCCTTTTTGTGGGAATTTACGTGCAGGGCGCTTTTCTTTACCTGATCTTTGAAGTTCTTCGGAAATTCGTTCCCGCAGCCGTAAATAAAGGCGCATTTATGGCTTCTGTCCAAAAGATACAGACAGGTATATTTGGAAGCGGAGGTTTGGCTAGCCTCCGGCAATTCCTTTTGCGGCGCGCAGGAAAAATCCAGCTCCTTCTTGCCCACGCGGCAACAGAGCGAATTTTTTTTCTTACAAATATCCATAATTTTATTGTACTAATTTTCAATTATGTTTTATAGTTACATAAATTGATATAATTAAATAATGAATATATTTAAGTCTAAGTTTTTTATACTTTCCTTTATCTGCGCGGCGCTGTTCGTCATATTTGTTTCCGCGGCGGTTACATACTATATCGTATCGGGTATCCCCCCCGTTTATGAGCTTGAGGAATACTCCCCTTCTTTAACCACTAAAGTTTTTGACAGGAACAATAACCTTATATACGAATTTTCCGTGGAAAAACGACAACTCGTCCCGCTTGACGAAATACCCGTAGACATCCAAAACGCCGTAATTGCGATGGAAGACAGAAATTTTTTTAAGCATGCCGGGTTCTCGCTCAAAGGCATTTTGAGGGCTTTGATAAACGACCTCTTAATAGGAAAAGCCGCTCAAGGCGGTTCTACGGTGACACAACAGCTTTCCAGGGGCGTATTCCTTACAAAGGAAAAGAAAATCATTAGAAAAATAAGGGAAATTTTCCTTTCCGTACAAATAGAACACGCTTTCAGCAAGCAGGAAATCCTGCAAATGTACCTTAACGAAATTTATTTGGGTGAAGGCGCTTACGGCGTTAAAGCGGCCGCGAAGAAATACTTCAACAAGGACTTAAGCGAACTGACTTTAGGCGAAAGCGCCATGATGGTTGGAGTAATTCCCCTGCCCAGCAGGTACAATCCTTTCGCGCATCCTGAAATGGCAAAACAAAGAAGGGCTTTGGTATTAAACTCCATGTTGGAAATGGGCTTTATAACCGAAGATGAAGCCAAAGCCGCAAAAGAGGAACCTTTGCCGGAAAAGAAACAAGCCGACGAAAAGCCCGGCCTTTACTTTATTGAATACGTAAGACGCATACTCGAACCCAAGTACGGTATGGATACCTTTTGGAAAGGCGGTCTTAACATTTATACCACGATAGATATAGAAAAACAGGCCCTTGCCGAGCAGATAATGAATGAACGCCTGCACGAATACGATTTAAAAATAGCCAAGAATTTGGGTATAGAAATTATAGACGAAGATATCCCCTCGGAAGAAAACCTCGAAAACGAGGACGAGCAAACCTCCGAAGAAAAACCCGAACAGGAAGAATATCCCCAACTGCAAGGGGCGTTTTTCGCCAGGGACGTCAAAACGGGTGCCATACGGGTAATGGTGGGAGGAAGGAACTATGAAGAATCCCGTTTTAACAGGGCAACTCAGGCCAAAAGGCAGCCCGGATCCGCTTTCAAACCATTTGTTTGGATGGCCGCTTTGGAAAAGGGCTACACACCCTCTTCAATGGTAAAAGATTTGGAAATGGTGTTTTATTACGACGGTTCCAACTGGCGCGTATTTGACGAAGCAAAAGACCAATATTCACTGCAGCTGGCGGCGCAGCCTTTTATGTACAGCAAAGATTTTGACGTCTGGGCGCCGAGGAACTTTGGCGGCGGATCTTCCGGTTTTTCCACTTTAAGAAGAGCTTTGGAGCTTTCCAAAAACCTCGTGGCGGTAAACCTGATTGACGCCGTAGGCGTAAGGAACACGATAAACGTGGCAAGAAGGGCAGGCGTAAAATCGGCACTGCCAAATGCACCGGCTTTGGCTTTGGGCGTATCCGTGATGAGCCTTGACGAACTTGTCAGCGCGCTCAGCACCTTTGCCAATAACGGTATTTACGTTGAGGAATACGCCATAGAACGCGTGGAAGACCAAAACGGACGCGTGCTGGAACAGCATATCCCCAACGAACGCGAAGCGTTTTCCCCGCAGGATTCTTTTATTCTCATAAATATGATGAAAGGCGTAGTACAGCGCGGCACAGGCGGAGTAGCCAGAGCATTAAAAAAGCCTTTAGCCGGTAAAACGGGAACTTCGCAAAGCCACAGAGATACCTGGTTTATAGGAATGACGCCCAATATAGCAGCGGGCGCGTGGATGGGATACGACGATGATACATCACAGGAAAGCGGACGCTGGACCGGCGGCGGAGCGGTAGCCCCGTGGTGGACGGCAATAATGCAGGAAGTATTAAAAGACGAACCGGCCGACGACTTCCCCGTACCGGACGGCATATCCTTTGCTTTTATCAATCCCGATACGGGCAAGCTGGCTTTGCCGGGCGATAAAAACAAATTCCTGGAAGCGTTCAAGAAAGGGACGGAGCCGAGCTCTTTCTAAAGTTAAATTTCAGAAAATGCCCTTATCCTGAGATAAAGGGCGTTTTTTATCTTTATAATATATGTCGATAAAGAACATATTGCTGCCTAATATTTCGGCCGCGGCTTTTTTGATAGCCGACAAACTCAAAAAAGAGGGCGTCGCGAATACCCTTTTTGTCTGCCGGGACGAACAGGAAATGGAAGATTTCATCTTCGCTTTAAAAACCTTCGCCCCGCAAAAAGATTTCATTTCCCCATTGATAGGGGAAGACAAATACTCCCTAAGCGCCGGGCTTTACGATATTTATTCTTCTGACAAACCCGTCGCCGCGGCGGCTTTATATTCCGCCTGCGCCAAAGAATTGCCCGGCAAAAAGGATTTCTCGGACGGGATAATCAATTTAAATATAGCCCAAACCATAACCAGGGGGGACTTGCTCTTTAAACTGGAAAAATACGGCTACGAACGCGCGGACTTTACAGAAAAATCCGGCCAATACGCCGTAAGGGGTTCCGTGGTCGATATTTTCAGCCCCAATTACGAAAGCCCGTGCAGAATATACTTCAGCGGTAATATGGTAAGCACGCTATCTTTGTTTGATATAGAAACGCAAAACACCAAGGAGAATTTGGAAAGCTATGCCGTTTCCCCGCTCGCCTTTGAAAAAACACCCTCCAATTTGGCTAACTGGACAAAAGATTTTGAGGTTTTTCTCTACAATCCGCCAGAACAGGCCGCGGCCCTATTGCCGCAGGCGCAAACCGCTTTTTATAATTTGCCCGTAGAGGGCTTTGAAGACGGCGGGCTAAAGCAGAACACCTCCCTTAACGCAGATTTTAAACTTTTCGATTCATTGGCGGGCGAGCGACTGAGAGAGGGTTACTCCCTAAAACTATACTGCCTTAATATGGGCGAGCTGAGAAGACTGCAGGACGTCTTCGCCGATTATGAAAATCTGCGTAAAATTCCCCTTCTGATAGCCCCGTTAAGAGAAGGCTTTTACAGCCCCAAAGGAAAATTCGTAATCTATACTTCCACTCAAGTTTTGAACAGGACTTACAGGGGCTCCTCGCTGATAAAGAAATTCGACAGCAATCAAGCCAAGCATATCCGTTTTAAGGAGCTGGAAACTGGTGATTATATCGTGCATCAGGAACACGGCATAGGCCGCTACCAGGGAATGAAAACCCTCATGAATGACGGTCTTCCCGTAGACTGTCTTATTATCGAATACAAACGCGGCGAGAAACTTTACATTCCCGTAAGCGATTTCAGGAAAATACAAAAATACATAGGTTTGAAAGGCAAAGCTCCCAGGATTTCATCTCTCAGCGGAAATGCTTGGCGCGAGGTTAAGAAAAGAGTAAAAGAAGACGCACAGAAAACCGCCAAGGAAATTTTACGCCTTGAAGCGCTGCGCAGAGCCAATAAAGCCCAAGAACTGTTTGGCGACGATAGACTCGAGCGGGAATTCGCCGATTCCTTCCCCTACGAACAAACGCCGGACCAAACCAAAGCCATAGAGGAGATTATGGCCGATTTGATACAGTCCCGCCCGATGGACAGGGTTCTTATAGGCGACGTAGGCTTCGGCAAGACGGAAGTGGCGATGCGCGCGGCTTTGCGCGCGGCCTTAAGCGGAACGCAGGTGCTTGTACTGGTGCCGACCACCGTCTTGGCCGCCCAGCATTATAAAACCTTCACGCAGAGAATGGCCGCCTTCCCCGTAACGATAGAAATGCTATGCCGCTTCCAGACGAAAAAGGAACAAAAAGACATCGTCGGAAGGATAAAGAAGGGAGTTGTAGACATAGCCATAGGCACACACAGGCTTCTTTCAAAAGACGTTGATTTCAAAAATCTCGGCCTTTGCATCATAGACGAGGAACATCGCTTCGGCGTAAAACAGAAAGAGAAAATAAAAGCCAAGTCCCTGGGGGTGCACACCTTAATGCTTTCGGCCACCCCGATACCCAGAACTTTAAACCAATCGCTTTCCAGCTTGAGGGAAATGTCGATAATCCAAACGCCGCCGCAGGGCAGAATGTCGATAAAAACCAGAGTATTGCCTTACAGCGACGAACTGGTAACCACTGCCATACGGGAGGAAATCGCCCGCGGCGGACAAGTGTTTTATCTTTACAACAAGGTCGAAACCATGCAGGAAAAACTGTCTTATCTGCAAAGACTGCTGCCCGAAGTCCGCATTTGCGCCGCACACGGACAAATGGACGAACGCTCCCTGGAAAATACCCTTTGGGATTTTTATAACAAACGCTACGACGTGCTTTTGGCTTCTACGATAATAGAATCGGGACTGGACGTCACCAACGCCAATACTCTTATAATAGAAAACGCACAGAATTTCGGGCTGGCGCAGTTATATCAGCTGCGCGGCAGAATAGGGCGCTCTTCAAACAAAGCGTTCTGCTACCTACTGCACCCGCAATGGCTTTTAAAGCGAAAAGAGGAAGAAGTGGAATACTCGGTGGATAGTTTCTTCGGGAAAATAGCCAAGAAGAAAAAAGTCGTCAACGACGAAGCCCGCAAACGCCTCAGCGCGATAATGGAATTTAGCGAGCTGGGCAGCGGCTTTAAACTAGCCCTGCGCGATTTGGAAATAAGGGGCGGCGGCGAATTGCTTGGCGTACGCCAACACGGATACGTAAACGAGGTCGGCCTTTCCTTATACTGCGATTTGGTGGCCAACGAAGTCAAAAAACTCAAAGGTATACCTGTAGCAAGAACCTTATACGCCACCACCAACTTCAAAGTGCCGGCCTATATCCCGCCCGATTATATGCCTAATGATAACGAACGTCTTAGATATTATAAAGAGTTTATGGTATCGGATTACGAAGGCAAAAAACTGCTGTTGGCCAAATTGGAAAATATGGCGGGCAAAGCCCCTAAGGAACTGCTTAACCTGATAGAGATTATGCAGCTGTCCATGGACGCGGGCAAAATAAATATCCGACATATAGAAAGCGGGGAGAATTTTACGGAATTTTTCTTTACACGAACCTTTAAAATACCGGAACACTCAATCGGCAAACTGCTGGAAGTTTTCCGCCAAAATTTGAAGTTCCTTCCCGCACCCAACGGCGACGGCCTTAGAATATACCATAAAAACGGCGAGCCTATCGCGCAAGCCAAAAAACTTATGGCCATGTTAAACGCCGTAATGCTCTTCGAGCAAAACGCAAATGACGCCGCCCAAATAAAATAAAACATAATTTATACGGACTCCTTTCTGCCGCCGCCTGTACGAACATAACGCTTTTATCCGCCTTTATTGTCTTATCTGCCTTAAAACTGCTAAACTGTATGTATGAGGAAATTAACTCTTTTGGCAGCGGCTCTGCTTATACTGTGCGCCTGCGAGAAAATGCCGCTAAACAATAATACGCAAAGTGGGGACGTCCTGGCGACAGTGGCGGGCGAACCTATAACTAAAACCGATTTTGAAACGGAAGCGTCTTCTTTGGACGATTCGTTCCAAAAATATTTGGGCACGGATATCGGAAGGGAAAACTTCCTTAATTATTTGATCAACGAGAAACTTATCATAAAAGCCGCAAAGGACAGCGGCTTGGAAAAAGACCCAAAATATATTAAGGAAATAAAAGATATCGAAGATCAACAAAAAAGAAGCCTGGCCAAAGCAAAAGAGTATTCGCTTTCCAGATTGATGGCGCAAAAACTCTATGACGACGGTACAATAGCCGTAAGCGAAGAGGAAATAAAAGCCTACCACGATAAATATCCCTATCAGATCTATCTTATGGAAATAGTGCTGCAAGACGCCAAAGAAGCGGCCGACGTTACCCGCGCCATACGCAACGCGAAAACCAAACAAACGTTCCAGGACGCGGTAAAAAGATTTTCAAAAGATCCAGTTTCCAAGAAAAATAAAGGCGAATTGCCCCCCTTCATTCCTGGCGAATATCTGCCCCAGATAGAGGTGGCCGCGGCCAATACGCCCGCCTATCAGGTGCAAGGATTCATAAAAACGCCGCGCGGATTTCATATAATAATGAAAACGGGCGAAGAAAAACTTAGCTACAATAAAGCTAAGGACCGTATAAAAGAAATTTTGGAAAGACAAAAAATGGACGCCTACTTAAATTCCCTAAAAGGCAAGTACGGCGTGGAGGTAACAAATAATGAAAGCAAATAAAATAACCGTAATTATGGCGGCCTTATTTTTAGGTACGGCTCTGCTTAATGCGAAAGTGGTGGATTCCACCGTGGCGACGGTAAACGGAACTCCCATAATGAATTCCGAATATCAAAAAATAATAGACACCACAATGGAAGTCTACAAAAAGCAAAATCCGGCCCTGCTGGAAAATCAGGACAATGTAACGGCCATAAAAGAAGAAGTTTTAAACCAAATGATAATAGAGCAGCTCCTTTTACAAGCGGCAAAAGAACAGAATATAAAAGTAAAAGACAGCGAAGTCAACGAAAATGTAATAGAAATCAAAAAACGTTTTGAAAAGGACGAGAACGGCAAAACTCTCTCCGAAAAAGAAGCCCAAAAAGCCTTTAACGCGGAACTCAAAAAAGAAGGGCTTACCTATAAGCAATTTGAACAACGCATAAAAGATCAGCTTGCGGTAAAGAAGATGATAGACGCCGTCGCGAGAGAAAAGGCAAAGGCTCCCACCAAGGAGCAGACCGAACAGCTCTACGACGATATACGCGTATTGATGAAAGGCAACGAAACGGAAATAAAGAAGCTTTCCAGAGAAAGACTCACCTTGGCCGCCCCCTTAGCCGCGAAACTTACCCAGCTTACTGCGGAGCAAATAAAACTCTCCCCCATATTCATAAAGGTGGATAAAAACGCCACGCAGGCCAACTGGAAACTTAAAGAGAAGGAGGCCAAAGACATTAAAAAACAAATAACCTCCGGCAAGATTACTTTTGTCGAGGCGATAGAGAAATACTCCAACGACAAAGCCGCTTTGGCTACCGGCGGCGAAATGATTTTGATTAAAGGCCTTATGCCCAAAGATTTTGACGAAAAAGTATTCAATATCAAAGTAGGCGCGATTAGCGACCCCATCAAGACGGACGACGGCTACTATATAATAAAAGTTAACGAGAAAAAAGCGCAGAAAGACTTTACCTATAAAGATATAGAACCCGAATTGGCCCAGTTCCTGACAGCTACGGAAATGCAAAAAGCCAATTTGGATTATTTGGCCTCGCTTAAAGATAAAGCGGAAATTAAGGTAATGGTCAAATTTGAATATTCGCAGCCGGCAAATGCCTCTGCGGACGGAAAAGCGCAATCGGCAAAAGACGGCGCTAAAGCGGAGTCCGACAAGGCAAAAGCCGAGCCCGCCAAAACCGAAAATAAAAAATAGCTTTAGGCTTATTTCAAAGGGCGGGGCGGTCCCGCCCTTTTTTAATTTATGAAAAAAATAATAATAACTTTGGGCGACCCCTACGGCATAGGGCCCGAAACAACTTTC
Organism: Candidatus Proelusimicrobium volucris; assembly: GCF_959605025.1. Lineage (NCBI taxonomy): Bacteria > Pseudomonadati > Elusimicrobiota > Elusimicrobia > Elusimicrobiales > Elusimicrobiaceae > Candidatus Proelusimicrobium > Candidatus Proelusimicrobium volucris. The sequence goes on along the minus strand of NZ_CAUHCY010000005.1, from coordinate 31,587 downwards.
AAGGCTTTAAAAAAAATCAAACCAGGCGCGGCGGAATTTACGCTGATCGGAGATATTGAAAACTTTAAAAAATTCGGCCCGCTTAAGGGCGATATAAAATATATCGACATAAAATCCCCCTTTCGTGCCCCCAAAGAGGCAAAACTATCAAAACGGGGCGGAGATGTTTCTTTTAAAGCTCTTAAAAAGGCGGTGGATTTAATGCTCGCCAAACAAGCCGACGCTCTTGTTACCGCACCAATATCAAAAGAGGCCTGGCAAAAAGCGGGCGTAAAATATATGGGGCATACAGAATTTCTAAGAGATAAAGCCGCGCGGGAAGGTGCCCTTATGACGTTTAAAAGCGGCAAATTGATTTGCGCCCTGATAACCGAACATTACGCCGTAAAAGATTTAAGCAAAGCCATAGATAAAAAACGCATTAAAGACGCCGCCAGAATATTGGCAAACATCGCGGGGAGAAATACTCCCATTGAAGTTTCCGCCCTCAATCCTCATTGCGGCGACGGCGGCAAGATAGGAAAAGAGGAAATCCAAACGATAATGCCGGCAGTAAAAGAGCTTAAAAAAGAAGGCCTCAACATATCAGGCCCATATCCGATAGACGCTCTGTGGCTTCGGCATAAGAAAGGGCTTAGCGGAGCGATTTTAATAACTTACCACGACGCGGCGCTGCTCGGCCTCAAATTGGCCGCCAAAGAGCCTGTAATACACATAACCGCGGGCCTTAAATTTTTAAGAGTATCGCCGACGCACGGCACCGCTTTTGACATCGCGGGCAAAAACAAAGCCGACGAATCTTCAATGCTCGCGGCAGTTAAATACGCTTTATCCAAATAGGATCAAACAACAAGGGAAAATCGGCCTACTCTCTAAGAGCGGTTAAAGCCAAAACTTCCCGCGCGCCGTTTTCCTTTAGAATGCGGGCGCATTCTTCCAAAGTGGCGCCGGTAGTGCAAACGTCGTCAATCAAAATAAAAGCCTTGCCTTTGACATCGGCCCCGGCTTTTAAGGCGAAAGCGTCTTTTATATTCTCTTTGCGTTCGGCGCGCCCGAGCGAAGTTTGGCTTTTTGTCTTGCGCGTTCTTATCAATATATCGTTTACTTCCACACCGTTTAATTTGGAAAGTTCTTTTGCCAGGAGAAAAGCCTGATTAAAACCCCTTTCCCTCAAGCGGCGGGTGTGTATGGGTACGGGCGTCATAAACTCCGCCTCAAAATAAGGCGGATTTTCCTTATATGTTTTATACATTAAAGCGGCGAAGAATTTGGATATGTCGGTATATTTTTCGTATTTAAACGAATGGATTAAAGAACGTGAAGGCTCATTGAAAACCAAGGAAGAGCGTATAAACGAACATTTATATTTTGAGGCTTTGCCGCCGCGGCAGTTAAAACAATAGGCCCCGCCGTTTTTTAAAGGCAGTCCGCAGCGGCGGCAGATAAGCCCTTCGCAGCGCTCAAGTTTAAGCAAACATTCCCTGCACAGCAAAGCGGGATTTGACTTCGGGATATCCCGCCCGCAGCAAAAACAGGTCCGCGGGAAAAATAAATGCAAAAACAAATCGCGCGCTTTTATAAAAATTTTCCGATTCATAAACAATGCCGCTAGAACTGTATCGTAAGGACGGTGCCGATATTGTAAGCGGTATAAGAATCCTCCGCTATATAAAGATGTTTGAAATTCTGGAAAGCGCCGGAAAGCGTTATGCGCATATTTTTGGAAATTTCATAATCCAAACTAGTTGTAATATCCAAGAGATCGCGGTTTTCTTCCACGGTAAAAGAACGCCTGCGCGAATAGCTGGCGGTTGTATTCCATATCACGCGGTTTGTCATAAGATACTGCGCGCCCAAAATCGGCAGGCGGAAGCTGAAAGGCAAATTGAAGTCCACCCGGATATTAAGGCTGGGTACGATTTCCTCCACGCTGTCGACCAAGACGTCGCCCACTTCCTCGCTGCGGTCATAGATATAGGTTATCTTGGGAGTAAAACGGAAGGCGCGATGCGAGAAAGAAGTCTGAGCGGAAAAATCTTTCCTCAAATAGCTCGCCAAAGGCTGATTGACCAACAAGTCCGTTTGGTCCTGCGTCTGTTGCGTATAGCTTAAAGTTGTGTCAAAATAATTAAAAAGCACAAAGCGCAAATCGCCGCCGTAGGCGATATCTTCCTTATAGCTGGTGCCGAGGGTTTCGTTAGTAGATAAGGCATATTTGAGTTTCAAATTTGTGCCGGAAAGTATATTATCAGAAGCGCCAAACAGTTTTTCCAGCTCGTCTATATAGAAAACCACGTCCGGCAAAGTGGAAGTTACCGTTTCGTACTGCGAGCCCAAATCCTCACTGGTCTGATAGCTTTGCGAGAAGTTGTTTATTATGGAAATCGTTTTTATCGGTGCGGCCATCCCGCTAAAGCCGTACTCCTTAAAAGGCGACCACCTCATAGCCGCGCTATAAGTGTCGCGCAAAGTCATGCTGCTCCTGTAACTATAAGGCGAATTTAAGCCCATGGAACTCCTAAGCCAAAGTTTGTCCAAAGTCTCGAAGGAATCAGGTACATTTTCCCATGCGTCGCCGTCTTGCATTCTGTAAGAGCCAGATATCGTAAGCGCGGAAAATAATTTTGATTTGGGCAGCATATCGCGCCCGTTTAAAGAGAGCGACACATTTCCCTCAGAACTTCTGTTAATACTTTTTACGTCGCCAATGTCAAAAGTATAGGTGTTATCGTTCACTTTATAGGAAGTGGGCGTAAGGTTATTGTTCTCGTTAATGCTGACGCTGTAACTGGCGGTAGGGGTAAGCCAGGGTGCTATCCTGAACGCAGTACTGATTGAGGCCGTCTCCGCGGCCGATTTGCTGTACTTTTTGTTTCTGAATTCCTCTATCCCGACGGAAGCATCGTAATATTTTCTCTTTTCGTCGGCGGTGCTTAGAGTGTAGCTTGGTACGATGGAAGTACCCTGCCAAGGAGAAAGCGTCATCTTAAAATTATAGTTTTGCGTGGTGGTGTCGCTGTTATAGCTGGTGCCCTGCGCGGCGATAAGCTGCGAATCGCTGTAATCTATCTTGCTCTTTACCAGAGAAGTGCCCGCCGAAAGGCTTTTTATTATATTGTCCTTGCTCTTGGCGGTATGGTTAAGGGTAAGGCTGTAAGTGTCGCTGTCGTCGTTTCTTTCCAACATTTGATAGTCGGCGTTTTCAAAAGAATAATTCACGCCTATCTGAGGGAAGTTGGAATTTATATATTCCGCGTTTATGCTGCCGCTGTCGCGGTTTACCTCGCCTTTATCCAAGAGGCTGACCGTATTGCTGCTGTTATAACCCAAAACGTCCGGCGTTACGGTATTGGAACGGTTATATTTGGCGTTGATGGGCAAATTTTTAAATCTCTTAAATTTGAAGTAATAATCTTCCTGAGTATTCTTCTGATTGGCCGCCACCGCCACCGGCGTTTGGAAGTTCTCATCGACATAAGTTACCTTGCCGCCCGCGTCAAACCAATTATCCACGCTTACCTGCGCCTGCGCCATATAGGCGTTGCCGACGGTTACGATTGATTCCGCCAGGAAAATATCGTCCAGCCATACCTCACCCTGCGGAGTTGTCCCGCCGCTTTTCATAATACCGGAAGTTATTATACCAACCCTCTTGTAATTTAACATCCCCTCATTGGTGATGGTTGCATCGTATTTGGAAACATTTTCCCACCTGTCGGGGATATTGTCGCCGTTGGTATCTATAAGTTCCAAACTGTACAGATGCCAGGCGTCTTTAAAATTGAGAGGGACTCGCACCTCGCTGTAATTGTTTTCATCGGCCGCTATACGCAGGAAGAAATATGTATCCTCGTCTATTTCGCCGTTATTGTAAAGTAAAAATCTAAATTGTTTGTGCTTGGAAAAATCCATCGCGCTGAAGTTCCTCTGCACCGAAACCTTATCAAGCAGCGGATTCTTGCTGAAGTCGTACTGCAAAGCAAGTGACTGCTCTTCTATATTGTTTGTACCGTCGTCTTTCTTTAAATCGTTTACAGAACCGTATAAAGTTCGGAAGACTTCCCCTCCGTCGCCGTTATCGCTGAAAATAGGCTTATAGTTCATATTGTCGACATTGTTTATGCCGTAGCTTAAAAGGACTTCCTCATCTGTATCAAGCGGCTGCCACACGCTGCCAGATACACCCAAAGACGCTATTTTGATTTGGCCTTTAAGTTTACCGCCGTTGGGGTTTCTCTTTAAGGTAATGCGCATTTGCTGTATGGAAGTCCAGTCAGTACCCCAAACATTTGTGGCGGAGCCGAAATCCACCTCCTGATTAAAAGTCTTCCAGCCGCTGAAGTTTATCTCCCCGCCCGGTAGGCCGTTAATCTCCTGCCCCGCAAAACCGAAATTGCCGCCCGAAGTCAAATCTTCAGAATCCAATAAACCGTTGCCGTTTAAGTCCTGCGTTTCTATCACGCCCGTAGGCTGAGGCCAAGGATTATAAACGTTATTGGCAAAAGGATTGTATCTCTGATACGAGCCGTCCGGGTTGATGTAAAGCCAGCCCATATCTTCGGAATTGGTCAATTTCCCGGTACATCTTAAATCTTCCGTCTTGGGGACGGTGTTCATTCCCGCTACATAGTATTTACTGCATACCGGGAAAATCTGATCCAGCGAAAATCCGTCCGCCAACAATGCGCTGTAATCGGTGTAATTGTCAGACATTTCGTTTATCGTACCAAACGAAATATTGATAAGCGGGCCGTTTTCTTCGCCTTGCATAGTCAGTTCGAACAATGTCTTGTTGGAGAAGTCGACCCCCGAACTGCTTATCGGGTAGACTATGGATACCTCGTCCCTGTCGCCAAAGCCCTTATCCTGCGCTATGCTGAAATCGTAATCTATCAACAGTACGTTTTGCTTGTCGTCGCCGTTGGCTATCGCGGAAGGGTTTATCTGAAGCATCGGAATATCCTGTGAATCCCATTTAATGGCATCAAAGAAGTTTGTGCCCGCAGTGGGGTTTGAAGCTATTTTCCAATCGCTGTATATAGTGGAGGCTTTTACGTATTCTTTGGTTTCTTCCATACTGTCCACCATTGCGTAACCGAAAAGGTTTTCGTCTTTTCTGCTTTGCGCCGCCTCCGCGCCCAAAGTTACGTGCACGCCGTCAACCACTTCCACATTGTCCACCTTAAAATCCGCTTCCATAGCCATCAAGCTGCTTGTCGTCGCCCCGACATTGGGCACACGTTTTGGCTCGCTGCCCGATTCGTTCAATAAACTGGCGCCGACGGATATTTTATCGGTAAAATCATAATTGAACCGCCCGCCCATAAGCGCCGTATCCTCACTGCCGCCGGCAACATCGTAGGTAACATCAACAACGCTGTTTGAGCCTATCAAATCGGAATTGTAGAAAGTTATAAAGCCCGAAGCATAATCGACGTAATAGTCTTTATTGCGCTCCATAGTCGCCCCGTTTACTTTTACAGTTTCGGATTGGACGACTAAATCAGGCTCCAAAAAGTAGGTCTTTACCGTAGAGGTATATTGCACGAAAAAATATCTGTTTGTGGAAGACGCCGGCGTAGCGTTATACAAGCTGACGTCGCTGAATCTGCCGCCTATCTTAAATATACCCTTATCGTAATCGACGGTAAATTGGCAAAAGGGGCGGCTGTCATTGGCGGCGCAAACTTCCGTGCCGTCGGATTCAAGCAATTTCAAAATAAAATTGCCGCTGCCGTCGTCGCGCGTGATTTGCGTGGTGCCTATACTGTAATAGCGCTTCATCTCCAGCTGATAATCCAGTTCGTCGTTTGAAACAAGCGGGCGTTCGTTATTTGTCTTTATTAGTATCGGATAACCGTCCGGCTGGGCGGAACTGGCCCAAACCCCCTGCGAGTTTTGATAATCTATCGCTACGACATCCGTCGCGCTGAGGCCGTTGTTGAATATTAGGATATTTTGGTTATAGTCTATCGTGTAATCCACGCCGCGCGTCAGCAATTTGAAGGCCGCCGTCCCGCCGTTGGTGGGATATACGGCGCCGGTTTTTATATCCACCGCCTTGCTCGCCACCTGATAACCGCCGTTGGTATGATCGTCAATATAAACCTTTTCCGTACCCTGTTTTATGGCGTAGGTCCACTGCGTGCTGGTGCTGGCGCCGGTTTGATAGCCGAAGGTCAAATCGTAATACTTGCGTCTGATATATTGCAAGTCTTTTATGTTTACCGTTTCAAAGACGCTATCGCCTTTGAACTGCTTACTTTTGTTCTCGCCTTTGTTTTGGCTGCCGATAAGCCTTAAATGCGCGTCACCGTATTGAAGGTGCATTTTCGCGCCGAAAACCTGTTTGCTGTAAGATATAAACTCCGTTCCCGGCAGGGATAATTCTATATCGCCGAAGTCCGCACTTTGGACAATCTCGCCCGGCTTGCCACGATAGGATACTCCTATATTTTGGGCGTCTTCGCGCTGATCGTCATAATCGATGTCTACAAAGATTCTGTCGCTTATCTTGCCCTGCACCTTAAGCTGCATTTCCTGCTCAAACTCCATACTGCTTGTATCTCGGTCGGTTACGGTGCTTTTATTCTCTTTATATTTTTTTGCGTCATACTTGATGCCGAAAGTCTTTCGCCCCGTCATCGATATTGTGGTACCGTATATCGGCAAGAGGAGAGAGGGGTTTAATATTTCGATATACTCCGTAGCCTGCTCCCTAAGCTGGACTCCGCCGTCCATATCCTTTATCACTTTTTCCAGATAGGCGCGGTTATATTTGTAATATTCGTCCTCATCTTCGGAAGAATCTTCCTCATAAGGCAAAAGGAGCGGTTTATCCTCGGCCAAAAAGCCGTATTTGGAAGGCTCAAAAAGTTTTATCCCGTCGCCGAAGCGATTGGGATCTTTAAAGACCGAATTTTCAAAACCCTGTTCGCGCTCCTGCGCGGCGGAAGGCGCCGCAACCTCCGCGCCGTATGCGCTGAGGCCCAGACCTTCCGTCATCAAACAAAAGCTTAAAACCAGTCTTAATATCTTTTTAAGCACAAAGTCCTCCATTTTAGATTTTATAAAAAATAATAAGCAAGCGTATCATTTATATGCTTGCTTATTAAATATGTAAAATATTATGTTTAATATTAAATAGTTATATTCTTAGGATTTCAAACTCCACATAAGCCACTATCGCAAAAAGGCCAACAGGCAGCCAGCCGGCCACTATCGGGTTTATCATTCCGCTTTGGCCGGCGGAAGTGAGCATGGAAACTATCCACCAAAAAGTAAAGCCTATCGCTATCGCCGCGACTATGTTAAGCAGTTTGCTCGAACGCTTTAAAGCTATCGCGAAGGGCATACCCAAAAGGCACATTATCACCGTGGCGAAAGGCGCGGCCAGTTTCGCGTTTAGGAAAGTTTCCTCCTGATAGCTGGTAAGCCCGCTCGCCTTTAAAAATTTTATGCGTCTTAGCAAATCGCTTATACTGAGATAAGAAGCCTTCGCGCTGCCCACCGCTATTTGATCGGGCGGCACGGAAAAATCGGAATCCATAATATCAAAACTTTCCTCTTTTATACTGGCATTCTTGCCGAAGTTTCTGGTAAAACCGTCTTCAAACACCCATACGCCTTTGCCTTCGTTCCAAACAAAGCGCCGCGCGCTTATTTGAGAGCTTATCGCCCAGTTATCATCGTAAACGTCTATAAACATACCTTCCATAAGGCCTTCATCGGCCTTGACCGTTTTCGCGAAAAGCACGCGCTTGCCGTCCAGCCTCAGAGTAACGTCGTTTTGAACGTTAAAATACCAATCCTTTTCACCCCTTATTTTGCGCTGGCGGGTAAGTTCTGCTTTCTTGCTCATATCCGGCACGAAAAATTCCTGCACGCAAAAGCCTGCCGCCGCTATTATGAAAATACATAAAATCAAAGGTTTGAATATCTGCCTTACCGAATATCCACCCGCCAAGCACGCAGTCCATTCCCCACCGGAAATCATATCCGATATCACAAACAGCGCGCTGAGCAGACACGCTACGGGCAATACTTGTATCAGCCAGGAAGGCATAGTCAAAAAGCTGTACTTAAGAACCAAGGCCAAAGTAGTGCCGTAGGTGTTTATCCAGCGCATTTTTTCCAAGCTGTCGCCCAAGAATATCAACACGGCAAATATGCTGATAATAAATACAAAGGGGCCCCAAAATTTCTTGGCTATGTATCTGTCTATAATCTTCATCAGTCTGAAAGCCTCTTCTTCCACAAATAAACGCCCGCCGCCAAACCGGCTATTACCGGCAAAAACGGCGCGCTATATACCAAAAATGTAATATCGGTCTTTTCCGCTACGCTGTTGCCTATGGTTATCAGCCCGAAATAAGCAAAGATAAACGCCAAGCTGTATATCATCGCGCCGGCGCGGCCTGCTTTTTTGGTGGTGATAAAAGCTACCGGGCAGCTTAAAAGAAAAAATATCAAAGGGCATAAAGCCATAGACATACGATAGCTAATCGCGGGGCGATACTCCCGCCACTCCTTTTCCCCCATTGAATCCTTGCCTTGCCTTACCGCTTTAATAAGCGCCGGCGTTGTAAGCTCGGCCGCTTTTAAACGACGGTCGTCAGTACTCTTTTGGCTTAGAGGGATATAAACTTCGTACTTATTAAATTCGGAGGTGATTATCTTCCTGCTTTCCAAAGAATATACCCTCTGCATCTGCCCCTTAAATAAAGTGAGCCTTATTCCCTGCGAACCTATATCAACCTTGCCTCTGGAAGCATTCACCTTAGTGCTTAGGGCGCTGTCGTCGTTTTTGCGAGAGAGATGGACCTGATAGATAATATTATTGTCCTTATCGACGTCTTCGGCGAATAAATCCCAATCGCCCAAATCGATGAAAGTGCGCGGTTCTATGTTTACTTTCGATATTTTGGAGACTATATCTTCCTTGCTTTGCTCCACATGGTGGCGGCCCAAAGGGCTGAGCCAGCCGTTAAGGCCCGTCATTACGGCCACAAGCAACAGCGCGAAAATAAGGACAGGGCGCGCTATTTCCGTAAAAGAAAAACCCGCCGCGCGCAGCGCCATAATCTCGCCCGTCTGGCCCATGGAGGTAAGCGTCATCAAAATGGCGATCTGCAAAGCCATAGGCACACTAAGCACCAATATATCGGGCACCATATACAGCATAGTGGAAAACACCCAAAACACGTCGGCGCCGTAGTTCATGGCATATGTAAATATTTGGGAGAACTGCCCCATAAAAACGACAAAAACGAATACGAACAATATTCCAAAAAAGAATATCGTCAAATTTTTTGATATATATCTAAATATTATTCCCGGCACAGAATTATTTTAGCAAATATATACAAGCCCCGTTGCGCGGGCGCGCAAAAGGCGGAAAGCGAAATATCTTGCCAAGCATATTTGCGGCGCGTCTTTCCTTTTGGCTTAAATTTTTGTATATTGCTTTAACAGATTTATATATTTATGAGGTATTTATGGCCAATGATATCAAGTTTTCTACCGCCGGGTTCAGAGGCACCATCGCGGAAAATGTTACCGCCCAAACCATTTACAGACTCTCCGTTGGCATAGCCGAGCATATCTTTACGGACGAATATTACGGATTTGAAGGCGAAGGATACCAAAAGCATATACACGAAAGAGGTTTTAAATTCAAAAGGCCGCTTGTGATAGTGGGCACCGATACCAGATTTATGTCGGATAAATTCGCCGATATAGTCTGCGACGTTTTGGCCTCAAAAGGCATAAGCGTCAAGAGAGCGTTTTATCCTTTGCCTACGCCGGTAGCTGAATGGGCGGTGCTTAAGGAAGGCGCCGTAGGCGCGGTGGTAATCACCGCCAGCGAAGCCGATTATACCCAAAACGGCCTTAAATGGATTTCCTATTACGGCGGTATAGCCAATAACGAGGTTATCGCCGACATAGAAGCCAATACCCCTGCCGCCAGTTCCGTAAAAGAACTGCCGGAGTTCGGCTACAAAAATTCGGCGGTAAGCGAATTTAACTTTAGAGACGAATATATCAAACATTTGGCCTCTTTGATAAACGTAAAAGCGATAAAGAAAGCAAAACTCAAAGTGGGCATAGATCCTCTTTTTGGCACGGCTGACAATTATTTTAGGGAATTTTTGAAACTCTGCGGCTGCGAAGTGGAGGGCCTGCACGAAGGCACGGACGTGCTTTTCGGGGGCAAGGTCCCCAATGCCGGGCCGATAGCCCTCGCGGAGTTAAGCAAATTGGTGGTTAAAAAGAAACTTGACGTCGGTATCGCCTGCAACAGCGACTGCGATAAATTCGGCATAATCGGGCCCGACGGTTATTGGATATCCCCCAACCAAATCGCGCCTATACTGCTGGAACATATAATAGAATACCGCGGCCAAAAAGGCAGGGTATGCAGAAGTTTAATCACCACAAATTTGATAGACGAAGTGGCAAAAGCGCACGGTTTGGCGGTAAGGGAAACGCCTGTCGGATTTAAATACATAAACGAACTTATGATGACAGGCCAATACATCTTCGGTGCGGAAGAATCGGGCGGCATAGCCATATCAAACCACATGCCAGACAAAGACGGTTTGGCGGCTTGTATGCTCACGTTGGAAATGCTGGCGGTAAGCGGCAAAACGCTAAAACAGTTGTTTAAGGATTTCTACAAGAAATACAATATGTATTACGACAAAAAGGTCAGCATACCCAAGCGCGAACTTGAAATCAACCAAATTATGGAGAAGTTGAACCTCCGTCCGCCGCTGTCCATCAACAAAACTTCCGTTTGGAGAATAGACCAAACAGACGGATTTAAATTTATTTTAAGGAACGGCAGCTGGCTGGCTTTAAGGCCTTCCGGCACGGAACATCTGATAAGGATCTACGCCGAGGCTAAGGAAGAAGCGGCACCCGCGAAATTGATAGCCGAAGCCCAAAAGATAATACAGTCTTTATCGGAAGATTAAAGCCGTCCTTAACAGGGGGTATAAGTATGAAGATAAAGGCGGTAAAAGCGAGAGAAATTCTGGATTCGCGCGGTTTTCCCACCGTGCAGGCCGACATCGTCTTGCAAGACGGCGCGGCAGGTTCCGCAGCCGTACCAAGCGGTGCTTCAACAGGCAGCCACGAGGCCTTGGAACTGCGCGACAATGACTCTCGCTACAACGGCAAAGGCGTACTCAAGGCCGTAAAGAACATATCGAAAATAGAGAAAATCCTTAAAGGCAAAGACGTTAACGATATACGTGCGCTTGACCAAGCAATGCTGGATTTGGACGGAACAAAAAACAAATCCCGCTTGGGCGCAAACGCGATATTGGCGGTATCGATGGCCGCCTTGAGGGCGGGCGCCGCGTCGGCGAAAAAGCCGCTCTATCGCCACATAAGGGAAGTGTACGGCCTTAAAGAAAAGAAATGGCTGATGCCTACGCCGATGCTCAACATAATCAACGGCGGCAAACACGCCGACAGCGGCCTGGACGTACAGGAATTTATGATAGTGCCCGCTTTCGCGCCGTCTTTCAAAGAAGCGCTGCGCGCTGCGGCGGAAACGTATCACGTTCTAAAAAAGGATTTGGCTAAAAAGGGTATGGTGACCGCGGTAGGCGACGAGGGTGGTTTCGCCCCCAAAATAAGCAAACACTCCGATGTGTTAAAAACAATTATCGAAGCGGCTAAAAAGGCGGGATACCCAAAAATGAGCCTCGCGCTGGACGCGGCGGCGAGCGAATTTTATCATAACGGCTTTTACAAATTTGAAGGCAAAAACAAGACTTCCGCCCAAATGACGGCAATTTACGGCGATTGGATTAAACGCTATCCGCTGCTTTCGATAGAGGACCCTCTTCACGAAGACGATTGGGACGGCTGGCGCCATTTGACGGCCAAGCTGGGCAAGAAGATAAATATAGTGGGCGACGATTTGTTCGTAACCAATAAAATCCGTCTGGAGCGGGGCATAGCGGAAAAGGCGGCCAATTCAATTTTGATAAAATTAAATCAGATAGGCAGCGTAAGCGAAACGATAGACGTGATATATTTGGCCAAGGCGGCGGGCTATTCCTGCATAATTTCGCATCGTTCTGGCGAAACGGAAGACAGTTTTATAGCGGATTTGGCACTAGCCGTAAACGCGGGCGCCATAAAAACGGGCGCACCCGCCAGAAGCGAACGTTTGGCTAAATACAACCGCCTTTTGCTGATAGAAGAGGAACTGGGCAAAAAGGCGCTTTACGCTAAAGATACGGTGTTTGCGAAATGAGTTTTATAAAGAAAGCGAAAACTTTTTTGATAATAGCGGCAGCGATGGCGGCGATACTTCTGTTCAACGGAAATTTCTTCAGTTTGATGCACAATATCTTTGAGCTGAAAAAACTCAACGCCCATTCCGCCGCTCTTGACGAAGAATATAAAGAACTTACCGAGGAATACCAAAAAATATTGGACGGCGATACCTCCTATCTGCAAAGGACGGCGCGCGTCAAATACCATATGGTAAAGCCGGGCGAAATTGAATTTAGGATAGAAAAATGAAAGTATACATTCTCCAACTTGGCGAAATGGCCAACTGCACCTATGTAGTGGAACACAAAGGCAAGGCTTTGATAATAGACCCCACTTGGGATATGAAAGCCATCTATAAACTTATAGAAGAAGAAAAACTGACGCCCGAAGCCGTACTGTTTACGCACGGCCACTATGACCACGTCACCGGCTCGCACGAATTGATGACAAAATATAAAATCAAAGGATACATCAACGCGGCCGACGCCTATAACAGCAATCTGCCGGAAGAGGACCTTATCACTTATCAAGGCGATTATAAGGCAAAAATAGCGGGCTTGAACGTGGAGTTTTTAAGCACGCCCGGGCATACTAAAGGCTCCGTATGCATTAAAATAGGCGATATACTTTTTACGGGCGACACGCTATTCCCCAATGCCTGCGGCAGAACCGATTTGCCGGGATCCAACCCGAGGGAGATGTCAAAAAGCCTCCAACGTTTGGCAAAACTGCCCGGCAAAACCATAGTCTACGCGGGCCATTCCTACGGGGCGGACGGCACTGGCAATACCACAATAGAGAAGGAAGTAAAAAATAATCCCTTTATCAAAATGGCCTTGAGGGAGCCGGATAACTTTGAAGACATTATATGACGAAATACGCCCTTATTACCGATTTTGACGGAACCATCACTACCGAGGACATAGGCAATGCCTTGTGCCTTCATTACGGGCTTACGACCCCGCAAAAAATAGAACACGCCTATAACAGTAAAGCCGACGCGCGCGAATGGATGAAAAGCCATTTCGGCTCGGTAAAAACCACGAAAGAGGATTTTGAGGCGATAATATTACAAAAGGCTTTGGTGCGCCCAGGCTTTAAGGAGCTGTGCCGCTACGCCAAAGAAAATAATATTCCATTTGAAATAGCATCGGGCGGGCTTGACATTTACATCAAGCCCGTACTCAGGGCTTTTGACTGCGGCCCGATAGACATCGGCAGCGTTACGGGCGTAATAAAGCCCGAAGGCATAGAAGTATCTTTCCCCAATTATAACGGGCTTAGTATGGAAGAATTTAAAGAATCCAGAGTAAGGCATTATAAGGAACTGGGGTATAAAGTAATATTCTTCGGCGACGGGCCGGGCGATTTCAACGCGGCAAAAGCGGCGGATATGATATTTGCGACTTCCAGGCTTGCCGCCCTGCTCCAAAAGAACGCTATTCCGTATAACCATTTTGAAGATTATACCGCCGCTTTGGCCTTGTTACGGAGGGAAAATGTATCCTTATCTGCTGCCTGAGATCTTCGGCAAAGCCATACCGATGTACGGCGTAATGACGGCGCTGGGTTATTTGGCGGCGATATTTTATTGCCTTCAATACAGAGAGCGGCTGGGCTTAAACAAAGATAAGCTGCTCGATATTATTTTCTATCTTATTTTGGGCGCGCTGATAGGCGGTAAATTATTTTTTATATTGTTTAATTACGACGCTTTTTCCGCTTCGACTTTAATTGAAAAACTGCGCTACGGCTTTGTGTTTTTCGGCGGGCTTATCGGCGCGGGAGCGGCGGGATTATGGGCCGTAAGAAAAAATAAAATTCCGTTTTTTAAAGCGGCGGATTTCTTTGCGCCGGCAGTCGCCCTTGGCCACGCCATAGGCAGAGTGGGCTGTTTTCTGGCTGGCTGCTGCTACGGCAAAGAAGCCCCGCAATATTTGGGCGTTCATTTTACAGATTCCGATTCGCTGGTGCCGGACCATTTGCACGGCCACGCGCTTTACCCCGTGCAAATTATAGAAGCGGGTTTGGTATTCATACTTTTTCTGACGCTTAACAAAATGGCGAAAAAACCCCAAAAAGAAGGCAATGTAACCGCGGCATACGTATTGGGTTATTCGCTGATAAGATTTTTTACGGAATTTATGCGCGCCGACGACAGAGGCGGATTTTTCCTTGGGCTTTCGCCCTCGCAGATAATCGCGCTGATTTTGGCGGCGGCGACCGCGGCCTTTTTGGCTAAGAGGAATTATGCAAAAAAAGCAAACGATAATATTTGAGGGCAAAAGCAAACGTTTGGATATTTTCGTTACGGAATATTGCGAAAATTATCCCAGGAATTTTATACAGAACCTGATAAAAGGCGGGGCGGTATCGGTGAACGGGAAAGAGAGGAAACCCTCCTGGCCGCTTGAAGACGGCGACATAGTGGAAATAAACTGGCCGCAAAGTTCCGTCAGTTTGAATATAAAAGACATAACCGTAGCGGAAACCAAAGACTTTTTGGTAATCAACAAACCCGCCGGACTTTTAGTGCACCCGCAAAGCTCCTCCTGGGAGGAAAATCCAGAAGTATTGGACAATATGGAGGAAACTTTGGTAAGCGCCCTGCTGAAAAGCAAAATAAAAAACTTTGAAAATCCGCCCAGAGCGGGGCTCGTGCACCGCTTGGACAGGGAAACAAGCGGCATTATGCTAATCGCGAAAAACGAGGACTTCCAACAGGCGGCAAGCGCGATGTTTGCCGAGAGGGAAATGTCAAAGACCTACAACGCCATTTGCTGCGGGAATCTGCCGCAGGACGAGGGGATAATAAACGTCCCTATCGGCAGGGTGAGCGGCGGGAAAATAAAAGCCTCCCCCCTCGGACGAGAGGCTATAACCGAATACAAAGTTAAAGAACGGGCCAACGGCTTCTGCTTTATGGAACTGCGCCCTAAAACGGGGCGGACAAATCAGCTGCGCGTGCATATGAGCTGGCTGGGATACCCCGTATTGGGCGACTGGCTTTACAAAGGCGCGCAGGCGCCCAGGTTGATGCTTCACGCAAGAAAGCTGGAATTTGCGCACCCTTTTACCGGGAAAAGACTTTCTTTTCAAGCGGAACCGCCAAAAGATTTCGCGGGCTGTTGGGAAAAGATAAAAGAAGGAAAAATCTAAAAAACACCTTTTTAATATCGGCAAAACAAACGGGGCGGCAATATCGCCCCGTTTTTGTTTTTAAAAATAACGGTAAAACTAACGGAAACAGATTATAAAGAGATATATCGGAATATCCCTTAAAACTTTCAATATTATTCCATAAATGGTAATATGTATATACAAGGAGATTTTATGGATACGAAAACCCTTTCGGATTTTATAGCGTGGTCCAAAACCACCGATTTACAGGAAGTAGTGTTTAAAAAAGACGGCGTCAGCGTGGAAATATCCACCGCGGCGAAAAACCCCAAAGCGTCCGATTTTTCTTGCAAACTTACGGCGGTAAAAGCGCCTGCGGTAGGCATATACGGCTTGGGCAAAAAAGGCAAAGCCGTAACCGTTAAAGAAAATATGGCCGTAAAACAGGGCGATATTTTGGGTTATGTCGAAATGAACAAAACCGTAAAAGAGGTTTCCTCACCCGTAAAAGGGACTTTAAAAATCATTTTAGCCTCGGAAGGCGCGGCAGTGGAATACGGCCAGCCTCTTTTCTTTATAGAGCCATAGACTATGACTAAAGAAACTATAAAACCTTTTACTAAAGTTCTAATCGCCAACAGGGGCGAAATAGCGCTGCGCATTATACGCACTTTAAAGGAGATGGGCATAAAGTCCGTAGCTATATATTCCGAGGCGGATAAATATTCCGCGCACGTAAGCCAGGCCGACGAAGCCGTTTGTATAGGCGCGGGGCCGTCCTCCTCCAGCTATTTGGATATAGACGCGGTAATAGCCGCGTGCAAAATCAGCGGGGCGCAAGCGGTACACCCCGGTTACGGCTTTTTATCGGAAAACGCACGCTTTGCACAAGCCGTCATAGACAACGGCATGACTTTTATCGGCCCCACTCCCCAAGCCATTTTAAAACTTGGAGAGAAAGCACACGCCAGAGCTTTGGCTATTTCCGCCAAGGTGCCGGTAATACCCGGTTCGGACGGCGTTGTAGAAAAGGATTTTCTTAAAGCGGCAAAGAAAGTCGGTTTCCCGATAATGATAAAAGCGACTATGGGCGGCGGCGGAAGAGGCATGCGCCCTGCTTTCGGGGAAGAAGATTTCCAAAAAGCGCTTGATACCGCGCAGGGCGAGGCAAAGGCTGCGTTCGGCGACGGCAGAGTATATTTTGAAAGGCTGGTTTTAAACCCGCGCCATATAGAAGTGCAAATGGCGGCCGACAATTACGGCAATGTAGTGGCATTCCCGGAAAGGGATTGTTCCATGCAGCGCAAGAACCAAAAACTTATCGAGGAATCGCCCTCTCCTTTCGTTACCGACAAAGTCAGGCAAGAGCTTTGCTCCGCCGCCATACGCTTGGCAAAAGCGGCTAATTACAGCGGCGTGGGTACGGTAGAATTTTTGATGGACGAGAACCATAACTTCTATTTTATGGAAGTAAACACCCGTCTGCAGGTGGAACATCCGGTAACGGAACTCGTCAGCGGGACGGACTTGGTAAAACTGCAAATAGACATAGCGCAAGGCAAAAAGCTCGACATCAGCGCCCAGCGCGCGCTTGAAGTGCGCTGTCACGCGATAGAGCACCGCATCAACGCCGAAGACTATAAAAGTAATTTTATCCCCTGCCCCGGCACGATAGAGGAATGGATACCCGCGGGCGGGCTGGGAGTAAGACTCGACACTCACGTACACGCCGGCTATACTATACCTTCTTTTTATGACAGTTTGATAGCGAAGCTTATAGTCTTCGCGCCGGATAGAGAAACAGCTTTAAAACGCAGCAGAAGAGCTTTGAACGAATTTTATGTCAAAGGCGTAACGACTACCTTGGACTTCCATAAAATAATGGTAAACGACGAGGACTTCGCAAGCGGCAATATGAATACCGGCTTGGTGGAAAGGATTATAAAGAAAAATGAAAGCAAGAAATAAAATCCTTACCTGGCCCCAGCTTGAGGATTATCTTAAAGAACAAAGAGCGCAAGGCAAAAGCATCGCTTTTACCAACGGTTGCTTTGACATATTGCATGCGGGGCACGTCAGCATATTGGAATTTTCAAAAGAGCAGGCGGATATTCTTGTTTTGGGTATCAACAGCGATGCTTCTGTAAAACGTTTAAAAGGCCCTTCCCGCCCGATTAACAATGAGCAGGACAGAGCTTTGGTATGCGCCTCCTTGCAGGCGGTGGACGCCGTAGCTATTTTTGATCAGGATACGCCTTATGAGCTTATCAAACTGATAAAGCCCGACGTACTTATAAAAGGGGCCGATTACAAAGAAGATCAAGTCGTCGGCCGGGAATTTGCCAAAAAAGTGGCGCTTTTCCCGCTGCTTGAAGGCCGCTCCACGACAAATACCATAAAGAAAGCGGCGCAAAAATAGATTTAAGTTTATCTTTAAAACGATAAAACTATATTAAATAAATTGAAGGTAAAAGACTATGGCAGATATTTTTGAGAAATGCAGGAACTTTAAAGACGCTAAAGCTTTAATGCGTTTGGGGATTTACGGCTACTTCCAGCCGATATCTTCGGCGCAGGCGCCTGAAATAGAATTAAACGGGAAGAAATACATTATGGCGGGCTCGAACAATTATTTGGGCTTGGCAAATGATCCCGAAATGAAGAAAGCCGCCGCGGAAGCCGCTTTATCCAGGGGTACTGGTTCCGCCGGATCCAGATTTTTAAACGGAAACACGCAATACGCCGACGAGCTTGAAGCCAAATTGGCAAAGTTTAAAGGAAAAGAGGCGGGATTGATATTTTCTGCGGGTTACCAGATGAATTTGGGCGTAATATCCAGCTTGCTGAGAAAAGGTGACGTCGCCATAGTAGATAAACTTGATCACGCCAGCATACTGGACGGAGTAAAACTCTCCGAAGCGGAAATGGTGCGCTTTAAACACAATGATATGGAAGATTTGGAGCGCATACTCTCAAAAATAGACGACAGTAAAGGCAAGCTCATCATAGTCGACGGCGTATTCAGCATGGAAGGCGATATTTGCAATCTGCCGGAGATAGTCAAACTGGCAAAGAAATACGGCGCAAGGATTATTGTCGACGACGCCCACGCTACCGGCATACTCGGCAAAAAAGGACGCGGAACCTGCGAGCACTTCGGACTTGAAAACGGTGAAGTGGATTTGGTCGTAGGTACTTGCTCAAAGACCTTCGCGACGGTAGGCGGATTCGTGGTGGGCGACGAAGATGTTATCCACTATATAAGGCATAATGCCAGGAGCCAGATATTCTCCGCGGCTTTGCCGCCCGCGTCGATAGCCTCCATAAGCAAGGCTTTGGATTTGATTTGGGACGATATGTCCCGCAAAGACAAACTTTGGGCCAATACCAAACGCTTAAAAGAAGGCTTTAAGAAACTCGGTTTTAACATCGGCGCCACGCAGACACCGATAGTGCCGGTATTTATCGGTACCATGGAAAACTGCTTTAAAATGTGGCGTGCCACTTTCGACGGCGGCATATTTACCACGCCGGTTATTCCGCCGGCCGTACCGCCAAACAAATGCATGATGAGGGTTACGCTCATGGCTACCCATACCGACGAACAAATCGATAGGATTATAGAAGTATTCGCCAATGCGGGCAGGGCTTTGGGCATAATAAAATAAAATGTGCAAAGTAGAAAAAGCCGACATTAAGGAGTTTATAGCTTTCCCTTTCGATTTATACAAGGGAAACGAGTTTTATGTGCCCGAACTTAAAACCGAAACTAAACACCTTTTGACCAAAGATCCCTTTTGGCTTCACGCCGAAAGAGAACTTTTTTTGGCCAAGCGCAATGGTAAAGCCGTAGGCAGAATAGCGGCCATAGTCAATGAAAACCACAATAAACATGCGGGCGATAATATAGGGTTTTTCGGTTTTTTTGAGTGCGAAAACAACCCCGAAACGGCAAGAGCCTTAATACAAGCCGCAGCTGATTGGCTTAAAGCAAAAGGCAAAGACGCCATACGCGGCCCGGTAAACCCAAGCACCAACCATACCTGCGGTGTACTGAGCGACAACTTCGACTCCATGCCTTGTATAATGATGCCTTACAATTTCCCATACTACGACGAACTTCTGAAAAGTACAGGGCTTGAAAAAGCCAAAGATCTACTCGCTTTTGAAAGGACTGATAAGGACAGCTTTTCGCCGCGTATGGAAAAAATTATCCTCCGCATATTGAGAAATCCCGAACTTACCATACGCTCCATCAATATGAACGATTTTGACAATGAAGTCAAATACGTACGCGAAATATACAATGCTGCCTGGAGCCAAAACTACGGTTTTGTACCCATAACGGAAGCCGAAATAAACGATACGGCAAAACAATTAAAGATGATAGTCAAGCCGGAACTTACGTGTATGATAGAAATTAAAGGAGAGGCAGCGGGCTTTGCCATTTCAATACCCAATATGAACCACGTATTAAAAATACTTAACGGCAATTTAAATCCTTTTAAACTGCCAAAGGCACTGCTGGCTTGGCGGAAAATACGCGATTGCCGTATGATAATGCTGGGCGTACATCCTGAACACCGTGGACGAGGGTTGGAACTTCTCTTGGTAAAACATGTCGTAGACAACGGCATAGCAAAAGGCTGGAACAAGGCTGAACTTTCCTGGATGCTTGAGGATAATAAAGCGATAATATCGGTAATAGAGGAAGCGGGCTGTAAAAAAACCAAGACTTACCGCCTTTACCAAAAAAACATATAAGAATAAATCGCCTAAAATATCTAAGCCCGCAGAAATGCGGGCTTTTTTATTGGGCATATACTTATACGAAATAAAACGGCACTGCCTTTAAAATTAAAAATACAAGCAGACTTTAGGAGAAATAAAAATGATTTTTTACCGGATTTTTTCTCCCGCAAAGCTCTTAAAAGCGAAGACAATTCCCAAATACATAAAAAAGCCCCGGCTTTTGCGCGCGGGGCTTTTAGAGCGCCAAAAATCTTAGAACTTAACGGATGGAGCCTTCTGTGCCTGCGCGGCTTCGTCCTCATCAAGTTTAAAAAGCTCTGCTTTTTCGAATTTAAATTGCTTGGCGATTATATTTGACGGGAAAGATTCTATCTCTATATTAAGTTGATTTACATTGGTATTATAGAATTTGCGCGCCGCTTGCAGTCTGTCTTCCGTTTCCGTAAGTTCCTGCTGAAGCTTCAAAAAATTCTGATTAGCCTTTAAATCGGGATAGTTTTCCGATACGGCAAACAAACTTTTAAGCGTGGAAGTAAGCATATTTTCCGCCTGGGCCTGCTGCGCCATATCACTTTGGGAGTTTATAGCCATATTGCGCGCTTCTATCACTTTTTGCAAGGTGGAACTCTCGTGCGCGGCATAGCCCTTTACCACTTCAACCAGGTTCGGTATAAGATCGTATCGCCTTTTAAGCTGTACCTGTATGTCGCTCCAGGCCTCTTTTACCCTGTTCTTTAAAGTGATAAGCCCGTTATATATGCTTATAACGTAAAAACCAACGGCAAGCGCCGCGATAATCAAAATTAAAATTATTCCCGTTAACATAAAACCCTCCCGTAAAATACCTATATATTATACAAAAACGGGAAAAGACAGACTAATGCTCTATTTTAAGAACATCTTTCTTCTTTACGGGCAGACATTCCTGCAGTTTGAATTTGCTTTGATCCGGCACCATCGCCTTAATGGCCTCGATGTCAGCATCGTTAAGCACTTCTTTATAGTAGGTGGTTCTAAATTGGTAGTCTATACCGGAAGATATAATCATGGCCATACTTTCCTTTACCGCGTCAAGATTAGTCTTGCCGCAGATGGCCTCATACTTTTCAAACGGGGCCTTTATGTCCATGGCTATAAAATCCAGCAGTTTTTTATCGATAAGTCTTCTTAATACGGCAGGATTGGTGCCATTGGTATCCAGCTTGATCAGGTAACCCATAGCCTTGACTTTCTCGGCAAATTGCTCCAAATCAGGCTGAAGAGTTGGCTCTCCCCCTGTTATTACAAGCCCGTCAAGCGCCTTCCTGCGCATATTAAGATAGTCTAAAATATCTTCTTCCGCTATGGCGTTATTTTTATCCTGGGCAGGCGGTATAAGTTCCGGATTATGACAATATGCACAATGCAGATTACAACCTTGCGTAAATACTATGGCAGAAATACTGCCCGGAAAATCTATCATTGAAAACTTCAAAAGTCCGCTAATCTTCACTACTACACACCTGCCTTAGGATAAAAATATCAATTTAAAAAACTAGCACCCGCACGAAAGTTTTATATTCTTGCGAAGCGCAAACTCTTCCTTTTTGCCTTTGTTCCAGTTCTGTACCGGCCTTAAATAACCTACTACTCTGGAATATACTTCGCAGTTCGTACCTTTTACCGCTTCCTTCGCGGCTTTAAGTTCGGAAATTTTTGCTTCTATATTGTGTCTTTCTTGTGCTGTCATAAACCTTCCTCCTACGCGGCTTTTTTGGCCGCCTTTATTATTTTTGCAAATTATTTTTTTACTAACAAGACCCATTTTTTTGTAGGTCCTTTGCTCTATTTACAAAGCAAATCTTTTACTTGCTGTACAGCTGCTCCTCGAGGAGCGCTATCTGCTTTTCTATGTTTTCTATCTTCTCGGCTTTACATTTGGGGCATTCAAAATGTTCACCCTCTATATATCCGCATTTGGGACATACGCTGAAAGTCGGCGTTATCGAGAAATACGGCAGCTGATAACCTTCGCATACTTTCCTGATAAACCTCTTTAACGCTTCCGTATCTTTTATCCTCTCGCCCATAAAGATATGAAGCACCGTCCCGCCGGTATATTTCGCCTGTATCTCGTCCTGCAAGTCCAACAGTTCGAAAATGTCGTCGGTATAGTTAACCGGCAGCTGGCTCGAGTTGGTATAGAAAGGAGGCCTGCCCTGCGCGGCCTGTTCATTATCGGCCACGATAATATCGGGAAATCTCTCCCTGTCCAATTTGGCCAATCTGTAAGAGGTTCCTTCCGCCGGCGTCGCTTCCAAATTATAATTGTTGCCGGTTTCCTTTTGATACTCTATGAGTTTGGCGCGCATAAAGTCCATAACCTTTACGCCGAACTTCCTGCCTTTCTCGCTGCCGACACTTTCGCCCAAAAGATTTAAGCAAGCCTCGTTCAAACCCACAAGTCCGATTGTGGAGAAATGGTTCTTCCAATACTCGTTAAAACGCTGCTTTACGCTCCTTAAATAGAAGCTCATATAAGGGTATAAGTTGGCGCTGGTAAAGCGCTCTATTACCTTTCTTTTGATCTCAAGGCTCAGTTTGGCGACGTCCATTCTATCTTCCAAAAGTTTAAAGAACTCCTCTTCCGTAGAGGCCAAATAGCCTATCCTGGGCATATTTATCGTTACCACTCCGATTGAACCGGTAAGCGGAGCCGATCCAAAAAGCCCGCCGCCGCGGCGGTTAAGTTCGCGGTTATCTATTCTCAAACGGCAGCACATGGAACGCGCGTCTTCCGGATTCATATCGGAATTTACGAAGTTCGCGAAATACGGTATGCCGTACTTAGCCGTTATGTCCCACAAAGGTTTATAGGCCGGATTATCCCAATCGAAATCCTTTGTTATGTTATAGGTAGGGATAGGGAAGGTAAATACGCGTCCCTTCGCGTCGCCTTCTAACATAAGTTCCAAAAACGCTTTATTGAACATATCCATTTCCTTTTGGAACTCCCCGTATTTCTTATCCTGTATCTGTCCGCCGATTATAACGCCCTGATTCTTATAATAAGAAGGCACCACAAAATCCATAGTTACGTTGGTAAACGGCGTTTGGAATCCTACCCTGGTAGGTACGTTCACGTTGAACAGAAACTCCTGCAAGGCCTGTTTTACCTCTTTATAGCTTAAATTGTCATAATAAATGAACGGCGCCAACAAGGTGTCGAAGTTCGAAAACGCCTGGGCACCGGCACTCTCTCCCTGCAAAGTGTAAAAGAAGTTTACAACCTGCCCCAAAGCCGTTCTCAGGTGTTTTGCCGGCCTGGATTCCGCCTTGCCGGCCACACCTTTAAAACCGCTTATCAAAAGATCCTGCAAGTCCCAGCCTACGCAATATGCGCCTAAAAGGCCCAAATCGTGTAAGTGAAAATCGCCGGAAGTGTGCATCTTCTTTACATTCTCGGGGTATATTTTATTAAGCCAGTAGATCTTCGTTATTTCCGAAGATACATAATTGTTAAGCCCTTGCAGGGAATAGCCCATATTGCTGTTTTCGTTTACCTGCCAGTCCAGCTTCTGCAAATATTGGTCAACCAACTCAACGTTAAATTTGGAAGAAATTTCCCTTACCTTAGCGCGCTGGTCCCTGTACAATATATAGGCCTTCGCCGTTTTATGGAAATTGGAGGTCAAAAGCACATCTTCCACAACATCCTGCACATTTTCCACGCTCGGGGTAATTTCCGAATAAAGCTGCTGAAGAATATTCACCACTCTGATGGTAAGTTTCTTGGCCGTATCCAAGTCAAATTCATTGGTCGACTGTCCGGCTTTATATATGGCATCGGTTATTTTCTTGGAATCAAAAACCTGGGTCGTTCCGTCTCTCTTGATGATTTTCAGCAGAATATCGTTATTGGGCATGGCATTATCCTCTTTAAAAGTTTTAACAACGGCTTATGTTGTGGATAAAAGTTGATAAATACACCTTTAAAAACATAAAAAACAGGCCGTTTTCAGCTTATCGCCTTTAAAATTCTACATAAGTTGGCCAAAGATTTCAAATCACGTCTAAGAAAAGATTTTTAGGGACTTATCAACAAGTTTTTTTACGTCGGAGAAATAAACATTTGTCCACAGTGTTTACCACTGTGGACAAATAGCGTTTTTTTACTGTTTTTAGATTATTTTTTGAGGCTATTTTTTCTCAATCAGACCAAAAAACGGCCATTTTCATAAATAGTCAAATGTTTCCCGTTTTTTAGTATTGCGCTGACCAATTTATTTTGCGTATTCACCAAATCCCAATGCAACGCGGATTCGTTAAAACCGAGCTCTTTTTTAAGTTTCTTGTCGAGCTTGGCGATATTCCCGCTGAAAGTATCGCTGTAACTGGAGCCCAAAGCTATATGGCTGTTGCCATATTTGCCGCCGAAGTTCTCGTCATATAGGGTATCGGCCATAAAGCGGTCTATTTTGGAGAATCTGGTATCTGTCAAAGAGTATTCCCCGATTTGACAGGCGCCTCTGTCCAAAGAGAGCATCTTTTTTAGGAAGTCTTCCCCCTGTCCCGCGCTGGCCTTTACCACGCGCCCCGCCTTAAATTCCAGATGGATATCTTTTACGTAGTTTCCGTTTCTAAAGCTCATCAAATCGCTGTAATAGACGCCGCGGGTACCACGCCAATCGGGCGAGGTAAAAATCTCAAAAGAAGGGACATTGCAGCCGCCGCCGCTTATAAAGCGGCGCTTCTCGCCTAAAAGTATCTCCAGGTCCATACTTTCCGACTGGGTGCGCAGTTTGGCTATCGGCAAAGAGGAAAGCCTTTTGCTAACTTCGTTTATGGCTTGGGTAACCTCGGCGAATTTTTTGGCGGGATTTTTCTCGTTTAAGAAACAGGCTTTTTTTATTTGCGCTTCATATTCTTTTATGCTAAGACCGGCTTGTTTGGCAAGGCCCTCGGTAGGGAAATTGGCCAGGGTCCAAGAGAACAACCCTCTCTCCTCCCTATCGTCCATAATTTCCCGCACGGGTTTCCTGGCGATAGTGGCGAGTGCTATTTTCTTGGGGTCAACATCTTTTAAGTTCGCCAAATCCTGCGGCGCTCTTAAAGCGATTAACCCGTTAAGATTTTCGGTAAAGAGCTTTTCCCACGGAGGCATAAACTTTATTTGTTTGTCGCTGCCTTTGGTATATAAGATTTTAGACATTTTCTCCGTAGCGTAGGGTCTTAAAACGACATTGAATCTTTCTTCTATCAGTTTGGCATAAATTTCTTCGGCCAGCGGCAGGGCGGGCATATCATAGCTTACGAGAATATTTTCGCCCTGTTTGAACTTCCCGCCTTTTCTTGCGGACTTTAAAGCAAAAATCATTATATCGGCGTATTTTTTAAGGTCCATTTTTCTCTCCTTTTATATATAATATTTATGATACAAAAAATATGAGGCGGCTAATATGAGAAAACTTCTTTTTACCCTTATTGCTTTTATGGCCATGTCTTTATCTGCCCATGCCGATATCGCCCCGGCCGAACAAATAAGCTATACTTTCCATTTCGACGGAATTGCCCCCGTAAAAATAGCGGCAAATCAAAGCGAACAGCTGCAATGTCAAGATAATCAGTGCCTTGATCCCAAACCTTTGGGAAAGTTCGGCATACAAGCGTTAAACTGCGACGAGATTTCCTGCTATGCGGTATCTTACGATTTTAGCCCCTACCAAAAACTTATAGTTAAATTTGAAGACGGCACCCTACGCGAATCGGAAGTATTCCCAAAACCCGCCGGCAGAAAAAATGCCATGCGCGTAACCGTAACGCCCGACGCTTTGAAGGTGGAACGGGAAGAAGTCCCCCTTGCGCCGGATCACCTTACAAAAGGTTACATAATCAGCGCGATAATTTTCGTCTTTCTGGCGGAAGCGCTCGCTGCGGCAGTCTTTGTATACATGAACAAATTGCCCGCGGGGGTATTTCTAGCATTCCTCGTTTTAAACTTAATTACCATACCGTTGAATTGGCTGATGTTTGCAAATTATGTACAAAGCGATGGCATATTATGGACGGCGGCATTTTTGGTGGAGTTTGTACTTCTTTGCCTATTCTTTGCAAAAAGAAGGCTGTGTAAAGAAATTTTCGGTCTCACGCTTTTTGCCAATGTAGCAGGCTATTCTTCTGGAATGATACTTTCCTTTTTGATAACTTTCTTTTAAGTTTCTCTTTCAATATTAGGCGGAGCCTCTTCTTAAGAAGAGGCTCTGCTTTGTATATTTTTCCTATTTGTTGAATCTCTCCAAATAGGGTTTATAATCGGGGAGGACGTTTTCGTACTCGCTGTCAAACAGGGGCGAGGAAATTAAAAAATCGGCAGTAGCCCTGTTGCACGCTACCGGTATATTCCAAACGGCGGCAAGCCTCAAAAGCGCTTTGACGTCAGGGTCGTGCGGCAGCTGGTTCAGGGGATCCCAAAAGAAGATAAGTATATCTATTTTACCTTCCGCTATCGCCGCGCCGATCTGCTGATCTCCGCCAAAAGGACCGCTGTTATATCGCAGCACCTCACAGCCCAAAGCATCCTTAAGCAAAGCGCCGGTGGTACCCGTAGCGCAGAGTTTATGTTTAAGAAGCGATCCTTTATTGTAAACAGCCCATTCAAGTAAATCTTTCTTTTTGTTGTCATGCGCCACCAAGGCGATATTTTTGCATTTTTTCATTAAAGGCATATTTTCCCCCTTTGATATTATTCTATATAATTTACCCCAAAGCGCAACCCTAGACGATACCTTGATAAGTTGAACAAGTACGGATATAATATAACTGGAGTTTAAACAAATAAGGGGGATGTATGTGGGAAAAAGACATTGACATAAATGAAGTTAAAGAAATACGCGTACGCACTACTGTATATTTCGGAGTGGGCGCGATAAAAAAGATAGAAGATATAGCAAAAGATCTAAAAGCGAAGGGCTTGGACAAATTGGTAGTAGTCACCGGTAAAGGGGCCTACAAAAAGACCGGCGCCTGGGATTATGTTCAGGCGGCTTTAAAAAACCATAATATAACCTATGTTCATTATGACGGCGTAACGCCCAACCCCAATACCCATCAGGTAAACGAAGCGGCGAAAATGGCCAAAGAATTTGGCGCCAAAGCAATGCTCGCGATAGGCGGAGGTTCCGCCATAGACGCTGGCAAGAGCGTGGCTATACTGATGGAAAACCCTGGCAAAACGGCGGAAGAATTGTACGAATTTAAATTCACGCCGGAAAAAGCCGCCCCGATCATTGCCATCAACCTGACACATGGCACCGGCAGCGAAGCCAACCGTTTTGCGGTAGTAACGATACTTGAGAAGAATTTCAAGCCCGCCATCGCTTACGACTGCATATATCCTATGTACTCCATAGACGACCCGGCCTTAATGGCGAATCTTTCGGAAAACCAGACCAGATACGTATCTATCGACGCGGTAAACCACGTAGTGGAGGCCTCTACGACAAAGGCTGCTTCGCCGTTCTCGATAGATTTGGCGGTGTCGGTGGTGCAGCTTGTCGGCAAATATCTGCCTATAGCGCTGAAAGATCCCCACAATTTGGAAGCGCGCTACTTCTTGGCTTATGCCGCATTGATAGCGGGCGTAAGTTTTGATAACGGGCTTTTGCACTATACCCACGCCCTAGAACACCCGCTCAGCGCCGTAAAACCGGAACTTACCCATGGGCTCGGCCTGGCGATACTGCTTCCGGCGGTGGTCAAGCAAATATATGCCGAGAAGTCCCACACTTTAGCCGCGGTGCTCGCGCCGATAGCTCCGGGCCTCAGCGGCTGCCCGAGCCAAGCCGAAGACGCGGCAAAGGCAGTGGAAAAATGGCTGTTCTCGGTAGGTTCTACGGCAAAGCTCAAAGACGAAGGCTTCCACGAAGAGGACGTGGACAAAATGACGGAGCTTGCCTTCACGACTCCGTCTTTGGGGCTACTGCTCAGCATGGCACCCAATGAAAGCACCAAAGAAAGAGTCAAAGCCATATATCAGGAATCTTTGACTCCTTACAATAAATAACTTGCCATAAACAATTAAAAGGCTCTCCTTAGGGAGAGCCTTTTTTTGATAAAATAGCCTTAAGGGGGATACTATGCAGGAAGAAATTTTTAAAACCAGATACCACGAAATGAACCCAAAGGGCCAAATACCCGTTTGGGTATTGCAAAATTACTTTCAGGAAGCCGCGGGCATAGACGCCCATAACCTTTCCTATGGTTGGGAAGAGCTCTCGATAAACGGCGTAGCGTGGATACTGACCAAGCTGCAAATGCAAATATTAAAGCCTATAGTCGGCGGATCCCAAAAAATAAAAGTAAAGACTTGGCACTGCTATTCCGACAAAATACAAAGCCGAAGGGATTTCATTATGTTTAACGAAGCGGGCGAACATATCGCCAAAGGCGTAAGCTGGTGGCTGATTATGGATTTGAATAAACGCAAAATAACCCGCTCGCCGCAAAGCTTAATAGACTTAAACGACAAAAACCCCGCCCCGATTATGGAGCCATCTATGGAGAAACCCCCGCGCGAAACGGAACTGGGCGAACTTCTAAATACCGTTAAATTGACCGCCCGTCTTGAAGATCTGGATAGCAACAACCACGTAAACAACAGCCATTTCTCGGCTTGGGCGCTGGAAAGCCTGAGCGCGGAAAGAACGGAAGGCAAAACCCTCGCTGAGATTATCATATACTTCAAAGCGGAAGTTCGCCACGGCGATGAAGTGCTAGCAAAGCTGTATACTGCGGGCCAAGATTGTTATTGGCATATATTAAAACGCCCCTTAGACGATAAGGAAATCGCGGCGGTTTACACAAAATGGGAGTAAAGTTTCGCACCGCTTAAAAGGCGGGGCTTTTTAATTTTGGGATTATGAAAATAGAACATGTCGCCATATACGTAAAAGATTTGGAGAAAACAAAAGAGTTTTACGTTAAATATTTTAACGCCGAAGCGGGGGCGTTATATCATAACAAAGCTACGGGTTTTAAAAGTTATTTTCTCTCTTTTCAAAGCGGCGCCAGACTGGAGATTATGCATAAAACCGATTTAGAGCCAAACATCTTAACAGGGCATTTGGGATACGCGCATTTGGCTTTTTCGCTGGGAAGCGAAGAAGCCGTAAACACTTTGACCGCCAAGCTGGAAAAAGACGGACATAAAATCCTAAGCGCACCAAGAATAACGGGCGACGGATATTACGAAAGCGTCATTGCGGATCCGGACGACAACCTTATAGAACTTACAAAGTAATATAACCGATAAAAAACGCGGCTAAAATCCGCCTTTTAATTTAATCCGCATAACGAAATAAGCCCAATAAAAAAGCACGGCCCCAAAAGCCGCGCCCAAAACAATTTACCGAACTATTAAATAAAAAACGGAGTGTGTAGTGTGGGCAGCAATATGCTGATGTTTTTTGCCTTAAATTCCCTGTTAAACAGGGTAAATACAGGGAAAATGTTAATTTTTGGTTTTTTTTCGTCTGTTTTGGCTATGTTTTCCCTATACAATCAATCTAAATTCCCTAAAAACAAAACAGGGAATTAATAGAAAATTTAGCCAAAAATTCTTAATTTCAAATCTGTTTTCAGGGATTTATAATTGTTGTAATTTAAGCGCCTTGAAGAATAGGTAAAATTTTTCAATTTTACTTTGGAAGAATTAAAGCCAATGTGGGCTAGAAAAATGCCAAGACTCCTTGTGAGGTTTGCTAGTGCATCCGCTTGCTGTAGGCAATAGTAAAAGGGGTTAGATTAATTTCTAGCCCCTATTTGTAATGGTAAGAGTAAACACAGAAGTATTAAATGAAGTAAAAGAATTAATCAACACGGACGAGTTACGCACAAAACTTAAACGAGTTGTAGTTGCAGGTTCGGAGACTACTTGGCTGGACTTAACCGGAGAGGTATTGCCCTTGGTGGTATCTGCAGTGGAAAATGGCAAGGTGGAACTGACCTCGGCCCAAAAATCCACTCTCGCATCCGATATCATCTTGCCTCTGATTAAGGACAAATTGCCTTGGTACATTAAGCCGTTTGCCAGTTCGCTTGTAAAGTGGCTTATTGCGGTGGCTGTTTCAACCTTAAACAAACTGCTCACAAAGGACTGGAATGCCCAAATTAAGGCCCTTTTCGGCCCGAAGAAAGCCCAAGAGGACTAGTATGCAACATTGCCCCTACAAAGAGTACGACCATTACTTTTGGGAGTGTATCTGCCGCAAGACAGGTAAGCCCTGCCATATCCGCTATTGTGGGGGCAAAAATAAAATGGAATAATTCCTAAAAAAATATTATATTAACCCTAGTTTGCGTTAACAGGAGGAAAATATAGTATGACAGCGCAAGAAAGACAAGTTATTGAGAACAAGATTTCCGATATTAAAAAAGAGCTGCAAGAAGTACATGGCACTAAATGCGAAGTGTATAGCCGCGTGGTGGGCTATTTGCGGCCCGTACAGGGTTGGAATAAGGGCAAGAAAGAGGAATACACTCTTCGGCGCACCTATAACGTGGAAAACGCTAAACGCCCGTGTGAGGTTTGCTAGTACATCCGCTTTCTTTAGGCAGGAAGGACAAGGGGTTAGATTAATTTCTAACCCCTATTTTTATAGGCATCTAGTGCTTCCAGTAATCCGCACGTGCTACAGATTTCCGTCTTGTTATCCTTTCGGCTGATTGCCGGATAACCTACCATGTATCGGCCACAATTAGGGCATTTCTTTCTTTGTTTAGTAATATAGGTGTTTAATCAATGGAATTTCCAAATCAGCGCAATAGCAACATAGTTTAGTCTTATTATCTAATTGGCTAATTGCGGGTTTGCCTTCAATGATTTCGCCACATTTGGGGCATCGGATTTTTTTCATAAACACTCCTTATTTCCCCTGGTGTAGGTAGGTCATTACTGCATAAACGTTTCTAATCCGCTCTGCTGTGCAATCCAAACCATACAAACTACCCATTATTAGGTTTTGGTCCGAGGTGGCAATGCCTTCTTGGGCATCCTTTACTCTTTCCGTAAGGTCTTTCACAAGACCCTGCAACACTTCGTAAGAATGTTTAATTACTTCCAATTTCTCTTTTTCGGTCATATTATGCTCCTTTCTTTTTATTGCCCCACATATTCAACAGAGACTCTCGTGCGGTGGTATTTGTCTCACAGGTTTCAAAGTTGCTAAAGAACTCCCACGCACCATCATTTTTCCGGATGTAGGTGCTTGCCTTGGTGGGAGTATCAAAACGGCCTACATGTCTAAGATCCATGCTATTCCCAATCTTATCTTCTGCGTGTACTGTATACGTCCAACTAACGCATTTTAATCCGTTTATTTTTACTAATGTGCGATAAAGAAGCAATAGAAGTGTAAAAAATTTTGCCGTTCCTATCCGGCA
>NZ_CAUHCY010000004.1:0-182882 GCF_959605025.1 Candidatus Proelusimicrobium volucris | reverse complement strand
AAGGGAAGGCGGCAGGACAGTAGGCGCCGGCGTTGTTACCAAGATCCTTGAGTAATTTCAATTAAGCAAGATAAAGGGCCGACTTTTAAAGTCGGCCTTTTTTTAAGCCCGGCTTAAAATGAGAGCGATAAGCCTTAATTGTTAAAGGAATTTTCGCACGCTGAAATATTTTGCCGCGGCGACGAATTATAGTATAATATAATAAGGAAAAGGAAAGCGTTTGTTAGTTAAGCGTATCGGTGAAAATCGCTAAAAAACTAATGGCGCAAAAGCCTTATAATTTGGTATAATTTAATGTACTAAGTTGTAGGATAGGCAGCAGATTCCTTACCGGTCCGTCGAAGAAGATGGCCCGGAGAAGGAGTTTCTGTCGTATAATTGTTTAAGTAAAAATGATTTAAGGAAAATAAAAATGGCAGAAAAAACAGAAAAGAAAACGGCAAAGTTAAGCGGACAGGAAAGGATCCGCATAAAACTTCGCTCTTACGATTACAGAATGCTGGACAACTCCGTTGCCAGAATAGTAGATACTGCTAGAAAAACCGGCGCCATCGTTGCCGGCCCTGTTCTTTTACCCGTGAAGATAAGGAAGTACACCGTACTTCGCTCACCTCATACGGATAAGAAATCCAGAGAACAGTTTGAGATGCGTATCCACAAAAGGTTAATCGATTTAAAGAGCCCCACACCTAAAACCGTAGACGAGCTTATGAAGCTTGATTTGCCTGCGGGCGTAGATGTGGCAATAAAAAGCAACTAAGAGGTACAGAGCGTCTTTCCCGCGAGGGGAAGGCGGGTGCAGAAAACACGGGAACTCTGCATTAGTAAAAAATGAGGTGGCGCAGTAAACATTGAAAAATGCTTATGATGCGGCCGATAAAAAGGAAAAGTAAGTAATGTCAGAAGAAACAAACACACAGACCGCGGCGGCGCAGGAAGCCAAAGCGGAAGTAAAGACAGCTCCGGCGACGCTTCGTTTCGTATTAGGCGAGAAGTTGGGAATGACGCAGCTGTTTGACGATAAGGGCAATCTACATGCGGTTTCCGTAGTAAAAGCGGGGCCTTGTAAAATTGTAAGAGTCAGAACCCAGGAAAAAGACGGTTATACCGCTGTAGCTTTGGGTTTTGGCGATGTAAAGGAAAGCAAGCTCAACAAACCCGATATGGGCAATTTTAAGAAATTGGGCGTGACTCCTGTAAAACACATCAAAGAATGCCGCTTGGCGGACGTTACCGGTTTTGAAGTAGGTCAGGTAATAGATTTGGGAAGCGTATTTAAACCGGGCGACTACGTAGACGTACAGGGCAAAATAAAAGGACGCGGTTTCGCCGGTGCGATGAAACGCCACGGCTTTGCCGGTCAGCCTGCCTCACACGGCGCCTCGGACAGGGAAAGAGCTCCGGGCGGTTTAGCTTCAAGAAGATCACTCGGTAAAGTATTGTCCGGCCAGAGAATGGCGGGCCATTACGGTTTTACCACCACCACAGTTTCCAAGATAGAAGTAGCGAAAGTAGATACGGCTAACAATTTAATATTCTTAAAGGGTTCAGTTCCGGGCGCGAAAGGGACTATCGTATCCGTTTTGGAAACCTCCAAACCTAAGAAACACGTAGTAGCCGCGCAGGTACAGAAGATATCTGCTTCCAAGGCTGCTAACACCAAGAAGAAATAGGAAGGTTGACAATGGAAACTAAACTTTTAAACATACAAGGGAAAGAACAAGGGACGGTAACCTTGCCCGAAGCGCTCTTTGGCAAGAAACCCAATCCTACATTCCTTCATGAAGTAATCACGGCATTTTTGGCCAATCAGAGATCGGGCACCGCGGATGTAAAAACTCGCGGCGAAGTATCCGGCACGGGTAAGAAACCTTGGAAGCAGAAAGGCACCGGCCGCGCCAGACACGGCAGCATGAGAACCCCGATATGGAGACACGGCGGCGTGGCTTTCGGCCCGACCCCGAGGTCCTTCAGGCAGGATTTGCCCGCCGCAAAGAGAAGACTGGCCTTGGCGCAGGCTCTTACGGCGAAGTTAAATTCCGACAGTGTGGTAGTTCTTGACAACTTCGACATCAAAGAAGCCAAAACCAAAGCGGTAGCCGAAGTTTTGAAAACTTTGAATGCCGGCAAGAAGCCGTTGATAGTAAGTTTGGCGGACGCCAAATTGGAAAGAGCGGGCCGCAACATAGCGGGCGTGATCCAGATGGTACCGTCGGATTTGAACGCTTATGTGGTTTTAAACTGCAGCAAAGTAATTTTTACCAAAGACGCTCTTGAGAAGATGGCTGCTTAAGCGGAGGAAAGGAAAATGACGAAGATATATGAAACTATAAAGAAACCTCTCTTAACCGAAAAGAGCTTAATCTTAAGAGATAAAAACAACTGCTATTGTTTCGTGGTCGAAAAGACCGCCAACAAGCACGAGATCCGCGAAGCGGTGGAAAAGATATTCAACGTAACGGTTGAAGACGTCGCCACGATAGCTTTGCGCGGCAAGGTAAAAAGAATGGGACGCTTTGCAGGAAAGAGGCCGGATTTGAAAAAGGCCCTCGTCACATTGAAGAAAGGCGATAAAATAGACACGGTAGAGGCCGCGTCTAAGTAACCGAGAAAAGGAGAAAAGTTACAAATATGCCTATAAAGACATTCAAACCGTATACTCCCTCCAGGAGAACGATCACGGTTGCCGACTTCTCCGAGATAACCAAGAAGACTCCCGAAAAGAGGCTTACCAAAGGTTTAAGGAAGAGCGGCGGCAGAAACAATACGGGTATGATTATGGTACGCCATATCGGCGGAGGCCATAAGCAATCCTACAGGAAAATAGATTTTAAGAGAGCCAAATACGGCGTACCTGCCAAGGTAGTATCGATAGAATACGATCCGAACAGGTCTGCCCGCATTTGCCTTTTAAATTACGCTGATGGCGATAAGCAGTATATGATACATCCCATCGGTTTAAAAGTCGGCGATACAGTTATGTCAGGGCCCAAAGCAGATATTAAAGTGGGTAACTGCCTTCCGTTAAAAAATATTCCCGAAGGTACTTTTATCCACGCGATAGAGCTTAAAGTAGGCAAGGGCGCGCAGTTGGCGCGTTCGGCCGGATCACAGGCTCAAATCATGGCCAAAGACGGCGGCTATGTCCATATCAAGATGCCCTCAGGCGAGATCAGGCTCATTCCGGAGAACTGCTGTGCCACAATCGGCCAGGTAGGCAATACGGAACATAACGCGGTAGTAATAGGTAATGCCGGCAGAAACAGACATCGCGGCATTAAACCGACGGTACGCGGTAACGCGATGAACGCGGTAGACCATCCTATGGGCGGCGGTAGAGGCCACTCAAAGGGCGGCAATATACCCAGATCGCCTTGGAACCAGATTTCTCGCGGTTTGAAGACCAGACCCGCGAAGACCTGGGATTGGATGATCATAAAAGACAGACGTAAAAACTCGTCGGGAGCTAACTAATTATGTCAAGAAGCACAAAGAAAGGTCCTTATGTAGACCATAACTTACTTGAAGCTGTAGAGGCTATGTCTCCGACAGATAAGAAGCAGATCAAGACATGGTCCAGAGCGTGCACTATAGTTCCCGCGTTTGTGGGGCATACGTTCTTGGTACATAACGGCAGGAAGTTTTTGCCGGTATATGTAAGCGAAAGAATGATAGGGCACAAACTTGGTGAATTTGCTTTCACCAGGACGTTTAAAGGCCACGGCGGCATGACCAAAGAGTCCAAGGCCTTGAAATAAGAGATAACGAGGATTTGATATGGAAGCTTGTTCAAAAGCTAAATTTCAAAGGTACGGCAGCAGGAAGGTAGGCTTGTTGTTGGACTTGGTTCGCGGCAAAAGCGTAAAGGCGGCGGAAGGCATGATACCTTTTACCGGCCTTCGCTGCAGCGAGTTGGTTCAGAAGACTATTCATTCCGCGGCTTCAAACCTGCAGGTAAAATCCGGCAAGAAGTTGGATTTTTCCAAAGTATACATCAAAGAGGCTTATGCTAACATAGGCCCTATGAAGCACTTAAAAAGAGTACAGCCCGGCCCGCAAGGCAGAGCTATGCCTTATAAGAAAAGCGTATGTCACTTAACGGTAATCGTAAGCGACGAGAAGAAGGGCGCACGCCCCGCAAAGGGAGGGCTTAAATAATGGGACATAAGATACACCCCAAAGGATTAAGGCTTGGTTATACCCAAGATTGGCAGTCAAGATGGTTTGCCCCTAAGAATATGCCTGCTCTTATTATGGAAGATTACCAGATAAGGCAGATAGTGGAATCGAGGTTCCAGCTCGCGGCGGTAAGCTCCGTCGGAATCGAGAGGGCGGGATCCTTTTTAAGGGTAAACATACACACGGCGAGGCCGGGTGTAGTAATCGGCAAGAAAGGCGCCGATATTGAAGCTTTGAGAAAGGACTTGGAAAAGCTCACCGGCAGCAAGACCTTTGTCAACGTAATAGAGATTAAAAATCCCGAAACGGATGCCAGGCTGGTAGCCCAGTCGATAGCTTTCCAGATAGAGAAACGCGCCCACTACGGCGCCGCTATGAAGAAAGCGATAGACAAGGCTTTGGCCGGCAAGGCTTTGGGTATTAAGATAATGGTAGGCGGCAGGCTCGGCGGTGCGGAAATCGCCAGAACCGAGTGGAAGAGAGAAGGCCGTGTACCTTTGCATACTCTCTGCGCGGATATAGACTATGGCACTTATGAAGCCAATACGGTCAGCGGGAAAATCGGCATAAAGGTATGGATATTCAAGAAGATCCACTTTGCCAAGACTCCCAAAGAGATATTAAACGAACTTAGAAAGCACAGAGAAATGCAGGAAGGCAGCGCTACGCACGGTGTAGAGGAGAAGGTAACCCCCGCCGAAGAGAGCAAAGCTCCGGCCAAGAAAGCGGCCGCGCAGGATAAATAAGGGGGAGAGGAATAGAATATGTTAATGCCTAAAAGAGTAAAATATCGCAAACCTCATTCGGCTCCCCGCATAAAAGGGAACGCCAAGAGAGGCGCGGAAGTATCCTTCGGCGAATACGGCTTAAAGGCTTTGGAGCCGAAATGGATAACGGCCAGACAGATAGAGGCCGCTCGTATCACTCTTTCCAGATTTGTAAGGAAGAAAGGTAAGATGTGGACGAGAATTTTCCCTGATAAAGCTATCACCAAGCACCCTGCGGAAACCAGGATGGGAAAGGGAAAAGGCGCACCGGACCATTGGGTATGTGTAGTGAAGCCGGGCCGCATTTTGTTTGAGATTGAAGGTACAGCTTTAGAGGAAACGAAACAAGCTTTTCGCCTTGCGTCAGACAAATTGCCTATAAAGACGAAACTTGTGGTAAGAAGGTAATTTATGAAGGCCAAAGAAAAAGAAACCTTAAAACAGAAGAGCTTAGCGGACCTTCAGGATCTGCTGGCTAAAGCAAAAGAGAAACAGTTTAACCTTCTCTTTAAACACAGCACGACTCCGCTATCCAACCCTATGGAAATTAGAGTCGTCAGACGCGAAATCGCCTTGCTCAACACATTAATAAGAGAGAAGGCGCAGTCCAAATAAGAGGATTTGATAAATGGAAAATATTACAAATCGCGCAAAAAGGAAAGTGATGACGGGTGTAGTAACCTCCGACAAGATGAACAAAACTCGCACGGTTGAAGTTACTACGACGAAGAAGCACTCTTTTTACGGAAAGATAATCAGAACTTCCAAATGCTATCACGCCCACGACGAGGGTAATGAGAGCAAAATTGGCGACAAGGTAGAGATAATGGCAACGAGGCCCTTGTCCAAACTTAAAAGATGGCGCATTTCCAAGATAGTGGAAAAGGCCCTTGGATAAAAGTAACGGAGATATAGAATATGATTCAGTTAAGAAGCATACTTAATGTGGCAGACAACTCCGGCGCGAGAAAGGTGCAGTGCTTTAAAGTAAGAGGCGGGCACCACAGGGACTTTGCCTCTCTTGGCGATGTTGTGATGTGTTCCGTAAGGGACGCAATCCCGACCTCCAACGTAAAGAAAGGCGACGTAGTTCGTGCGGTAGTGGTAAGAGTCGCCAGGGAAAAACGCAGAAAAGACGGATCCTATATCCGCTTTGACGACAACGCCGTATGTTTAATCAATGAGAACGGCGAGCCGAAAGGTACGCGTGTATTCGGGCCCGTGGCGAGAGAACTTAGGGAAAAGAATTTCCTTAAGATAATCTCCTTGGCCCCGGAGGTAATATAATTATGAATCTTAAGAAGAACGATAAGGTAATCATTCTGGCCGGTAAAGACAAAGGCAAGACTGGCGAAATAAGGGAAGTAATGCCGTCTAAGAACAAAGTCGTGGTGACCGGGATAAATATGATCTCCAAGCACGTAAAACCGAACCAGAACAACAAAGGCGGCATACAGAAGATGGAAGCCCCGATAGACGCCTCAAACGTGGCGGTGGTGTGCTCCAAATGCAAGAAGCATATGACGCCCAAAAATAAAGTAGAGCAGAGCGGCACGGTAACGAGAGTTTGCCGCAAATGCAACGAAGCGATATAAGGCGGGAAGAAAAATGACTGAGAAAAAAGAAACGAAGAAAACGGTAAAAGCTGAGAACTATCAGCCTAGGCTTAAGACGTATTATAAAGAGAACGTTCTTCCGGCCCTTCTCAAGGATATGGGCGTAAAGAGCCCCATGGCCGCCCCGAAACTTGAGAAGATAGTAATCAATATCGGCGTAGCGGACGCTAAGGAAGATATCAAATTTTTGGATATCGCGAGGGAAGACCTTACCAATATAGCGGGCCAACTCGCCCAAGTCAGAAGGGCAAAGAAATCCATCTCTAACTTCAAACTTAGAGAAGGTATGCCCATCGGTGTGAGAGTAACCTTACGCGGCGACAAAATGTACGAATTTTTTGATAGATT
The DNA here is from genome assembly GCF_959605025.1 of Candidatus Proelusimicrobium volucris. Lineage (NCBI taxonomy): Bacteria > Pseudomonadati > Elusimicrobiota > Elusimicrobia > Elusimicrobiales > Elusimicrobiaceae > Candidatus Proelusimicrobium > Candidatus Proelusimicrobium volucris. The sequence continues at coordinate 175,972 of NZ_CAUHCY010000004.1, read as the reverse complement.
CGTCAACATCGTAGCCCCGCGCATAAGAGACTTTCAGGGTTTTGGCAAATGCTTTGACGGCAGAGGCAATCTGAACATCGGCATTCGCGAGCACTACGTATTTCCGGAGATAGACGTGGAAAAATCTCCCAAAGCACATGGAATGAACATCTCCTTCGTAACGACCGCCAAGAAAGACAGCGACGGCGAGAAATTGATGGAATTCATGGGTTTTCCTTTCAGAAAAGAGAAAGGCACAAAATAATAAAGGAGCGCGACTAAACTATGGCTACAAAAGCATGGGTTGCGAAAATGGCGAAACCGCAAAAATTTGCAGTAAGGTATCATAACCGCTGCCAGATCTGCGGAAGAGCGAGAGGATATTACAGAGATTTCGGTCTTTGTCGTATCTGTTTCAGGAAAATGGCCCATCAGGGATTGATTCCTGGTGTAAAAAAATCAAGCTGGTAACAGGAGGAAGCTTTAAACGGATTTAACTCCGCGCCGGGCGCGGCCCGATGAAATTATAGGCGGAAAGTAAGTTCGTTTTGGCTAAACTAGAATATGGATCCAATAGCAGATTTCTTAACAAGAATAAGAAACGCAAATATGAAGAAGAAGGAAAGAGTAGATATTCCTTTTTCCAAAATCAAAACCGAGATCGCCCGTGTTCTTAAAGAGGAAGGCTATATATCAAACTATAAAGCCATTCATAACGAGACGAAAGGCGGTTTTGTAAGAGTATTTTTGAAATATACCGACGATAACCTTAGCGTTATCCAAGGTTTGAAGAGGGTTTCCCGCCCGGGCAGAAGAGTATACAGCTCTTATACGGATATACCCACTGTGCGCGGCGCGTTTGGGACCTCTATACTCTCGACTTCCAAAGGCATAATGACTGACGCCAAAGCCAGGGAAGAGAAAGTCGGCGGCGAAGTGCTTTGCCAGATCTGGTAATTGTAAAGGAGATAAAAATGAGCAGAATAGGAAAGAAACCGATACAAATACCGGCTAAAGTAAAGGTAGAGATCAACGGCAGCGCTTTGAAAGCTACCGGCCCGTTGGGAACATTGTCCTACAATATTCCCGAAGGCATCAACGCCAAAATTGAAGGCGCGGTACTGACTTTCAGCGTAGATCCCAAGAGGGAAGAAGAGCTTAACGCTTTGTACGGCACTACGAGAGCCAGAGTAGCCAATATAGTCAACGGCGTAGAAACCGCTTTTACCAAGGTGTTGGAAGTAAACGGCTTGGGATACAAAGCGACGGTACAGGGCAATAAACTTAATCTTGAATTAGGTTTTTCGCATCCGGTATTGTTGGATATTCCGCAGGGCCTTACGGTAACCGCAGATGCCAAAAATCCTATCGTGGAGATTAAAGGCAGCGACAAAGTATTGGTAGGCGATTTCGCGGCCAAGATCCGCAAGATAAGACCGCCAGAACCCTATAAAGGCAGCGGTATCAAATACCAAGGTGAGCACATCACCAGAAAAGCTGGTAAAGCTGCTGGAGGTAAATAATTATGGCTACTAAACAGGAAAGATATACTTACAGGAAAGAGAGAACCAAAAAGAAACTGGCTGCGGCCGGATTGAAAAGGCCCAGATTGTCGGTATACAGAAGCCTTAACTATTTATATGCTTCGGTAATAGATGACGCGAATGGCAAAGTCGTGGTAAGCGCGGCTACTTCCAACAAAGATTTGGAAGGGAAGTTTAAAGCGTCTGGCAAGAGCATAGAAGCGGCCGGCGTTCTTGGCGAATATATAGCCAAGAAAGCTATGGAGAAAGGCGTCAAGGAAGTCTGCTTTGACAGAGGCGCCAGAATATATCACGGCAGGATAAAAGCGTTGGCGGAAGCGGCGCGCAAAGCCGGATTGAAATTTTAACAAAGGTGAATAAATGTTAAATAAAGAAACGCCAAAGAGCGAAAACAAGAAAGAAGCGAAAGGTCAGAGGACCGAGTTTCAGATGCGCCCGAAAGCGGAAGGTGTAACCACCGTAATCCAAGTAGCGAGAACGGCCAAAGTGGTAAAAGGCGGTAAACGCTTTGGGTTTAGAGCTTTGGTCGTAGTCGGCGACGGCAACGGCAAGGTAGGCGTATCGATAGGTAAGGCGAACCAAGTACAGTTCGCCGTATCTAAGGCGGAATTTCACGCCAAGAGGCATACGATACAGTTCCCGATCGTAAACGATACTATCCCTCATGAAGTGATAGGAAAATTCGGCTCGGCGTCGGTTTGGATGAAACCGGCGGCGCCCGGTACCGGTGTAATCGCCGGTGCGGGTGTAAGGCTCGTATTGGAAGCGGCCGGCATAAAGAACATCTTGGCCAAGAGCTTGGGCAGCACGAACGCGTGCAACTTGGCTTATGCCACGATGAACGCTCTTGAGCAGCTTAAAAGCAAAGAAGCCGTTTTGGCTCAGCGCGGCAAGACAGTAGCGGCTGCGGCCCCTGCCGCCGCGCCGGAAGTTGCGGCGGAAGAAAAAACGCAAGCCGCGGCTTAAGGCATAGGAGAGAACAAAATGGTAGATCTTAGCACACTTTTTCCGAAACACGGTTCCAGAAAACCGAAGAGAAGAATCGGCTTGGGCGTAGGCTCGGGCATGGGACGCTCCTCAACAAAGGGTATGAAAGGCCAGACTTCCCGTTCAGGCAATACCAGAAAGGAGTCCAAAGAAGGCGGCCAGATGCCTTTGGTAAGGAGAATCCCGAAGAGCGGTTTTTCCAACGCTATGTTTGAGAACAGATATGAATTGGTAAATATCGGTTCTTTCGACAAAGTATTTAAAGCCGGAGAAGAAGTAACCCCCGAAATTTTGAAGAAGAAGAACCTTGTTAAGAAGCTCGGCAAGGTAAAAGTTTTGGGCAACGGCGAAATAAAGACGGCTCTCAAGATCAGCGCACATGCTTTTTCGGCGTCTGCGAAAGCGGCGATAGAAAAGGCCGGCGGCAGCGTAACGGTCATAGAAAAAAAGGCTAAATAATGGATAACAACCCTTTAGCGAATATTCTGCAGTCACCCGAACTTAAGAAGAGGATATTATTTGTAATAATAGCTCTGGCGGTGTTTCGGGTGGCCGCTGTAGTTCCGATACCCGGCATCAATGCTGATGCCATAGCCAGCTTCTTTAAGCAGCACGAAGGCGGCATGTTGGGTTTTCTCAACATATTCTCCGGCGGCGCTTTGGGAAGATTCTCTATATTGGCTTTGGGTATTATGCCTTATATCAACGCGTCCATCATTATGGGCTTGATAAAAGGCGCGCATATCTTCCCTGCTTTGGATAAGTTGAGCAAGGAAGGGGAATACGGCCGCAGAAAGGAAAACCAAATCACTAGAGTGTTCGGTTTGGTTTTGGCATTACTGCAGGGTTTTGGTCTTACGGTCGCGATAACGAAGATGTCGGCTCCGGGCGGATTGGCGATAGTGATAGATCCGTCCTGGTCGTTTATATTAACGACCACGCTTACTTTAGCCGCGGGAACGATGTTCCTTATGTGGCTGGGCGAGCAGATGACGGAGAAGGGCATCGGCAACGGTATATCGTTAATCATCTTTGCCGGCATAGTTGAGCGTTTGCCTTCCGCCATTTACACTTTGGTGGAATTGGTGAGAAGCGAGGAAATGCAGCTTGTGACGGCGCTTATCATAATAGCTTTGGTAGTGGTGATAATGGGACTGGTCGTTTGGGTGGAAACCGCTCAGAGGCAGATCCCGGTACAGTACGCCAAGAGAATGGTGGGCAACAAGATGTACGGCGGGAAAACGAGCTATCTTCCTTTGAAGATAGATCAGTCCGGCGTAATCGCGGTAATCTTCGCGATGTCGATACTTTCTATGCCGTTGACAATAGCTCAGTTTATGCCGGAATCGCGCTGGGCCCAAGTGGTAATGGACTGGATGGGCCGCGGCCATATCACATATATGGCTGTATATGTAGCTTTGATTATATTCTTCTGCTATTTCTATAATTCTATGACGTTTAATCCTAAGGATATGGCGGAGAATATGAAGAAATGGGGCGGTTTTATACCGGGCATACGTCCTGGCGAACCGACGCAGAAGTATATAGAATGGGTAATGAACAGGATAACGCTTTCGGGCGCGGTGTTTGTGTCTTTGATAGCGGTATTGCCCGATTTCTTGAGGGCGAAGTTTAATGTTCCCTTCTACTTCGGCGGCACGGCTTTGCTGATCGTAGTGGGCGTAGCATTGGATACGGTTGGGCAGGTACAGGCGCACTTGTTGGCGCATAACTATCAGCCGTTGATGAAAGGGCGCGGTATAAAAGGGCGCTGGTTTAACGTAGGCGAGTAAGCGAACGTTAAAGGATTTTAAATTGCTCGGCCTTTGAACGAAGGCCGAGCAATAAAGCAGTAAAGGAAGCAGGACGAAGGTGTGGCGATGAATATAGTTTTACTTGGTTTCCCGGGAGCGGGCAAAGGCACGCAGGCGGAGAAACTTGTAGGGAAATATAATTTCAGGCATATTTCTACGGGTGACCTTATCCGACACGAAATAGCTTTAGGCACACCTTTAGGCAAGGAAGTGGAAGCCACGATAGACAGCGGCAATTTAGCGTCCGACGAGATGATAATAAGCATACTGGTTAAAGCGATAAAGGACGAAAAACGCGGAGTAATATTTGACGGCTTCCCGAGAACGATAGCTCAGGCCGAGGCCTTGGACGATTATTTGGCGCAGCATGGCACCCAGGTGGACGCGGCGGTGCTGATAAGATTGAGCGAGGCGGAGGTATTAAAACGCATAACTTCTCGCAGAATATGCAAGGAGTGCGGTGCGGTATATAATATCAACGCCGAAGGTTACAGCGGCAAATGCGATAAATGCGGCGGCGCCTTATATATAAGACACGACGATGACGAACAAAGCGCGCGGCACAGGCTTGAGGTATTCCATAAGGAAACGCAGCCTCTTATAGAGTATTACGAAAGAGGCGGCAAATGCAAGGCAGTAGACGGAAGCAAGAGCATAGAAAAAGTCTTTGAAGAGATAGAAAACGTGTTGGGACTGTCAAAAGGCGAATAAAAATGATAGAATTAAAGAGCAGCGAAGAAATAGAAAAAATGCTTGCGTCAGGCAAAATTGTTTCCAAAGTTCTCAAAACGATGCAAGAAGAAGCAGTCGCGGGAGTATCAACGTGGCGGCTGGATCAGATTGCAGAGGAAATAATAAGGTCTGCCGGAGCGGTGCCGTCATTTCTCGGCTACGCTGGCTATCCTGCGAGCATATGCGCTTCGATAAACGAAGAGGTTGTTCACGGGATACCTTCGAAGGAGAGAATACTTAAAGAAGGCGACATAATCGGAATAGATGTAGGCGCCTATTTAAACGGCTTTCACGCTGATGCGGCTCTCACCGTACCCGTAGGGAAAGTTTCAGGCGAGGCTAAGAGGCTTCTTAGTACAACTAAGAAAGCCTTGCACAAAGCAATAGAGCTAATAAAGCCGGGTATACATCTTGGTGATGTATCACACACGGTGGAAACTTATGCTGCGGAAGGTAAGCTGGGTATAGTCAGGGACTACTGCGGCCATGGAGTAGGCCGTAGATTACACGAAGATCCATGCGTTCTCAATTTTGGAAGGAAGGGAACGGGGCCGATATTAAAGGCTGGAATGGTTCTTGCGATAGAGCCCATGCTTAATCTAGGTGGAGATGAAGTAGAAGTTTTAGACAATGACTGGACCGTAGTAACAAAGGACGGCAGCTTATCTGCCCATTTTGAGCATACGGTAGCGGTAACGGAAAACGGGCATCTTATACTGACGGCCTAATGCCGGCAAATAAGGCCCTATGCCAAAGGAAAGTAAAGGGAGGAAGAAGGCCCACGGGCAAGTATGAGCGACAAGATAGAAGTTGAAGGAAAGATATTGGAAGCTTTGCCGAACGCTATGTTTAAGGTAGAGATAGCGGGCGGGAAAGTGATATTGGGGCATATATCGGGAAAGATGAGGATGTTCCATATCAGAATATTGCCCGGGGACAAGGTAAAACTGGAGCTTTCCCCTTACGACTTAACCAAAGGCAGAATAATCTACCGGGAGAAATAAATGAAAGTCAGAGCAAGCGTAAAGAAGATATGTCAGAAGTGCAAAATCGTTAAAAGAAACGGTGTAGTGCGCGTAGTATGCCCAATAGCGAAGCATAAACAGCGCCAAGGTTAATAAACAGGAGTCTTAAAACAATATGGCAAGAATTGCAGGTATAGATTTACCAAAGAACAAGAGGATAGACATTGCTTTGCAATATGTCTACGGAATCGGCCCGAAAATCGCTAAAGAGATTTTAGGGAAAGTAGAAGGGCAGATAGAAGCCTCCACCAGAGTTAAAGACTTAACGGAGCAGCAGGCGGGTTTGCTTAACACCATTTTGCAGAAGGAATACAAAGTGGAAGGCGAACTTAGGCGCGAAGTGGCGCAGAACATTCACAGACTGATTGAGACCGGTTCTTACAGAGGCAACAGACACAGAAGGAACCTCCCCGCGCGCGGGCAGAGAACCAAGACCAACAGCAGAACCAGACGCGGCCGCAGAAAGACGGTGGGCGCAAAAGTAAAGGCAGCATAAAAATTTTTAAAAGTCAGGTAGAAACATGGCAGAAGAAATAAAGAAAGAAACAAACAGCACGACCGTACCGGCAGCGGCCGGTAAGGGCAAGAAAAAAGCAGCTAAAGCGCCTGCGCACGGAGTAGTGCACATAAGCTGCTCATTTAACAACACGATTGTAACCGTAACCGACGACAAAGGCGGGACTATTGTATGGTCCACCTCCGGCTCACACGGTTTTAAAGGCACCAAGAAAGGCACGCCGTTTGCCGCTCAGGTAACCTGCAACAAAGTAGGGGAAAAAGCGGTAGCGTTGGGCATGAGAGAAGTTGCCGTAAAGGTATGCGGGCCCGGCCAGGGCAGAGAAACCGCAGTTAGAGCTTTGCAGCAAGCAGGGCTTATCGTTACTTCCATCAAGGACGTAACGCCGATACCGCACAATGGTTGCAGACCACCGAAAGCCAGGAGAGTATAGTAATATGTCAAGATATACAGGACCGAGCTGCAAAAAATGCAGAAAATTAGGTTGTAAATTATTTTTAAAAGGAACGAAGTGCTACAGCAACTGCGTAATGGATAAGTTAGCCAGCGCCAAGAAAGGCAAAGGTATGCAGAGAAGGGCAAAATTATCGGAATACGCGGTACGTTTGCACGAGAAACAAAAAGCCAGATTTATTTCGGGCATGACGGAAGTTCCGTTTGCCAATTTGTTCGAGAAGGCGACGAAATCGGCCGGGCAGACCGGTGAGCAATTCCTTAAGTATTTGGAAACGAGACTTGACAATGTAGTAAAGAGAGCGGGTTTTGCTTCCTCATTGAGGAGCGCCAGGCAGATAGTATTGCACGGCCACATCAAAGTGAACGATAAAGTAATCAATGTTCCTTCTTATCAGGTAAAAGTGGGCGACAAGATAACCTTAGACGCCAAATTAGCCGCGAACGTAATGGTAAAGCAGGGCTTGGAAGACGCAGAGAAGAGAGCTTTAAGGCCGAGCTTTATCGAATTTGACGCGAGCAAGAATACAGCCACATTGCTGAGATTTCCGGACAGAAGCGAGAGCAGCTATCCGGTAAACGATCAGCTGATAGTAGAACACTATTCCAAATAATTTGGAGGAACAATGGCTTTTGAAAATTTAGTATTACCTAAGGAAATCAAAGTAGAGCAGGAAAGCGCGACGTACGGCAAATTCATAGCGGAACCCTATGAATCTGGCTTGGGACATACCGTAGGTAATTCTTTGAGGAGGATATTACTTTCCGGCTTGGAAGGCGCAGCGGTAACGGCCGTAAAAGTGGAAGGTACTACCCATGAGTACAGCACCATCCCAAATGTAAGGGAAGATGTTATACAAATACTTTTAAACTTAAAGAAGTTAAGAGTAAAGATGGAAAGCTCCCAAAAAGAATACTTGACGTTGGAAGCTGACAAGCCTGGCCTGGTGACTGCGGCTGCCATCAAGGAAACCAGCGGCGTAGAGATAGTAAACAAAGACTTGCCGATAGTTACCTTGGAAGCCGGCGGCGCAATCAAGATGGAGATAGAAATATCCAGAGGCAAAGGTTACGGCGAGGAAGACACTAAAGCAACTAGGCCGGCCGGTTTTATGCCGATAGATTCGATCTTTTCTCCTATTTTGAAAGTACACTATGACGTAGAGCCCGCACGCGTCGGGCAGAAGACGGACTACGACAGGCTTATCTTGGAGATAACGACCGACGGCACTTTGGAACCTAGAAAAGCGTTGCATAAAGCGGCGGTGCGCTTATCGCAGTCTTTGCACATCTTCACGATTGAGGGGGAGGAAATTCCCGCGGTGCAAGAGAGTGTAGAGGCGGAAGCGGCGGCGCCGACTGTTGGAAATGACAAGCTTGACGAAGTGTTGGATCAGCCGGTAGATTTGATAGAGCTTTCTTCCAGATCATTAAATTGCCTTAAATCGGAAGACATCAAAACGGTGCGCGATTTGGTGGCAAAGACGGAAGGCCAGCTAAAAATGGTAAAGAACTTCGGTGCGAGATCGCTTGACGAAGTGAAGGCAAAACTTGCCGATATGAACCTTCATCTTGGGATGAAGTTTTAAGAGATATTAAGGAGTAATTCAGGTATGATAAAGAATACGGGATACCGTAAATTGGGCAAGACGACCTCCCACAGGAAAGCGATGCTCAGCAATATGGCGGTAAGCATAGTATTACACGAAGAAGTTAAGACGACCTTACCCAAAGCCAAAGAAGTAAGACGCGAGGTTGAAGGTCTTATAACCTTAGCCAAGAACGGCGAGAAATTGGCGTTAAAGAATGCGGTAAACGACAAATTGGCATATAAAAAATTGGTGGAAGTTCTTTCCGAAAGATACGCCAAGAGAGACGGTGGTTACACCCGCATATACAGAGCAGGTATCAGAAAGGGTGATAACGCCGAAGTGGCGATAATCAAACTGGTGGACTAATATGCTGATAGACTATTTAGGCGGACTGCTTTCTAACGATATGGGAATGGACCTTGGCACGGCCAACTGTCTGATATACGTAAAAGACAAGGGAATAGTGCTTAGGGAACCTTCCGTAGTAGCGTTGGACAGGGACAGCGGTGAAGTAAAGGCTGTAGGCAGCAAAGCCAAGCAAATGCTTGGCAGAACGCCTGCCAATATAGTCGCAGTGCGCCCGATGAAGAACGGCGTCATCGCCGATTTCGAAGTAACGCAGGAGATGATAAGATACTTCATCAGGAGCGTACATACCAGGAAGAGCCTGCTTAGGCCGAGAATAGTTATAGGGATACCTTCGGATATAACCGGGGTAGAGCGCCGCGCGGTGGAAGACGCCGCGAAACAGGCTGGCGCCAGAGAGGTCTACTTGATAGAAGAGCCTATGGCTTCAGCGATGGGCGCCGATCTGCCTATAACGGAGCCGCACGCCAGCATGATAGTCGATATCGGCGGCGGCACGACGGAAATAGCGGTAATATCTTTGGGCGGTATGGTAGTGGCCAAATCCATTGATATAGCGGGCGATGAAATTACCGACTGCATTATCCAATATTTTAAGAAGAAATATAATCTTATCATCGGCGAAACTACGGCCGAGGATGTAAAGATAAATATCGGTTCGGTCTATCCTCTTGAGGAGGAAAAGACTATGGAAGTAAAGGGAAGGGACCAGACTCAGGGTTTGCCCAGAACGATGACGGTAACTTCCGAAGAGATAAGGCAGGCCTTGCTTGAGCCGGTCCGCGCGATAGTGGAACTGGTAAAAAGCACCTTGGAGGAGACTCCCCCCGAACTGGCTGCGGACTTGGTTGACCGCGGCTTGGTAGTGGCGGGCGGCGGATCTCTTTTGAGGGGAATAACCGAACTTATCCGCAAAGAGACCGATATCCCGGTGCACAGAGCGGCGGATCCGTTAAGCTGCGTAGCTTTGGGTACGGGAAAATATTTGGAATTTCTTGCAGAAGGGAAATTTAAAAAGTTCCTGTAATTGTTTTTAGTACTATAAAGCGGGAGCCGCCTTAGTTTAAGGAGGTTCCCGCTTTCGTTTTATGCGAGGCGAAGGATATATATTTGCCGTGATTTAGAAGGGATTTTATTCGGCCTTTGATTTATGCGCGGAGCGCAAAGCCATTAGTGCCAAACGGATTTTATTACGGTTAAGGTGTATTGGAATATATGGAAAAGAAAAAGAAGAATTTAACCGCTTATGAAAGGGGGTATTCAAAGATATTGCCCTGCGTGTTTGTGATAATATCTTTGCTGATAATACTTTTGCCTTTGCAGACGACGGTAAATTCCGTTAGAATGGTGCTTTCGTATATATTTATACCGCAGTTAAGGGCATCACACGGGGTGACGCAGTATCTGGACGGAGTGAACGAAACGGTAGGCAATTTGCTTAAAGTAGCGGAAGAAAACGCGATACTTAAAGAGGAGATAGCTTTTTTGAAGATACAGACGTCAAAAATGGAAACCTTGGAAAAGGAGAACGAACGTTTAACTTCGGCTTTAGCTCTAAGCAAACGGGAAAATTGGCGCGGAGTATGGGCTAAAGTAGCTTACAGGGAGCCTTCAAGGCGCGGCAGCGTGATAATAGACAAAGGTACGGACGACGGGGTGGAACTTCGTTCGCCGGTCATAGCGATACAGAACGGGGTGGCAGGTTTGGCCGGTAACGTGGTTGAAGTAACCGCTAAGACGGCGAAAGTTATGCTGCTTAACGATGAGGATTTTTCCGCCGCGGCCAGAGTAGAAGCAAAGGGCGTGGAAGGCTTGGCCTCAGGCAACGGGAGCAACGGCGTCAATTTAAAATACTTGCCTTTGGAAAGTGCGGTGGAGAAAGGCGATAAAGTGTATACTTCCTCCTCCGGAGCTTTGTTCCCCGACGGTATATTGATAGGAGAAATCCGCAAAACCGGCTATGAAAGCAAGCGTAGCTACGATACTTCCATTACCTCAAAACTTAGGCCGATTATTGACGGAGGCAGCGTTAAAGAGGTGTTTGTTATGCCGGCATTGAGGCGCGGCGGCGAGGGTAAAGATGCTTAAATTTTTAAACGCTTTTCTTATTTTCATAGCGGCGACTATACTAAACTGGACGGCGATAGAATTATTTGCGCCGCTGGATCTGAATATCGGGATAATGCTGATATTTTCTATTATAATGGCGGGGATATTAAGCGAAGGCGGCGGATATACTTTTGCTTTTATGAGCGGCCTGTTCTTGGATTTTTTCAGCGATACTTTATTTGGCGGATACGCTTTGGTTTTTACGCTGATAATGTTTATTTTTTACCGTATAGACGACAAAATAGACTTTAAGGATATGGGCCCGCAGATAGTTATAACCACGGCATTGAATTTGCTGTGCGTAATACTGTACGGATTAAGCGGGATAGTATTTACGGGCGGCTTTTTATGGCAGGGGCTTAAGAGCTTTATCGCCGGCTCGGTATTGACGGGCCTGTTTATGCCGTTTATATATCTTTTTGTAACGAAGTATTTGGTTTTTAAAGTTTTTAAAGACAATAATGAAAACAAAACCCTTTTTTAGTTTATCCAGGCTTAAGCATTTATTGATTTTAGCGTATTTGGCGGCGGCGGTAATCGCGATAAGACTGATAGACATACAATTTATCTCGCACGGGCGATATACGCAGGCGGCGGAGCAGAACCGCACGCAGATTTTGTATCGTACGGCTCCGCGCGGGCGTATATTGGCAAGCGGCGGGGAACTTTTGGCTGGCAGCCGTCCGGCGTTTAGCTTGTATTATCTGCCCGCGTTTGAACAGAACAGCCAAGACTATTTGGAAAGTTTGAGTTCCGACATCGCCAAATATTTGGGCGAGGATAAAGAAAAACTCCTTAAACTCCTAAAAAAAGCCGACAAGAGCGGTAAAGCGATAGCTTTGGCGCAGAATATATCGCCAAAGACGGCTTTTTCCTTCGCGGAACTTCAAAGTTACTATTCGGGTTTATATCTGCTTGAAGAGAGTAAGCGTTATTATCCATCGGGCGCATTTTTGGCGCATCTTTTGGGGTATATGGGAACGATGGACGATAAATTTTGGTCTTTGCGCGACGACAGTTTGGACTATCGTTTAAATTCTAAGATAGGCAAGAGCGGTATAGAAAAGCGCTATGAAAGCGACCTTAAAGGGCGCGATGGCGGGCTTTTGCTGGAAGTAGATTATATGGGCCGCGTAAAGAAGAAGATAAAGGACAATTACGGCCGCGCCGGAGCAGACGTATATACCACTATAAACTATGAAGTACAAAAGGCGGCGGAAGAAGGGATAAAGAACTCTATAACGGGGCGCGGCGCGGTAGTGGCTTTGGACCCGAGAAACGGGGCGGTGTTGGCGATGGTATCGGCGCCGGATTTCGATCCCAACATATTTGTGCCTTTTTCCGATGAGGAGCGTACGATACTAAAACGGTCGATACCGGAGTATAATTTAGCGATACAAGGTTTGTATCCGCCCGCTTCCACTTTTAAATCTATAACTGCGATAGCGGGTTTGGAAACGGGCCGCCTGAACGTGGAAGAAGAAACAACTTGCGACGGCAAAGTATATATGAACGGGCGGGAATTTAAATGTTGGAAGAAGCACGGCCCGCACATCGATTTTTGGGAAGGAATGGCGCAATCCTGCGACGTGTATTTTTATGAGCTGGGCAGCAAGGTCGGAGCTTCGCATATAGAGCGTATACAGAGATTGTTTAGATTCGGGCGGCAGACGGGTATAGATTTACCGGGCGAGAAATCGGGCAATATTTACGGGCCCAGTAAACGCGCGCGCAACAAGACATATTGGTTTGGCGGAGATACTTTAAACTTATCTATCGGGCAGGGCGAACTGCTTTTGACGCCTATACAAATGGCGGTATTTGCCGCCACTTTGGCCAATAAAGGCAATATATGGCGCCCGTATTATGTAGACAAGGTGGTAAGCGCGGATGGCGAAGTTCTTTTCAAGACGGAGCCGGACTTGTTAAGCCGCGTCGAATTAAAGCCGGGCGTATTTGATATTATCTCCAAGGCTTTAAAAGGCGTGGTTGATAATGCCACGGGGCGCGCGGCGAAGGTGGAAGGCATAGAGGTACACGGCAAGACGGGTACCGCGCAAAATCCGCACGGCGATGACCACGGCTGGTTTATGGCTTTTTCCAATCGCCCCGGCGAGGATCCCGATTTAGCGGTTGCGGTCTTTGTGGAATTCGGCAAAGGGGGCGCGGGCGCGGCGGCGCCGATAGCGCGTGAGATTATAAAAACATATTATGGGGCAGGGCTGAAGAATGTTAAGTAAATTGTACACGTCGGAGCAATCCATAAAGAGGCGTAAGCTTGATTATATAATACTGGCTTGCGTATCCTTGCTTACGGCGGTAGGATTTCTGATAGTGCTTTCCGCCGTAAGCGGCTTATCCTACGGGGCCAGCGTGATAAGGACACATTTGATAGCGCTGCCGGTGGCGGCTGTCGCGTTTTTATTCGGCTGGCTGTTCAATTATCAAATATACAACGAGCAATACAAAACGCTTTACGCTCTTATTATAGCTATGCTTATAGGGGTGCTTATATTCGGGGTGGTGTCGAGGGGCTCTAACTCCTGGTTCAGGCTGGGTTTTATCTCGCTGCAGCCGGCGGAGTTGTGCCGTATAGCGACGATACTTATAGCGGCGGCTTTTCTTACCAGGAACTATCAGAATATAAAAGAGGCTAAAACATTGATATTGCTTGCTTTGCTGATATTGCCTGTTTTCGCGCTTATAATGAAGCAGCCCGATTTTTCTTCTATCGTGGTAACGGCGCCGGCATTGTTGATATTGCTTTACGCGGCGGGCGTGAACACTTTCTATTTTGTTTTGCTTGTAGCTTTTGGCGTATCGGCGGCGCTGTTTCCGATAATATGGACTTTTATAACCTTGCACCCCGAGATAACGCAAGACAGCCTGTTGCTGTATACGATAGGACAAATGTCTTCGGACTGGGGCTACATTGCCGGTTTTTGCGGCGCGGTAATAGCGGCGGGTTTTGCGGTGATGTACATTTTAAGGCAGTTTAGGGTGTATATAGCCCCGATATTTGTATTGATAATGGCGGGCGTGATAATAGCGGGCTTTTTCTCCGGATTGTTTGTAAACAAGCAGATGAAGAACTATCAGCGCAAAAGGGTGGAAGCCTTTTTGGCACCCAATTCCGATCCCAAGGGCGCGGGTTATAACGTATTGCAGGCGCAGATAGCGATGGGCTCGGGCGGAGTATTGGGGAAAGGCTTTTTTTCCGGCACACAATCCAGGCTGGGCTTCGTGCCTGAGCGCCATACCGATTTTATTTTGGCGGTTCTTGGCGAAGAAACGGGGCTTATGGGGACATTGTTTGTTTTAGGGTTGTATATTATACTTTTATGGCGCACCGCGTATATAGCGACGCTTTCAAGCGACAGATACGGCTATTTGGTATGCTGTGGGATATTTGGGATATTTTTCGTGTATATGATATTTAACTTCGGCATGCTGATAGGGTTGGTGCCCGTGGCGGGGATACCTTTGCCGTTTATTTCCTACGGCGGTTCTAACCTGGTGGCGAGCATGTGGGCGTTCGGGATAGTGGAATCGGTATACAGGCGCAGATTATCGATAATTTAAAAATGGTATGATAGAAACAGAGAAGAATTTCAAATATAGAATAAGAATGAGCAAGAGCAGTGAATCTCTGCCCCGTTCGCAAGTCAGGGCTATGCTTGGCGAAGCGATAAAGCAAAGCGGCGTTAACTACGCTTTAGGCAAGAGCGGACCCAAAATAGCTTTGGGGCCGTGCAGCGGGGAAGGCGAGGCGAGCATCAGCGAATATGCCGACATCTGCCTTAAAGAGAGTATAGACGTTGAGGAATTAAAGTTAAAACTGTCGCCACATATAAGCGGCGGTTTTAAAATTGAAGAAATAAACGAAATCCCTTACGGCTTGTGCTCGCTGGAATCTTTATGCGAGTATGCGGGGTACATAATAAGCCCGATAGACGGGGCAAAGTTTAAAGCCATGGACAAATCCAAGGCGGAAATAGAAATTCCGCACGAAAACGGCATAAGGGAATTTAAATCGGTCAGGCGTTTAATTTACGATATGAAAGAGCTTGGCCGCGATGAAGTAGAAATAATAATAAAGCTTGCCACGCTAAGAAGTTTTGGCCTAGAGCGGATTTTAACGGCGTTGCTCGGCCTGGAAGGCGGCGTGAGCGGGCTAAATAAGCTGCGGCGCGAACTGTATTGGTTAAACGCGCAAGGTTCTTTGGAACCGCTGCGGCAGGAGAAAAATTAGAAAATGAAAAAACTTTCGGATAATCCAAAAATAGAAGTGCTGGTGAATACCTCCTTCGAGGAAACCAGAATAGCGATATTAGAAGACGGCGTTCTTTCGGAACTGATGTGGGAGAGGCGCGGCTCTTTAAATATAGTGGGCAATATCTATAAGGCGGTGGTGGAAAATGTATTGCCGGGGATATCAAGCGCGTTTTTAAATATCGGATACGAAAAGAACGCATATTTGTATATTTCCGACGTGATAGAAGGCGACAAGCGCCCGATAGACAAGATCCTCTACAAAGGCCAGGAGATAATGGTCCAGGTAGTCAAAGACGCCATCGGCACCAAAGGCATGAAGGTTACCATGGACGTTACTTTGCCCGGCAGATATTTGGTGCTTACGCCCAATCAGCGTTTTGTAGGCGTATCAAAGAATATCGAGGACGAAGCCCAGCGCGAGAGGCTTAACTCCATGGTGGAGAAACTCGCCGAGAAATATTTGGACGGCATGGGCTGTATAGTGCGTACCGAAGCCGAGGAAGCCAGCGAGGAAGAATTGGAGAAGGAAATAAAATACCTCTACCGCCAGTGGAAGACTATAATAACCAAATTCGAGCGGGCTCCTTCCCCGTCTATTTTACACGAGGATATGGACGGCGTGCTGCAGGTTTCCAGGGATATACTCTCCGAAGATGTGAAAGTGTATATGTTGGACAATAAAAAAGACTATGAGAAGGTAGTCGATTTCGTTTCCAAAATATCGCCCGAACTTAAAGACAGAATAAAACTTTATAAAGGCAAAACCCCGATATTCGAGGCTTTCAACATAGAGCAGGAAATAGAAAAACTGCGCCGCATAAAACTGCCTTTGGAAAACGGCGGCAGTATTATCATACAGGAGGCGGAATCCTTGTGCGCGATAGACGTCAATACAGGCAAATTTACGGGCAGCAAATCACAGGAAGAAACCGTAACCCAAACCAATATAGAAGCGGCCTACGCCATAGCGCATCAGCTTAGGCTTAGGAATATCGGCGGCATCATAGTTATAGACTTTATTGATATGAAGAAAGCCTCCAACCGTCACAAAGTGGTGGACGCTTTAAACGATGCCGTAAAGCGCGACAGGGCAAAGATAAGAATATTGCCGATCACGAGGCTGGGACTGGTGGAAATGACGCGCGAGCGCAAAAAAGAAAGCACCGGCAGCTTGATAACGGAAGAATGCCCCCAGTGTCACGGCAGCGGGCGCGTGCTTTCGGCTGAGAGTATGAGGATAAAAGTCCAGCGCGAGATATACGATCTTACGCAAGGCCGTCCAGGCGGTAACTTGAGGCTTGTTTTGCACCCGCTTTTGGCCGATTACATCAAGCAGAAGCAGAGCGTGATAGAGCAGAACATACACCGCAGTTTAAAGGTACAGTCGGACCCGCAAATAGCGTGGGAAGATTATAAAATAGTTCTTGAGTAGCGAAAACCCCGGCTTAAGCCGGGGTTTTATATTTATAAACATCTTGGCGGTGGCTTAATTCATTAAAGTTGCGTTGTGGCATCTCACATAAATATGGGGGCTGCAACATAGTTAATCTTTAGCTTTGATATCCCAGTAAATATTTTTTGCTGTATTGAATGGTTTTAAGTCTTTTTCACTTCCCGGTTAATTTTTATTATCCCCGCTATACGCGAACGCGTGTAATGATAAATATATTTTTATAGAATGTACTTATGGCTGATTTTGACATAGAAACGACAATAAGCGACGTTAAACTTTTTATAGAGAAACTGAAAAGCGATTTGCCGGAAGTTTTTAAAGACGATCCGCGCACGCCCGAAACGGAAGGCCGCACGGCGGATCCATCCGTCGCGCCCGTCTGCGGGAAGGTATTGTATGAAGGCAAATTGCTTAACTGCCAAGTATCTTTGGAGAGGAGCCTTAAGGAGCCGATTATCATACAGGAAGGGGAAGACCTTAAAATAACGATCAACGACGAAAACATTTCCCTGCCCGATCTGGCGGAGAATTGGATAAGAGAACAAGCCAAAAAGATATTGCCGGTCAAGGTGAAGGCCGCCGCTGAGAAGATGGGCGTAAGCTACAACAATATAGTAATTAAAGACCAAAAGACGATGTGGGCGAGTTGCTCCTCCAAGAACAATTTAAATTTCTCTTATCGTATTTTAAAAACGCCTTTGATAGTGCAGGATTATCTTATCGTGCACGAGTTGGCTCATTTGCTGCATTTTAACCACGGCGCGGAGTTTTGGGCGGAAGTGGAGAAATATATTCCTTCCTACAAAGAGCAGCGCAAATGGCTTAACGCTAACAGATATGCCGTTATGGCGCCCTTGGACATCAAATACGAACCCGCAAAAGAGGAAGGACAAACCAATGCTTAAAAAACTGTTTTTGCCTTTGTTTTTGCTTTTCTGTTTTTCTTTTTGTCAGGCGGCAACGGAAGTTCCCGTTGAGATGGTTGGCAAGAATAAAGGCGAGGTAAAAATAATAAACAAAGACGGTGTGGACTTTGTAGAGGCTTTGCGGCTGTCTAAAATATTGCAGCTTCAAACTTCCTGGTTTGGGCGTTCGGGACAGCTCAACTTAAAGGGAGGGGCGGGCTTTTTCTGCGTACTGAGGGAAGGTGATTCATACGCTTTGATAAAAGGGGAAAAGTATTCTTTGCAGGCCCCCGCCTTTATAGAGGACGGCACATTGTACGTTCCTTTAAGTTTTTTTAATTCCGACAAAATAAGATTTTATTCCACGTATCAGACGGAACTTTCAGGCGGGAAGATAATTATAGAGAAGCTCTACAACATAGAACTGTTGGAAGTTAAAAACAACGACAATAAAGCGGATATAATCTTCAAGACCAAAGGGCCGATGTCTTTTAACAAAGACAACAGGGGCAAATATTTTGCGGAAGTATTTTTCCCGAGGGCGGTGGTTAAGAGGGAAGACACCATCCGTCCGAAAAACGAATTTATAGACAGAATAAAAATCCGCCAAACCGATGAGGGTACCTCCTTGACGGTTCAGCTTAAAGGACGTGGCAACAATTGGGACGTTTTTCAGCAGGGTGATTATATAGCGCTGTCCTGCGGCGAGGGCGAGCCTGTTTCTCCGTTGGGTTTATATGCTTCAAATACGGCGGCGCCTTTAGAGCCTAGCGCCTCCGGCGTTTTAAACAAACCGTCTGTTTTGGACGAGGGTGATATTGCCCTATCCCCGAAAGACGATATTACGGAACTTGGCGATGAGTTTTTTGCGTCCTCCTCTTCCGCGGGATCTTCGTCCAAACCTTCCGCGACGAAAGTAACGGTAGTCAATAAACTTGTTACTGCCAGGGAATATGAGGAACGCAAAAATACCTCGGCCGGCGAGCGGAAGTTCAGGATACTTATTGATCCGGGCCACGGCGGCAAGGACCCGGGCGCGGTAAAGAGGGGCAGCTCCAAAGAGAAGGATATCAACTTGGAGGTGGCCAAAACTTTGTATAACCTTTTGAAGAAGGAACGCGGCTTTGAAGTAAAGATAACAAGGGATAAAGACGTATTTATCACTTTGGGCAACCGCGCGAAGATGGGTAATGATTTTAAGGCGGACGTATTCGTATCGATACATGCCAATGCGGCCAAACTCGTTTCGGCCAACGGGTTTGAAGTTTATTTTAGGTCGGATAAAGCATCCGACGCGGAAGCGGCGGAAACTGCGGCTTTGGAAAACGAGGCTTTGCAATATGAGGGCAAAGAGGGGGGCAAAGTTACGTTTGCCGATTTATTGCTTAAATCTCTTGCCAATAACGAGAATATCAATCAAAGCTCCAAGCTGGCGGGGCATATCCGCAACAGCGTCAGCAAAAAAAGCTCATCTTTGGGTATAAAAGTCCGCCAGGACAATGCCATAAGGCAAGCCAACTTTTACGTACTTAGAGGCGTACACGCGCCCGCCGTTTTGGTGGAGATGGGCTATTTGAGCAACGCAAACGACAGAAAACGCCTTAACACCAAAAGCGTTAGGCAGAAAATGGCGGAGAGCATCCGCGACGGGATAGTATCCTACGCCAAGGCGGAAGGCTGGCGGTAATATTATATAATGGTTTTGACCGAGGTCTATATGGAAAAAGAACTTAAAAAAACGGCTTTATACGACGCCTGCCTTGCGGCGGGCGGCAAGATGGTGGATTTCCACGGGTGGCTTTTGCCCGTGCAGTATGAAGGAATAATAGCGGAACACAAAGCCGTGCGCGAGGCGGCTGGAATGTTTGACGTTTCCCATATGGGGCAGATATATTTTACCGGCAAAGACGCTTATAAATTTTTGCAAAGTGTTGCGACCAACGATTATAAACTTGAGCCCGGCCGCGGCGCTTACGCACATATCCTTAACGAGCAAGGCGGCATTATAGACGATATTATCGCCTTCTGCCTTAACGGGGAAGAATTTTTGGTGGTAGTAAACTCCGCCGCGCGTGATAAAGATTATGCCTGGTTCAAGAAAAAGGCGGAAGGCTTTGACGTAACTGTAAGGGACGCCTCCGACGAATTTTCTATGCTTGCTCTGCAAGGGCCCAAGGCTTTGGACTATTTGGAAAAATTGGATCCTTCAATAAAGCAGTTAAAGCGGTTTTGGATAAAGAAGCTTTCGCTTTTCGGCGCGGATTGCTATATTACGCGCACGGGCTATACGGGCGAGGACGGCGTGGAGGTAATGGGCCCGCACGCAACCGTAAAAGAACTTTTCAGCTGGTGCCTCGCCAACGGCTTTAAGCCTTGCGGTCTTGGTGCGCGCGACGTATTAAGATTGGAGGCAGGCTATTTGCTCTCGGGCAGCGATATGGACGAAAGCAAAAACCCGTACGAGGCTTCCTGCGGGTGGGTAGTCAAGCTGAACAAAGAGCAGGATTTTACCGCCAAAGACATAATGGCGCGCGTGAAGGCCGAAGGCGTAAAACAAAAGCTTATGGGCTTTAAAGTTAAGGGCGCGGGCATAGCGCGCGAAGGCTGTGCAGTGTATAAAGACGGCAAGAAGATCGGCGCCTTGACCAGCGCCACTTATTCCCCGCTTTTCAAGGCGATAGGGGCGGGATACGTCCCAAGCGAGATACAAGACGGAGATGAAGTCGAGATAGAAATACGCGGCAGGCTGGTAGCGGCCCAAGCCGTAAAGATGCCTTTTTACAAAAACATTTAGGAGAGATTAAAATGTACGAACAAGAGAAATGCAAATTTGCCAAGACGCACGAATGGGCCTTCGTAGAAGGCGATACGGCGACGGTCGGGATAAGCGACCACGCCCAGCACGAGATAAGCGACATCGTTTTTGTGGAACTTCCGCAGAAAGGCGCGCAGGTAAAAGCGGGCGAAAGATGCTGCGTAATAGAGTCTGTTAAATCGGCCTCGGATATATTCAGCCCGGTCAGCGGTGAAGTTACTGAAGTTAATGAGGCGGTAACGGCGGATCCCTCTTTGGTTAACCGCGAGCCGCACGGCGCGGGCTGGCTGTTCAAGGTTAAAATGAGCGACGCCAAAGAAGCCGACGCCCTTTTGACTTTCGAAGATTATAAAGCCACTTTGTAATTTGTCTTTTTTTAGTTTACCCTTGCGCCCGTTACAGAGCGCAAGGGATAGCGATTTTGAGGGGAAGAAATGTTTATATCCAATACCGAAAAAGAAAAGCAGGAAATGCTGGAAGCGATAGGCGTCAAATCGATAGAAGATTTGTTTAAGGACATTGATAAAAGCCTTTTGGCGGATAATATAAATTTGCCCGCCGCTCTTACGGAAGGCGAACTTACCGCCGAAATCAAAAAGAAAGCGGCTTTAAATAAAGGGCTGGTTAATTTTGCTGGTGCGGGGATATACGAGCATTTCATACCCGCGGCGGTAAACGCGATAAGTTCGAGGGGCGAATTTCTTACCGCCTATACGCCATATCAGGCGGAAGCCAGCCAAGGTACTTTACAGGCTATTTATGAATATCAAAGCTGTATTTGCGCCTTGTTTGATATGGACGTGTCAAATGCTTCCCATTACGACGGCGCCACCGCCTTGGCCGAGGCATGCGGCGCGGCGGCGAGAATAAAAAATAAAAACAAAATTTTACTTTCTTCCGCCCTTAATCCAGAATACAAACAAGTATTGGATACTTACTTTAAAGCGGGTGAAGCACTTAAGTTTGAAAAAGCTCCTCTAAAAGACGGTACCATTGACCAGGCGGCGTTAAAAGAGCTTTTGGCAAGCGGGGGGTATGCCGCTTTCGTGCTTTCAAATCCGAATTTTTACGGCTGTCTGGAAGAAGCACAAGCCATATCCGATATTGTGCACGGCGCCGGCGCTCTTTTAATAGCGCAAGTTAACCCGATCAGTCTTGGCGTTTTGCAGACGCCCGGCTCTTATGGTGCGGATTTCGCCGTAGCGGAAGGGCAATGTTTGGGCAATGCGATGAACTTCGGCGGGCCGACTTTGGGTATTTTCACTTGCAAAAAAGAATACGTGAGATATGTGCCGGGACGTATTTGCGGTATGGCAAAAGACGCGGCGGGCAAAAGGGCTTTTGTGCTTACTTTGCAGGCCAGGGAGCAGCATATAAGGCGGGAGCGGGCCTCTTCAAATATATGCTCCAATCAGGCTTTATGCGCGCTTAACGCAGCTGTTTATCTTACGCTGATGGGTCCTTTGGGTATGCGCGATGTGGCCGAAGCGAATATAGAAAACGCCCATATCCTTAAAGATACGCTTTGCGCGGAGGGCAAGTACAAACTTAAATTTGACAAGCCGTTCTTTAATGAATTTGTTTTGGAATGCCCGATACCTGCCGCCAAGATAATTAAAGCGGCCGCCAAGAAGGGCTTTTTGGCGGGCTATGATTTGGGGCGCGTTGATAAGAATTTGAACAATTGCCTTTTAATTTGCGCGACGGAAACCAAGACCCGCAAAGAGTTGGAAGATTTCGCTTCCTTTATGAGGGGGATATAAATATGAACAATTATCCGCACAATTTACTTTCGATAGAAAAATCTTCCGCTTTAAGGCGCGGGGTTCAAATCAGGAAAGCGGGCAAACGCGCGGGCGAATATTTGGACGGTAAATTTTTGCGTTCCAAGCCGCCTTTGCTTCCTTCCATGAGCGAGTTTGATACCGTACGCCATTTTACAAATCTCTCCAGATTGAATTTTTGTTTGGATACGCATTTTTACCCGTTGGGCTCCTGCACGATGAAGTATAATCCCAAAGCCTATGACGTTTTAAGCGGCTTGGACGGTTTTTCCTCTTTGCACCCGTACTGCCCAGAAGATTGCGCGCAGGGCACTTTAAGCCTTATATACGGTTTGGAAGAGCAACTAAAGCAAATAACGGGTTTGGCGGCTTTTACGCTCCAGCCGGCGGCGGGCGCGCATGGCGAGTTTACCGGGGCATTGATAGCGCGGGCTTATCATAAGGACCGCAAAGATTTTGACCGCAGCGAGATTATCATACCCGATACCGCCCACGGCACCAACCCCGCTACGGCGGCTATGGCGGGTTGCAAGGTGGTAAACGTCAAGTCCGCCCCCGACGGCAGAGTGGACTTGGAAGAATTAAAGAAGGTTCTAGGCCCCAAAACCGCGCTCGTTATGCTTACCATACCCAATACGGTCGGCTTGTTTGAGAAGGATATAAAGGAAATCTCGCGCCTCACGCACGAGGCGGGCGCGCTTCTTTATATGGACGGCGCGAATTTGAACGCTTTAATAGGCCTGGTAAAGCCCGCGGATATGGGCGTGGACATTATGCATATCAATTTGCATAAGACGATAGCCACTCCGCACGGCGGCGGCGGTCCGGGCGCGGGTGCGGTGGGCGTTTGCGGCAGGCTGGCAGATTTCCTGCCCGTACCAAAGGTGATTTACGACGGTAAGAAATATAAACTTGAAAGCAAATCCAAAAAGAGTATCGGCAAGGTAAAAAGTTTTTACGGCAATATATCGGTGCTTATAAGGGCCTATTGCTATTTAAGGCAGTTTGACGGGGAAACTCTTAAGGAAATCGCGCGCGGCGCGGTGTTAAACGCCAATTACGTAAGGGTTAAATTGGCGAAATATTTCCCCGCCTATTTTGATGAAGTCTGTATGCACGAATGTGTTTTGACGATAGACAAAGGCGTCTTGCCAAATGCCAAAACGCTGGATGTGGCCAAAATGCTGCTTGATATGGGATTCCATGCGCCGACGATATACTTCCCGCTGATAGTGCCGGAAGCAATTATGGTGGAACCTACGGAAACGGAAAACAAGCAGACTTTGGATAAATTTATAAGCGCGATGACGAGTATCTTTTTGGAGGCGGGCACAAATCCCGATGTTTTGCACGAAGCACCCAAAAACTGCCCCGTAAAGAGGATAGACGAAGTCAGCGCCGCCAGAGAGCCTAATTTAAGATGGTAAAGGTTCTTTCTTCCGCTCCTTTGGACGTATACGCCCAAATGGCGCTTGACGATGTTTTGGTGCAGGAAGAAAGTTTAAAGACGGAAGATTTATGCCGTTTCTTTAATTGGCGCGGCGGGCCTTGCGCGACTTTCGGCTACGCCCAATTTTATCAATCGTGCAAGGCTCAGTTTGAGGCTTTGGGCATAACTGAATACACCAGACGTCCTACGGGCGGCGGGATAGTTCTGCATAGGGACGATTTGACTTTCAGCCTGATATTTAATTACGGCGGGGCGTTAAACGTTCGGCAGATATACGATAAGCTGCACGGCCTTATAAAAGAAGGCTTTGAGCGAAGCGGGATAAATTTTGATTCATACGGCGCGCAAAGCGATTATCGCCCTTCGCCTGGCGGGGTGAGTTCCAGCTGCTTTAACAATCCCGTAGGAGGGGATTTGATGGACGGCGGGCGCAAGATTTTGGGCGGTGCGATGCGCCGCTACGGCGGAAGGATACTGTATCAGGGCAGTTTGCAGTATAAAGGCGGGCGGGGCAACGGCGAGTTTGAAAGTATTATAGCGCGTGCTTTTGGGGATTTTTTGGGCCGCTCCGTTTTGTCGGGCGAAGCAATCCCGTCCGCCATTGTTAAAGAGGCCGGGCGTTTGGCTCGGGAAAGGTACGGCTCGCAGAGCTGGATAGGCAAATTTTGATGATATGAATCGTATAGCCAAATTGTTTCTGGGAGTAGTACTTTTGCCGCTGGCCTTTAGCATATTGCTTTCGGTTTTTGAGGTTTTGTGGTACATAGTTAAAGGCTATAAAGTAACGCTTTATTTTATGTTGGGTGCGGCGTTATATGTTTTGACGCATTTGTTCTTTTATAATTTTTCCAGATTTTACGTAATGGCGCACGAGTTCAGCCACGCAGCAGCCGCTTGGCTATGCGGGTATACGGTGAGCGGGCTGAGCGTAAAAAGCGACAGCGGGGAAGTAAAAGTAAGCGGCATAAACACATTTGTTTTGCTGGCGCCTTACTGCGTACCGCTTTACAGTTTGATTGTTACGTTTGTTTATCTGCTCCTTAATTTATTTGTCGATGGCGCGGAGCGTTACGGCGGTTTGTTTTTGGCGCTGTTCGGGTTTTGTACGGCTCTTCATTTAATGCATACATACAAGGCTTTGACGGAGACGGAACAGAGCGATATAAGCAGAGCGGGCGGCGGGGTATTTTCCTTTTCGCTGATAGTTTTAATAAATATGGCGATAATTTTGGGCTTGGCGGAGATATATTTCCCGAGCATTATTCCCATAGGTTCTTTAAGCGGCGGGATAATAAGGCGTACGATACAATTTTGGAAATGGTTTTTTGATAATTTATATTCGTTCAGCGTTAAGTTTTTTGCGGGAACGGGCGAAGCATGAAAAAGAAAATAAAGAATTTATTTGTAAACACGATAAAACTCACCCTAAAAAGTTTGGTGCGGGTAATGTTTTTGATTGTGACGTTGCTGTTGGTCTTGGCGGGCGCGGTATGGTTTACCGCGCTTAAATACGTCAGCGCGGAGCATATCGGGAAGGAGTTCGCCTCGGCCTTGCAGAGCGCGCTCAACCGCCCCGTTATAGTCGGCGATTTTGAACTTACCTCCTTAAACAGCATAACGATAAACAATTTCAGGATAGTGGATACGGAATTGGACGAATATAACGAATTTTTGTCGGTGGAAAAAGTAGTGATAAAATTTGATTTGCTTCCGCTTAGGGATAATATCATAGACATAAAAGAAGTTATGCTTTATAATCCTGTGGTAACGATAATCAAAGACGAATCTGGCAGAACCAATATCCCCAAAGCCAGCGTATCGAACACGCAAAGCGCATTGGGACAGCAGTTTAATATTACTTCGGGCGAGGGCCGCCATTGGCAGGTGGTGGTGGAAGACTGGGTGATAAGGAACGGCGTGTTTGCATATAGGGACATCGCCGCAAGAACAAGCCATTCTCTTAACGGAATATTTATACGCTTTTACAATTTAAAATTCCACGGTTTTACGGATTTCGCGCTAAACTTCGTGCTGAGAAATAAAATCAAAGACAAAATTATGGAAAACGAAATCGTCGCGGAGGGCAGCGTCGATTTGGCAGATTTCAAGTTAAACGAAATGAGCCTTAAAGACACATCTTTAGAAGTCCGCGGCGCACGCCAGCCGCTAAAACTTACGCTTAGCGCGAAAGATTTTCTTAATCCCGCGGTAAAATTCTCCTCCGTCTTGCCGGAGTTAAGCTACGACGACGTATCACTGTACGTATCAGAGCCGTTTGATTTTTCCCTCCCGTCTACTTCCGTAAACGCGGAAATATCTTTTGCGGAGAAATTTTCTAAATTAAAAGTCGTTTCCTTGGATTTGAGGAATAAGGATATTTCCTTGAATATTAAAGGTTCGGCCGATTTATCGGCCAAGCCGATAGCGGCGGAAGCGGAATTTTCCACTGCGCAATTCAATGCGGAAAACGCCGATTATTTGGGCATACTAAAACCGTATAGGGTAAAGGGCGCTTTAAAGGCGCGCGGCCAATTGATCTATAAAGACGGCAAGTTCAGCAGTCCGCAGCTAATTGCAGATTTAAACGGCGTATCGGCCTTTATCAGCAACTTTACCATAGAGGGTGTAAAGGGCACGTATAAGGCGGAAAATAATTTTAACGATATGAGTGCCGACGTCAAAGACGGAATATTCAAAGTCGGGCGCCAAACAATATCCAAAATAAAGGGTACCGCGGCCTATGAGCATAAGAAACAGAATTTCTACGCCAAAATAAAAGACACGATGTTTAACAACAATACCGTTACGATGAGCGTAGCAATCTCCAAAGTACGCCGCGCCGACAGGGTTATAAAAGCCAATATTTATCTTAATTTGCTGAAGCCGGTGGAAATTTTTGAAACGACGGAAGATTTCGTGCAGGCTTTGTCCAAACACAAATCCTCTGGGCGGGTGAAAGACGAAAGCAGCCTCGCGTGGCTTAGGAATTTCCGCACAGCGATACCCAAATTTATGCCTAATTTCAACGGATTTGTGTATGCCGAAAAATTCGAAACGCCTATAATATCGGGCTATGATTTTAATGCCGAATTTAATTTAAAGAATATGCTTCCCGGCATGGATAAGTTAAGCGGCAGCATAGACGCCAAACTCCAACAGGGTGTAATATACAAACTTCAAGAAGCCGCGGACAGGCAAAAGGCTTTGGGCATAGCCTTCCAGCCTTTTGTGATAATGAGCAAAATGGAGCGCGCGGGTTCTTTTAAAATGGGCAAGATATTAAAGGATACCCCTTTTGAGGTGATGACGGCCTCGGTGGACTTTAATAATGGTAAAATGGATATTAACAATTTTTACGTAGACGGCGAGGTAATCGCGGCGACTGTTGGCGGCGACGTCGATTGGGTAAAAGAGAATTTGGATTTGGATATAGTGACGATGTTTAAGAACACTTCCAAACGCGGGGCTCTTTCAGAGAATTTAACGGACGAAAGCGGGGAACCGGCCTTGGCCTTCAGGGTATACGGCGAGATGACAAAACCCGCCGTCCAAATGAAAAGCCCCAAAAAGACAAGCGCCACGATAAAGGCGGCGCGCGACAAAGGCCTGCGTACGGATTTTAGTGCGGGTCAGAAATTTATAAAGGAGAAATAAATGCTCAGAAAACCTAAGATAGACATAATCAGCGTTTTGGAAGAGAACGAGGCTTTTATAGACGGCCATTTCGAATTGCCCGGCGGCCTTCATATACAGAATTACGTAGATACGGCGGCGGTAATGCAGTACCCTAATTTGGCCGCGAAGATAGGTGCCGCGCTGGCCGATTTGTTTGAGGGCCCGGTAGATGCGGTATTTTCTCCCACGCCGGAAAACTCTATCTTGGCACAGGAAGTCGCGCGCGTAAAAAATGCGAGGGCCGTTTTCGCTACGGACGCGGACGGAACAATGCAGCTTAAAGGCGTTATGAAGATAAACCCGGGCGAGAATGTCCTTATAGTGGATAACGTTACTATGACTTGCCGCAAGGTCCGGGAGGCCGCCTCCCTAATAAAAATGCTTAAAGCCAATGTGGTGGGCGCGGCGGTAATCGTTGATAGATCCACTACGGGAGCGGTAGGCAATATGGCGCTTAGATCGCTTCTAAGCTATCCGCTGGACAGCTATAAGCCCGAAGATTGCCCCATGTGCAAAGCGGGCGTAAATTTAACCAAGAAAGGTACCAAGAAATGAAAGAGATAAGGATAAAAGCCAAAGAAGAACACAGAATAAACAAAGGACATTGCTGGATATTTTCAAACGAGCTTGAAAAGGTTGATACTACAATAACGCCGGGCAGCATTGTCAGAGTGCTCGACAGCAAGGGGCAGACGATAGGAACGGCTTTTTTTAATCCGCACAGCTTAATATCGGCCAGAATAATAGAAAGGGGGGAAGAACCCCTTGGCAAGGATTTTATTTTTGAGCGTATGGACAATGCCTATTCTTACAGGAAGCAATTCGGCGTAAGACGTTTTGGCAGAATGGTCTACGGCGAGGCTGACGGCCTGCCCGGTTTGGTGATTGACCGCTACGGTGATTATCTTGTTATAGATATCTTGACGGCCGGAATGGAAACGCTGAAAAACGAGATTAAAGCGGCGGCGAACAAAATCTTTAAACCTAAGGGAATGATATTTAAGAACGATTCTTCTTTCCGCGTTTTGGAGGGATTAAACGGCGGAACCGAAATTGAGGGCGAAGTCCCCCAGGAAACGCAAATAGAGGAAAACGGCGTAAAGTATTTAGTGGCTTTGCAAGGCGGGCAAAAGACGGGTTTTTATTTTGATCAGCGCGACAACCGCGAATTTATGAAACCTTACTTCAAAGACAAAATAGTAATGGATTTATATTCTTATACGGGTTCTTTCGGCATAACGGCGGCTTTAAACGGGGCCGCGGCGGTATGGGGTACGGATTCCTCTGCGCCCGCGGTGGAATACGCCAACAGAAACGCCGAACTTAACGGCGTGGCCGATATCTGCCAATACCGCAAAGACGATGCCGAAAGGCTTTTGTCGGCTATGAAAAAGGGCGAACTGCCGGAAAAACCCGATATAGTCCTTTTGGATCCGCCCGCTTTTGTAAAGAACAGGAAGGCTCTGGCGCAGGCGGTTAACCTGTATGTAAAACTCAACAAGATGGCGCTTGAAGGGTTGGAAAGCGGCGGTATGTTGGCGACGTCTACATGTTCGCACCATATCAGCAGGGAGATATTTGTCAATATATTAAAACAAGCGGCGGCCAAAGCGGGCAAGCGCGTGACGATGATAGCGCTTCGCGGGCAAGCCAAGGACCACCCGGTGCTTTTGGGTATGCCGGAAACGGAATATCTTCATTTCGCTTTATTGCAAGTTCGCTAAAACGGACTTGATTTTGACATAAAGAAATTTGCTAATATTTATGATATATTGGGATAATTTGGAGGGAGTATGAAAGTGTTTTTTAAATTTTTTGCGGTATTCTTCGCAGTTTTGGCGGCAGGTTGCTGCTGTCAGGACGACGGCGGCAATTTCTTGGAAGGAGTTGCCGTTGAAGAAAGGCCTGCCATAAAAGAAGTATGGGACAAGGCTTCATCGGGCGATACGAACGCTCAGACATATTTGGGCGTACTATTTTATACTGGTACCGTCGGCCGCAATAACGGGGCTGCTTTTACGTGGTTTAAGAAAGCATCGGAAAACGGCTCTGGCGAGGCCGATTATTTCCTTTATGAAATGTATGACAAAGGCATACACGTAAAACAAAATGCGGAAACGGCATTTAAGTATTTGCAGAGTTCGGCTTCAAAAGGTTTTACTTCGGCAAGAGTCAAATTGGCCGAGCTTTATTTGAACGGCGAAAGAACTGAAGGGCTGGATAAGGAAGAACTGCTTGAATGGCTGGGTACTTATACCGAGCAAGGCAATGAAAAGGCCAGAGATCTGCTTGCTAAATTCCAGAAGGATCCTTCCGCAGATAAAAGCGAAAAATAATCATAAGTGATTTCATTTAAATCCCTCGTTTAAAAAGCGGGGGATTTTTATTGTCTGCAAAAACGCGGCCGCTGTTATTGTACTAAGCGATGCATGGCATTGATAAGAGTTTGCATTAGTGGACCAAGGGGAAGACATTTATTTTAAATCTAATTGATTGCATAATGCAAAACGCCCCGTATAAAAACGGGGCGTTTGAAATGCAATCTTTGAAAGATTGTTTTATTCCGCCTTAAGTTTCGCGCCCGCTTCCAGTGCTTTTCTGTTGAGGGCGATCATTTCGGGCTTGGCGCGTTTGAAAACCTTTTTCATAGCGTTTTCAATAGCGTCTAGGCTTACCGCCCCAGTATTGCCCGCAAAAGCGCCAAGCGCGACCATAGTTGACGTGCGAAGAGAGCCGACCTCTTTCGCTATCTCATTGCACGGGACATAGATAACTTTAATGTCGGTTCTGGTCGGTTTGCTTTTGATAAGCGAGCTGTTAATAATCAATAGCCCGCCGCTTTTTAGCATAGGCTCAAACTTAGGCAGGGAAGGCTCGTTCATCACGATGGCGGTATCGGGCGCGCATACTACGGGCGTCGCCACTTCGGTATCGGAAATTACCACCGAGCAATTTGCCGTACCGCCCCTCATTTCGGGGCCGTAAGAGGGGAACCAGCTGACGGCTTTGCCCTCTACAAGCCCGGCCTGGGCCAATAATACACCGGCGGAAACAACACCCTGTCCGCCGAATCCGGCTATTCTTACACCTTGATACATATTATTTGCCCTCCTGTTTTTTGCCTTCGTCTTTAAATACGCCTAAAGGATACTGAGGCATCATTTTTTCCCTTAGGAATTCCAGCGCCTTAAGTGGTTCCACGCCCCAGTTTGTCGGGCAGATGGAAAGCACTTCCACAAAGGAGAAACCTACTCCGTCAATTTGGTTCTGGAAAGCCTTTTTGATGGCTTTTTTGGCGTTCATCAC
Organism: Candidatus Proelusimicrobium volucris; assembly: GCF_959605025.1. Lineage (NCBI taxonomy): Bacteria > Pseudomonadati > Elusimicrobiota > Elusimicrobia > Elusimicrobiales > Elusimicrobiaceae > Candidatus Proelusimicrobium > Candidatus Proelusimicrobium volucris. The sequence goes on along the minus strand of NZ_CAUHCY010000004.1, from coordinate 145,191 downwards.
GTTTTGGGGAGTGTCGACGGAAACTCTCTCGATGTATTTAGCGCTTTTAAGCTGGCTTAGCATTTCCGATACGTTTATCGGGTTGCCTTGCAGTTTTTCGTTTCTGCCTTTGGGGGCCGTGGTGGCTACTTGCCCGACCAAAGTCGTCGGCGCCATTTGCCCACCCGTCATACCGTAAATGGTATTGTTTATGAAAATCACGGTAATATTTTCGCCTCTTGCGGCGGCGTGTACGATTTCTGCCATACCGATAGAGGCCAAATCGCCGTCGCCTTGATAGGAAAATACGATTGTATCGGGTTTGGAGCGTTTAATGCCGGTGGCTATCGCCGGGCCTCTTCCGTGCGGGCCTTGAATGGCGTCGCAGTTGAAGTATTTATCGGCGAATACCGCGCAGCCCACAGGCGCTATGCAGATAGTGCGTTTGCGGATATCGAGTTCGTCCATAACCTCGGCTACAAGGCGGTGCACGACGCTGTGTCCGCAGCCGGGGCAATAATGGGTGGGAATATCCACCAAAGATTCAGGCCTTTTGGTTACGGGTTTCATAATAAGGTGCCCTCCTTGCAGATTTTATTTTCCGGTTTATGGCAGGTATTATCCGCCTTTTCGGCCAAATCGGCCAGGTTGAAAAGGAAGTCTTTCTTGCCGTTGAGTACCGATTTTACCGCTACGGCGATTTCTTCCGCTACGGGGAAGAACGCGCCCGGCTTGGCGTAAAGATGTACGGGTATTTTGCCCGCTGTGGCCAGTTTTACGTCGATAATCATTTGGCCAAGGCTCATTTCGGCACAAAGCATCGCTTTGCAGCTTTGCGCCAGTTCCGCTATTCTTTTGCTTGGGAACGGCCAAAGCGTTATCGGCCTGAAGAGGCCCGCTTTTACGCCTTCGCTTCTTAAAGCATTCACCGCGGCCATGGCAGCGCGCGAGCTTATGCCGTAGGCGACGATGATAACATCGGCGTCTTCGGTAAAGCGTTCCTCGTAGCGGACTTCATCGCGTTCTATAAGAGCGTAGCGTTCCGCTCTTTTAAGTATCATTTTTTCCAGTTCGCCTTCGGCCAAACCGTAGGAAGAGACCATATTCTTTCCTCTGCTGCCGTCATTTATGCCCAGTGCCCAAGGTTTCGCGGGCAGAGTTTTGGGATCTATGGGGTCGAAATTGTAACTCATGCCCTCCATCATTTGGCCAAGTATGCCGTCGGCGAGTATCATCGCGGGGATTCTGTATTTTTCCGCCAGTTCAAAAGCCATTTTTGGGAAATTGCCCAACTCCTCTACGCTGTTGGGCGCCAATACGATAAGCCTGTAATCGCCGTTGCCGCCGCCGCGCGTGGCTTGAATATAATCGCCCTGCGCTCCGGCTATATTGCCAAGGCCCGGCCCTCCCCTCATTACGTTTACTATCAGGCAAGGCAGATCCGCACCCGCCATATAGGAAATACCTTCCTGTTTTAAGCTTACGCCCGGGCTGGAAGAGGACGTCATCGCCCTGGTGCCCGTAGAAGCCGCACCGTAAATCATATTGATGGCCGCCACTTCACTTTCGGCCTGCACGAACGCGCCGCCGACTTCTTCCTGCCGCCAGGACATATATTCCGGCACTTCGTTTTGCGGGGTTATCGGATAACCCGCGAAAAACCTGCATCCGGCCCTTATCGCGCCTTCGGCAAGAGCTTCATTGCCTTTCATTAAAACTTTTTCTGCCATTTTTTACCTCTTATCTATATACGGTTATAGCTAAATCCGGGCATACCATATAGCACATGCCGCAGCCTATGCAGGATTCGGGTTTAGCAAGTTTGGCGGGGTAATATCCCGTCTTGCTGAAAGTATCAGACATTTCAATGCACTGTTTGGGGCACGCCTTCGTGCACAGCTTGCACCCTTTGCAACGCATTTCGTTGACTTCTATTTTAGGCATAGTACCTCCTTGGGTTCCTCATATATTAGTATAAATTTTTTTAAAGGCTAAGCGCAATGTTTAACGAAACATTTTGAGGGTAAAACTTTGCGTTAATATTCCAAGATATTTGGAGACTGGATATTATGGCGGAAAATTTATTATAAATTTGATATGAACGGAAATAACTCTCAAATCGCCGAACAGGCGCGCGCTTTGCTTGGCGCGACTAAAGACTTTACGGCCAATATGGCTAATCTTTCCGCATTGATTTATCAAAATACGGCGGATATAAACTGGGCGGGTTTTTATATTTTTAAGAACGGCAAATTGGTGTTGGGGCCGTTTCAGGGCAAGCCCGCCTGCGTGGAAATAGAAAACGGCAAAGGCGTTTGCGGGCTGTGCGCCAAAAGCGCAAAGACAGTAATAGTGCCTGACGTACATAAATTCCCCGGGCATATCGCCTGCGATTGCGCCAGCAAAAGCGAAATAGTAATACCTCTGTTTAAAACCGACGGAACAATTTACGGGGTCATGGATATAGATTCGCCTAAAGAGGACCGCTTCTCTCAGCAAGAACGGGAGCTGTTTGAAAGTCTGGCCGATATCTTAACGCGTGCTTGCGGCGGGTTTAATTGATTGCAAAAGGAAAGCGGCCCTAAAGGCCGCTTTCGTATGTCTTTAAAAGAAATATGCCGAGGGACAGGATCGAACTGTCGACACCCGGTTTTTCAGACCGGTGCTCTACCACTGAGCTACCTCGGCATTTGTTTTGGCGGCTTTATCTGCCGTCAAATCAAGAAATCTGTTTATTGCTACCCTATTATAATATCAAATTAGGCGTTATATTTCAATGTTATTAAATAGACTTCTGCCCTTATGCTTTGTTTTGCGCGGTTTTATCGGCTTTGGCCGCGGCCAAACAGAACAGCGCCGCCGGAATTACAAACAGCATTGTGGAAAGCACCGCCGCCCTCAAACTAAACGAATCGGACACCGCCCCTACAAAAGCGGGCGAAATCGCGTCGCCCAGCGCGTGTATAATAAATATGTTCACCGCGAAAGCCATGGACCTTATTTTGATGTCCGTCAGATTTACTATCGCCGCGTTCAGCGGGCCCGTCTGCAAAAAAGCGAACATTATCGCTATGCCTAGAAAACTCAGCGCGATAAAGTAATTGTCAAACGAGAGCGCCGCCACCGCGAAGGGAAGCGCCGCTGTAAAACTTAAAGCGGAAACCAAATAATACGCTTTTTTCGTTTTCTTTAACATTTTGTCGGCCAAAAAGCCGCCCAAAAAAGTACCCGCCGCGCCCGCCAGTATCGTTAAGGCGCCGAAGACCGTCCCCGCCTGCGCTACGGAAAAATCATAATATCTGTGCATAAATGTGGGCATCCACGCCGCCAGGCCGCCCAAAGTAAAAGTGCCCATAGCCTGCGCCAAACAGACGAACAGAAACGGTTTGTTCTTCAGCAGGGCAAAATAATTTTTAAATTTCGGTTTTTCCGCTTTGAGTGTTTTTGTCCTGCCGTCTTTAAGTTTGAGCAATATAAAAGCCGCTATCAAAGCGCCGGGGAGCCCGACTAAAAAGAAGGCGCTCCTCCACCCGATGTGAAACCCCAGAAATCCGCCCAGCAAATACCCCAAGGCGCTGCCGGCGGGCAAGGCCATGCCGAATAAAGCCAAAACGCGGGCACGCTTGGCGGCGGGGAATTTCTCCGCCAGGAAAGAGGGCGATACGCTGGTAAAGCCCGCCTCGCCTATCCCTATAAAACTGCGCGCCGCGAATAAGTGAAAATAATTTTTAGCCGCGCCTGAAAGCATAGTCGCCCCGCTCCACAAAAAAGCGCAAATTGCCATAGCGTATTGGCGGGGCGTTCGGTCGGCGATGTATCCTATTACGGGCGCGGCGAACATATACACGAACATAAAGGCCGAGGCCAATATCCCCAGCTTAGCGTCGGATAAAAGCAGGTCCTCTTTTATCAGCGGAAAGACGGAAAACAGTATCTGCCTGTCGATGTAGTTTAACAGATTAAGTGAGAATAGCAACACAAATACCGTTTTTGAGTTCATTAAAAATCCTTTGTTTGGCGCAGCGCCTCATAGAGGCATATCGCCGCGGAAGTGGATAGATTTAAGGACCTTACCTCACCCGGCATCGGGATTTGGTAGAGAGAGTCTTTATATTCCTTATACAATGCTTTGGGCAGGCCGCAAGATTCGCTGCCGAAGGCCAGATAATCATTCTTTTGGAATTTGATGTCCCAGAGTGATTTTTCGCCTTTCGTGGAGAAAAAGAAAATTCTCGCGCCCTCGGGCAGGGAATTTTTGAAATCGGCGAAAGTATCGTATCTGGTGTATTTCAGTTTGGGCCAATAGTCCAAGCCGCTGCGCCTGATTTCTTTATCCTCTATTTTAAAGCCGAGTTTGCCCACCAAGTGCAAGTGCGCGTTTGTGGCGACGCAAGTCCTGCCGATATTGCCCGTATTGAAGGGGATTTCGGGGTTGATTAAAACTATGTTCATCATAGAATAATTTTATGAAACTTTTATTCTTCGGGCAAACCGCTGAGGGAAATTTCCTTTAAGGGGAAAAATATCCCGTAAAAGAAGATAAACGGGTTCGTTATAACGCGCGCCAAACGCGGCATAAAGTAGAGATTGTGCCTCAAGGCGAATTTGAATAAAGCGAGTTTCACTTTAAAAATAAAATTCCTTTCTTTAAACAGATCGCTCGGCAAGTTAAGATAAAAATTTTTGCTCTTTTCAAAAAACTCTTTTGTTTGCGTTTTGTCCGATTGTTTTAATGCGCCGTTGCCTATACATTCTCCGCCGATTATTTGTTTTAAAAGGATATATTCAAATTCTTCTTTTATTTCCGGGTATATGTTCAACCCGTTTAAATAATTACGTATATAAGAAAAATTCTCAAAGTTAATATTAGCGGAATTGTTTGAACTTCTTTTCCCCAAAGAATTAGTGGTGTCTCTAAAGTCTATTAGAGGTTCGTCAATAAAAATAAATTTATTGGCCAATGCAAATAAAGCGCCCATAAAGGGGACGTCTTCCGTGCCGCGGCCTTCAGGGAAGCGTAAATGGTTTTCTTCTATAATGCTCCTTTTTATAAGGCTGCCCCACGGCCTGCCTATTATGCCGGCGCCGATAAATAAGAAATTCGCGCGCGTAGCCGCCGGCTTTGAAAGTGTAGCGGGGATTCCTTTTAAATTGCACTTCGATAATTTTTTATCCGATTCGTCAATCCTATCACAAGAACAGGTTACTATATCGGATTTTTCCTCTTCCGCTTTTTTGTAAAGAATTTCGCAGGCGTCGCTTCGGAGGATATCGTCGCTGTCAAAGAATAAAACATATTTGCCCTTGGCGTGCTTGAGGCCCTCGTTCCTGGCGCCGCCTGCCATTCCGCCTTCTTTGTAAAGATAATGGAAGTTGGGATATTTGCCAGCAAATTCCTTTATTATTTCGGGCGAGCTGTCTTTTGAGGCATTGTCCACGCACAGGACTTCAATATCCTTGAAAGTTTGCTCCGCGGCCGATTGCAGGGCTTGGCGCAGGAACTTTTCTGAGTTGTATACGGGTATTATTATGCTTATTTGGGGAGACATTGTTTTTCCTCCGAGCAAGGCTGGTATTTATTGGTTGCTTCAATGCTTGTCAAAACAAAAATCCTATATTAAAAATCGACGTGAAACAATAGGATTGTTTCCAGGTTTGTTTCACGTCGATAAAGAGCCCTTTCCGGTTAAAACAGAAACACGGAATTTGCGTTTACATTTCCCACCTTACATATATAGGCGTAAACGGGTGCGGTATCGCGCTGTTAAACGGCAGAATTCGCATGGCGTAATCTTGCCGTCCGCTGGTTTCGGGGTGGATTTCCACCTCGTACAAATAAGCGTCGCCCTCTTTGCCGACCAAGTTCATGGCAAAGTCTTTTACGCTTTCAAAACCTCCGCCCAAACCGCGCAAGCCAAGCTGGGTTTGTACTACGACGTCTTCCGGCTTTAAATCGCCCAAAGTCACTTTGGCTTTAAATTTTAAGGCTTCGCCCACCAGCACAGTGCGCGATATATTGCCCGTAACGTCTACTATCGACACTCTTGGCCAGTTTGCCGCTATTCTGCCGCGCCAAGCCGCCAAAGCCGCTGTTTGGCCTTCGCTCCTTAAAATATTGCCGTAATAGTGGGCTTTGGTGTAGAATCTATCGTAATATTCTTGCACCATTCTGTTGGTGTTGAAGAACGGTACTATCGTTTTGATTGACGTCTTCATCTTGGATACCCACTGTTGGGGGATATTGTCCTGATCCCTATCGTAGAATACGGGCGCGATTTCATTTTCTATTAAATTGTAAAGAGCTTGGGATTCGACTTCGTCACGCTGCTCGTCGCTTTGATAAGACTGTGCCCCGATTATCGACCAGCTGAAGTCGCACGGCCCCACTTCGTCCCACCAACCGTCGAGTATCGATAAGGCCAAAGCGCCGTTGAGCGCGGCTTTCATACCGCTGGTGCCGGAGGCTTCCATAGGCCTTACCGGGTTATTGAGCCACACGTCTACGCCTTGCACCATATAGCGCGCCAAGTTCATATTATAATCTTCCGCGAAGACGATTTTGCCTCTGAATCTCGGGTCCAGCATAATATTGTATATCTGCTTAATAAACTCTTTGCCCGCGGTGTCCGCCGGATGGGCCTTGCCCGCAAAGACGAACTGTACCGGCCTTTGGGCATTGTTTACTATCGCAGAGAGTCTATCCAAATCTTTAAAGAGCAAAGTAGCCCTCTTGTAGGTGGCAAATCTTCTCGCGAAGCCGATGGTAAGGATTTTATCCTTCAAAACTTTTGACGCCTGATTGGCCAGCATTACATTCCCCGATAATCTGTTGGCCTGCAAAGCCATTTTGTTGCGGATATATTTTATGAGTTTGTTTTTTCTAAGTTCGTGCGTCTTCCAAAGCTCTTCGGAGGGGATATCTTCCACTTTGTTCCATACCGATTGGTTGAAGTTGTTTAAGCTGTCGTCGCCGTCAAAGAGATATTTGCGGTACAGTTCGCTGTATTCGTGGCTGACCCAGCTGGCGGGGTGTATACCGTTGGTTATGCTGGTTATTGGCACTTCGGAAGTATTAAGGCCGTTCCAAATATTCTTCCACATTTCCCTGGATACCACGCCGTGCAGTTTGGCCACGCCGTTGAGATAGGCCGAAAGTTTGAGCGCGAATACCGTCATGCAGAACATCGGCGATTGGGGAGTTTCTTTGCCCAAGTCGAGGAAAGCATCCCACCCTATGCCAAGCTGTGATACATAAGGCTCCATAAATTTTTTGACAAGATTAAAATCGAAATATTCATTGCCCGCGATTACCGGGGTATGCGTCGTAAATACCGAGGTCGCCCAGACAAGTTCTTTGGCTTCGTTGAAGGAAATCTTCTTTTCCTGCATAATTTCTATTATGCGTTCGCACAGCAGGAAGGCCGAATGCCCCTCGTTTATGTGGTATACCGTAGGGTTCATTCCCATCGCTTTCAAAGCCTTTACGCCGCCCACGCCCAAGACTATTTCCTGCTTGATTCTGTTTTCCCTGTCGCCGCCGTAGAGCTGCTCGGTTATCGTTCTGTGAGCGGGCGGGTTTTCGGGGAGGTTCGTATCTAAAAGGTAAAGCGAAGTTCTGCCCACCGGCACGCGCCATATCATTGCTTTTACAACTTCCCTGCCAAGCGGGATATCAACCGTAAGGTTGTTGCCTTTATCGTTGCGTACCGCTTCTACCGACATATGCGCCCAGTCGTTTTCCGGGTATTCCTCGCCTTGCCAGCCGTCCTTGTTAAGAACTTGCTTCACATACCCTTTTTGATAGAACAGCCCCACGCCTATTAAAGGCAGGCCCAAGTCGCTCGTGCTTTTGATATGGTCGCCCGCCAGCATACCTAGGCCGCCCGAATATATCGGCAAGCCTTCGCCTATGCCGTACTCCATGGAAAAATAAGCCGTAAGGAAATTTTCTTTCCCTTCGCCTTTTATTTTGTTATACCAAGTGTCTTTATTGGTTTGATAGTTTCTGTAAAGTTTCTCCACGAAGTTAAGGTGCGCTATAAAATCTTCGTCTTTGCTTAGTTCTTCCAGCCTTTTCTGAGATACCGTCGCCATAAGCCATTTGGGCATTCTTTGGGATTTTTCCCAAAGCTGTTCGTCTATTCTTAAAAAGAGCATTATCGCCGGCCAGTTCCAGGCAAACCACATATTGTTGGAAAGTTCCTCAAGAAATTTCATATTGTCCGGCAGGTTGGGTGTTACTTTGAAAGAATGAATTTTCATCTATTATTACTCCCTTTCTTTTGATAATCTTTATATTAGTATATAAATTGAAAAAGGGGCAAGGCAACAAAAATAAGAAATAGCTCCGTCTTCTTTGCCGTGCGGGCAGGGGGGAAAGATTTGCTTGCTCAAGCCCAAAAGGCGGCTATTTTATCGGACTAATTTGCGTTTGCGCAAAGGCTTTGCCCGTCTTGAAAATACTAAAGCGCGAAAAATATTGTAAAATATCAGTATATAAGAGGTTTATGTCTCGTTCGTCTAGCGGTTTAGGACGCCGCCCTCTCAAGGCGGAGATCACGGGTTCGAATCCCGTACGAGACGTACTCCCCCGTACGATTTATACTCCGCCGCAGTGCGGATATTTTTATTTTAAGGAGCTTTTTTATGGATATAGGAATAGTGGGTTTGCCCAATGTCGGCAAATCGTCCCTTTTCAACGCGCTTACCAATGCCGGCGCACAGGCTTCCAATTATCCTTTTACCACAATAGAGCCCAATGTCGGCGTTGTACCCATACCCGATAAGAGGCTTGACGCTTTATTTGATTTGTTCAAACCGCCAAAGAAAACGGCCGCTTTTATCAGATTTGTCGATATAGCGGGTATTGTTGAAGGCGCGAGCAAGGGCGAGGGCTTGGGCAATAAATTCCTGGCCAATATACGCGAAGTCGATGCCATAATACACGTAGTCCGTTTGTTCGAGGACGAGAACATCACGCACGTATCTGGCAGCGTGGACCCTTTAAGAGATATAGAAATTATAGAAACCGAACTTATGCTGGCCGATTTGGAAAGCGTTGAAAAGATGCTTCCCAAGGCACAAAGCAACGCCAAAAGCGGCAATAAGGAAGCCAAAGCCAGATTGGAAACTCTGCTTAAACTCCAGAAGGCTTTAAGCGAGGGCAAACCCGCCTCAAGCGTGGAGTTGGAAGAGGAGGAAAAAAAGGATCTTCAGCTTCTTACGCTTAAGCCGATGTTGTATGTTGGCAATAATTCCGAAAAGCCTAACGAAGAAAACTCCCGTAAATTGCGCGAGCACGCCCAAAAGACGGGCGCGGGCTTTGTGGAACTCTGCATAAAATTCGAGGCCGAAATAGCGGAACTTGATGAGGAGGAGAAACATCTTTTCTTGGCGGAAGTCGGCTCGGAATACACTGGCCTGGAAAAGATAGTAAGGGAAGGAATGAAGCTTTTAAATATGTGTACTTTCTTTACGGCGGGGCCTGAAGTTGAGGTGCGCTCCTGGCTGATACCCGTAGGCTGCCCCGCGCCCAAAGCGGCGGGCAAAATTCATTCCGACATAGAACGCGGCTTTATCTGCGCGGAAGTGTACAGCGTAGATGATATACTTGAACATAAATCGGAAAAGGTCCTAAAGGAAAAGGGCCTTATCCGCCAGGAAGGGCGCGACTATATAATCAAAGACGGCGACGTCTGCGTATTCAGGTTTAACGTATAATGGTTTGCAATAGTTTCGGCATTTGCGGGGGCTGTTCTTTAAAACAGGACGGCTACTCCGCCCAAATTAAACTGAAACAGGGCAAAGTAAAAGCCCTGCTGGAGCCTTTTTACAATGGGGAGATAGAAGTAACGCCTTCCCCAAATACCGAGTATTTCCGGAATAAGATAGAACTTAGTTTTTGCCGCCAGGTCGTTTGGAGCGAGCCTTACGGCAAAAAGAAGAAGGTCGTGCGCGATAAAACCAAACCCCTGGAATTTGAAAATACTTTCGGATTCCGCTTGAAAGGACGCTGGGACCGTTGCGTAAATATAGAAGACTGCCTTTTGTATGAGCCCAATCTCTCCGCTTACGCCAAGGCTTTGCGCCTGTGGGCGGAGGAAAAGAAACTTTCTTTCTACGATCAGCGCACGCACGAGGGGCTGCTGAGGAATTTGATTTTAAGGCGCGGCGTAAACACGGGGGAAGGTATGGCCGTGCTGATAACCGCCGCTCCTTTTGAACACGCCGAGGATTTTGCCAAACTGACGGAAACCTTTTATCCCTCTTATCATATCCTTACGGCGGTAAACGACGGGGTTTCTGACGGCGCCGGTATAAAGGACATAAGGATAGTAAAGGGCAAAGGCTTTATAAGGGAAAAGATTCTTGAAAGCGGACGGGAAATAATCTTTGAAATATCGCCGCAATCGTTTTTCCAAACTAACACGAAAGCCGCCAATTTGATTTATGAGAAAGTGGCCTCAAAAATGGCGGAGTTAAAACCCGCCGTTATGTACGATTTTTACGGCGGGGCGGGCAGTTTCAGCCTGTGCTGTGCGCCTTATGTCGGCAAGAGTCTGTGCGTGGAAAGCGTGCCAAGCGCGGTAAACGACGGCGTAAGAAATGCGAAAATCAATAAAATAGAAAATGTTAATTTTTTCTGCGCGACTACGGAAGATTTTTTGGCCAAGAACAAAATAGGCTCCCATAATTCCGTAATAGTGCTCGACCCGCCCAGAAGCGGCGTACACCCCGCGGCCTGCGCCAAGATATTAAACAGCGGCGCGCCGCAAATATTTTATGTATCCTGCAATCCCGTAACCTTGGCGGAAAATCTAAAAACGCTCAGCGCGAAGTATAAAGTAACCCACGTCGAGTGTTTTGACTTTTTCCCGCACAGCGAACATATAGAAACTTTAGCGGAACTTGAACTGAAATGAACAATATAGACGAAATTTTATCCACTTTAAATCCTCGCCAGCTTGAAGCGGTAAACTATAACGGCGGGCCGTGCCTTATAATAGCGGGCGCGGGTACGGGCAAGACGAAGACTCTTACCTGCAAAGTAGCCAAATTGATACACGACGGCGTTGCGCCCTCCAGAATTTTGGCCGTAACCTTTACCAATAAGGCGGCACAGGAAATGCGGGAGAGGATTGAAAGTCTTGTTCCGGGCAATTCCTCGCGCGTGTGGATACATACTTTCCACTCTTTTGCCGTAAGGGTTCTTAGGCAGAACGCGGCCGCGGCGAAGTTAAATAGAGATTTCGTAATTTACGACGAAAGCGAACAAAAAAAGATGATAACTTTGGTGTTGGAGGAGATGGGCGTAAAAGAAGGTAAAAAAGAAACGGGCTATTATGTTTCGGCCATATCCAGAGCCAAAGACGATATGCTCGACCCGGATTCTTTCCTTATCCACGCGCACGCTTCCAATAATCCCCGGCGCATTCAGACGGCGGAAGTATACAGGAGGTACCAGCGCAAGCTGGAGGCGGCGGGCGCTTTGGATTTCGGCGATTTGCTGATGAAGGTGGTGGCCCTTTTTAAGGAGAGCCCCCAAACGCTTGCTTATTATCAGGATTATTTCCGCTATGTGCTTGTGGACGAGTATCAGGATACAAACCACACCCAATACACTTTGACAAAAGCCTTGGCGGCCAAGCACCGCAATTTATGCGTGGTGGGCGATCCGGACCAATCGATATATTCCTGGCGCGGAGCCAATATCCGCAATATTATGGAATTTGAGCGCGATTTTAAGGACGCCAAAGTAATCACGCTGGAGCAGAATTACCGATCCACGCAGGTTATTTTGGACGCCTCAAATAAACTTATCCGCAAGAATATGAACAGGCGCGAAAAGAATTTATACAGCGAAGTACAAAGCGGGGAGCCTATCTGTGTGCGCGAACTTGCCAGCGAAGGCGAAGAAGCCCGCTGGGTCTGCAACCGCATACAGGCTATGGTGGAAGACGACGGAATAAATTTAAACGATGTGGCGGTATTTTACAGGACAAACGCGCAGTCAAGGAGTTTTGAAGACACTTTCCGCCGCTATCAAATGCCTTATAAACTTATCGGCGCGGTAAAATTTTACGACAGGAAGGAAATTAAGGATGTTCTTTCCTACGCGCGGCTTTTGGTCAATCCGAACGACACCGTAAGCCTGCTGCGCGTGATAAACACGCCAAAGCGCGGATTTGGGCAGAGCGCGCAGGACGCTTTGACGGCTTATGCGGGCGCGAAGAATATCTCCCTTTACGCGGCTTTAAAAGACAGGGAATTTACCGACACCTTAAAACCTACCGCTCGCCGCGCCGCCAAGGAATTTATGGATCTGTTTGAAAGTCTGGCCTTGGAAATGACTTTTAATGCGCCCAGCGCTATATTCGCCAAATTGCTGGAAGGCTCGGGCTATGAGCAGGCGCTTCAGGCTGAGCTGGAAAAAGACCCCGAAGCGGAAGGCCGCCTGCGCAATATCGGCGAGCTTGCCGGTGCCATTAAAGATTATGAGGAGCGCTGCGCAAAAGAGGGCAATGAGCCTTCGCTTTCGGGTTATTTGCAGGAAGTTTCCTTGATAAGCGGGGCGGAAGAAGTCAGCGGGTCTTTAAACGGAGCGGTAACCTTAATGACGGTGCACCTCGCCAAAGGGCTGGAGTTCCCCGTAGTATTCGTTACGGGTTTGGAAGAGGGCTTATTTCCACTGAGCGGCAAAGATGACGACGATATGGAAGAAGAACGCCGCCTGTGTTATGTGGCCATGACGAGGGCTAAGAAATATCTGTATATGACTTATGCCTCCACAAGAAGACTATTCGGCAAGACTTATCAGAATTTGGCCTCCAGATTTCTCTTTGACAGCGAACTGCTGGAGCCCGCCTCTTACAGCGGGCCTATGGAGCGTACGGAAATCAATCCGCGCTCCCGCTACTTAAACGGCGGCTATAACAGGTGGAGTTTAAACAACAGCACCTCTTACGATAATTCCGACAATTACCAAGATACTTTTAAACAGTTCGCGCCGGCTTTCGCCAAGCCCGAACCTGCCGCGCAAAGCGGGGGAGCAGCGCAGGAAGACGGCAAGGGCGGATCTTCGGTGCGGGTCGGCAGTATGGTAAAACACGGCGTTTTCGGCCAAGGGCGGGTAAGTGCGATAAGCGGATCGGGCGACAATACCAAAATAACGGTAATGTTCGCCAACGGCACAAAACGCGTATTCATTTTGCGATTTGCGCCTTTGGAAATACTTTAAACCTATATGTTTGGCGGGCGGTTTTAAACCGCCCGTTTTTTTGGCGGGGGGAAGTTATTGGGTGCGTGTGGGTTCCCCCATTTTAATTTTTTGATAAATACATTTTGGCGTCAGAGAGAAAAAGCCCCGCTTCTGGGCGGGGCTTATTTGAATATTCAATTTTTTAGCCAAAGAGGGCAGTCATCTTTATAAGGCCTAAGCCAGCAGGCAAACTTTCGGCTTATTGTTCCACATTTTTATTGAACTTTTGAAACAAAAACGCGACGGCTATCAAAACTGCGGCCATACCAAATACGCCGAAAATTCTGTATAAGGTGTCAAGCTTCCATAAATCCACCAGGGCGAGCTTTACTACGGCTACGCAGATAATCATTATCCCGCATTTGGCCAGTATTTTGCTCCTGTTAAAGAACAGGGAAAACAGATACGCGCCCGCTCCGTAAGCGGCCCAAGCAAGGGTATAAGTTACCGCTTCGGCTAGGTTGCCAGAGAAATCAAAACGCAAAGCTCCGCCGGAGGAGAAATAATCCGCTATTTCAATATTTAACAAAGCGAACAATAAAAACGCCCCGCCCGCTTTGAGTATGGCCTTAAAATTATCGTATTTTCCCTTACAGAAGAAAGCCCCCGCAAACATCGCTGCCGCGGAAATGCCAAATACCAACATATACCAGTTGAATATTTTTACCTCGCTCGCGCAGTATTGGGCAAGAGCCGGATTCAGTACCAGTCTTACAAATACTAGCGAGAATATTGCCCCCGCCAAAGGCATAATGATTTTGTTGCTTATTTTGCCGTCAAGCCAGCACAGCGCAGCGGCATATACTGCCAAAAATATCGTAAGCCATTTTTCGGTGAATTGTATCGGTAAAATAAGAGTGGTGAACACTATCGCCGCGGCTATAAATAGAGCCTTCGTTTTTTTAAGTTCTTCCTTATTTAGCAGATATAGTGCTGGGAAGAGATAACACAAAGCCAAGAACAGCGGTATAATACCCAAAATATCCTCAAAATAAACTTGACCGATATTTTGATACAACGGCAGAAAAACCGCCGCGCCGGCAGATGCCGCCGCTATCCATTGGGCGGAACAGTCTTTTATTTTTCCCTTAAATACCATTGGGAAAACGTAGTAAAGCGCAAATACTCCCAAAGCGCCTAGGCCTAGTTGCACGCCCTCACTGAATATAATGGCGTAAGCAATATAGAAAATTATCCAAGAACCTAATGCAAAAAAAGAATTTTTGTTGGTTTTGCAAACAAGGTCGAAAAGAAAGGAAAGGAGAGTAATCAATAAGGCGGAAGAGAAAATAATCGCTTTCGTTTCGCCGTTTAGGCATAGAGCCAAGGTAAATATCTGCAAAACGGCAAAGATGCCAAAGGGAGTAAAGAGTTCGCGGGCTATTTTCTCTTTCGGCAGCAGGGCCGTAGCCAAGGAAAGTAAGGCATAACAGCCAAAAATGATATGCAAATAAGGCGCGTTTACGCCGTGTATAAAATAAGAGATTTGACATAATAGCGTCAATGCCGGCGCGGACCAAGCAAGAGCTTTCCACCCTTTCTTAAAAGCAATTGCCGCGGCGGGGATATTGACTATCAGCAGATAAGAAAAGAAAAATACATATTTGTCTTGGCCGGAAGATAACAATATCGGCGTTAAAAACGCCGCGGCTACCGCGAGAAAAGCTATAAACTGTTTGTCTTTGACATAAGATACCGCGAAGGAAATTAAAGCCGTAGCCGCCATAAAAACAAAAGCCGAGGTAATATCCAAAATGTCAAAAAAGGCATAGGCCGAGTAGGCCGATACAAAGCATATGCTTATACCCGCCGCGCATAAAGAAGACGCCGCGATTTGCAGTTTTTCGTCTTTAATTGCCAAGCCTGCCGCGCACATCAAAGCGCCAAAAGCCGCCGCCAAGGATAAAATCATCGATATGGTTATCAAGCCTTTTTGCGCCATATAAGAGAAGGTAAACAAAGCGCCCAGGACTAGCAATACCCCCCCTATCCATGCAAACAGTTTGGCTATATTAAAGCCGTTTTGAGAAGTTTGTTCTTGTTCGTCCGAAGGCGCGGATAGATTTTGTTGAGGGGCTTCTTCCGATACGTGGGCCTCAAGCGGTTGTGCGGGCTGATGCGAAGGCTGTTGTTGTGCAGGTTGAATTTGAGCCTCGCACATTACGGTTTTATTTTCTGTGGGGGCGGATATATTTTCTTGGTGATTTTGTTCCGTAGCGGAGACTTGCGCAGGAGAAGTTTTTTCAGCTTCGGGTTTTTCCGCATGTTTTATTTTATCTTCCAGCATTTGTACACGCAAATCGGCGGAAGAGGCTTTTGCCAGTGCCACTATTGCCAAAATTAAAGCTATTATCGAAAATATGGTATCCATTTGTTATCCCCTCTCTCATACGTCCAAGTATGTGAATATATTTTATATTATAAAATTGGTAAAATGAATATATGAAAATAAGTTTAGAAGAGATAAAAAAGACCGCCAAATTGGCCAAGTTTAACATAACGTCCGAAGAGGCCGAACTCTATACCAAACAAATGTCGGCCGTATTGGATTGGGTCGCGCAGCTGCAAAAAGTGGAAACGAATGTTCCGCTCCGTGACGTGCGTATAGCCGGTAGCGCCCCGCTTAGGGAGGACAATCCGCATTGCGACGAGGCCTGCGCGCGAGAGATAAGGGCCGCTTTTAACGATAAAGACGGCGACAATTTGAAAGTTAAAAAGGTTTTATAATTATGAATGCCAGCCAAACGGCCGCCAAAGTACGCCTCGGCCAACTTAAGGCGGAAGATTTAACAAAAGATTGTATTAACAGAATAAAGGAAGGCAATGCCAAAATAAACGCTTTCCTGGAGATTTTCGAGCAGTCCGCTCTTGCGCAAGCCCGCGCCATAGACGCTAAGGACCCTTCACAAAGGGGAAAACTGGCGGGCGTGTGCGTTGCCATAAAGGACAATATCCTTTACAAAGGCCATACGGCCTCCTGCGCATCCAAAATGCTGGAAAATTACAAGGCGCCATATAACGCTTTTGTGGTGGAAAGGCTCCTTGCCGAAGACGCTATAATAATCGGCCGCACGAATATGGACGAATTTGCTATGGGGTCTTCCAACGAAAATTCAGCTTTCGGCCCCGTTAAAAATCCTTTGGATTTGGAAAGAGTGCCCGGCGGCAGCAGCGGCGGAAGTGCCGCGGCGGTGGCTGCGGGTATGATAACTATGGCGCTTGGCAGCGATACGGGCGGATCTATCCGCCAGCCGGCGGCTTTTTGCGGTATTTACGGCATGAAGCCCACTTACGGTTCCGTTTCCAGATACGGGCTTGTTGCTTTTGCTTCCAGCGCCGACCAAATCGGCCCCTTAACCGCCGATTTGCAGGATAATGCCCTGTTGCTTGAGGTTCTTTCCGGCCATGACCCTAAAGATTCCACAAGCGCGCAAAAAAACTCTTTTAAAATGGCGGAATTGGAAACCAAAGGTCTTACAGTGGGCATACCTTCAGATTTCCTTGAAAATCTTAATCCGGAAATACGCTCTTGCCTTGATAAGGCAAAGGAAGTTTTATCGGACAAAGGCATAAATTTCAAGGAGATTTCCCTGCCTTACGCCAAATATGCCTCGCCCTGCTATTATATCTTGACCAGCAGTGAGGCCAGCAGCAATTTGGCGCGTTTTGACGGGCTGAGATATGGCTATAAAGACGAAAGCGCCGGTGATTTGGAAGACTCTTATCTTAAAGACCGTGCCAAATTCGGCCCGGAAGTCAAACGCCGAATAATGCTCGGGACTTTCTCTTTGGGCAGCGCTCATGCGGAAGATTATTATCTTAAAGCGCAGAAGGTGCGGGCGCTTATCGCCAATGATTTTGCCGAGGCCTTTAAGCAGGTTGACGCGATACTTATGCCAACTACGCCCAATACGGCTTTTAAATTGGGCGAAAAAACGGAAGATTTGATTTCTTTGTATCTTTCGGATTTGTATACGGCGCCTGCCAATATAGCGGGCTTGCCCGCCTTAAGTTTCCCTTACGGCAAAGACGCAAAAGGCCTGCCCGTAGGCCTGCAGCTTTACGGCAATTATTTTGAAGAGGCCAAACTTTACGCTTTGGCCGCGCTCTTGGAGAAATAATTATGGTGGTACCGGAGTTTTCCTGCGGGGGGGTAATGCTTGAGGGCAGCAAGGTTTTGCTTGTTCAGGTAAAGAGCATGAAAGGCCGCAAAATATGGACATTTCCCAAAGGCCATATAGAGCCGGGGGAAACTCCGCGTCAAGCCGCTTTGCGCGAGGTGTTGGAAGAAACGGGTTATAAAGCCAGTATTTTAAAGCCGATGTTAAAAGTGCGTTACGCTTTTACTCTTAAGGGAAAATACGTTAAAAAAGTCGTTCAGTGGTATTTGATGAAAAAGCTTGGCCGCATCGGCAAGCATGACCCTTCGGAAATACTCGCCATTAATTGGGTATCGATAAGCAAAGCCAAAGAGATGGTTGAATACCCAAGCGATTTGCGGCTTTTGGATATTATAGAACGGGAATACGCCCTTGCTTTGCAAAGCCAAAAGCATTTGGGTGCCGTGGCGCAGGCCGCGGGTAATGACTGCGAAGATGAGGAAGTTTAAAATCCCGTATCTGCACGTTTAAACATTTTGCAAAGCCCCGCAATGCGGGGCTTTTTATTGCCGTTTTTTTGTTCATAGGGGAGCTTTGCCAGGCATATTTGCCTTCATTTCACATTGCAAGATTACCGTTTTTTGAAGGGCCCGATTTTTGGCGTTTGCGGTTTTTTGCGCGCCGCGTATTGGGATAAGTCTAGAGTATATAACCCAAGAACCTAAAATAAAAAAAGCCCGCTTCTAAGCGGGCTTTTTAAAGTTTGTTTGGTATTTATTTTACGCCGTGCATCCAATATTTTACCTTCTTTGTCATAATCCACATGATTATACCGAAGAGTATTGAAAGTACCGCAGGTATGGAGAACAGCGTGGTAAGGCTCCAGGACTCGTAAAAGCTCGCAAGCCAACCGGCAAGCAAGTTGCCGAAGAAGCTGGCCATAAGCCAAATGCCCATAAACAGGGACATAAATTTCAGCGGTGCGAGTTTCGTTACCATGGAAAGTCCTACCGGCGAGAGACACAACTCACCCATCGTGCAGAACAGATAGGTAAATACCAGCCACAACGCGCTTACCGGGCCCTGCGCAATAAACATACTTCCGACCGCCACTACGGTAAAGCCCAAGCCCTGCAGGAACAAACCCCAGCCGAACTTGCTCGGTATCGAGGGGTCTTTATCGCCCATTTTAATCCACAGTTTGGCGAACATAGGCGCCAAAAGTACCACGAATATCGGGTTAATGGCCTGGAAGTAAGAGGCTTTCAGCGGAACTTCGCCTATGAAAGGAAGCACAGGGTTAAGATTTGTGGATTCCTTTGCAAAGAAGTTAAGCGAGGTCCCGGCCTGCTCAAAGAAAGCGAAGAAGAAAACCGCAAAGAATACAAAGGTGAAAATCGCTTTGATTTTATCCCATTCTTCCTGGGTAAGAGGCTTTTCGGCCGCGGCGTTTTGCTCCGCGGACTCGTCTTTGTTCTTGCCAACGGGGTAAAGTCCGATATGGCCGAGATATTTATTCTGGGAAACCAGGTACCAAATCAAACCGATTATCATACCTACGCCCGCCGCCATAAAGCCGTATTTCCATTTATAAGCTTCAAGCGCGTTCATCGGGTCGTGGGGTTCGCCCAAGAATCCGCAGATGAACGGAGCGAAGAAAGCGCCCAAGTTAATACCCATATAGAAAATGGTAAAACCGCTGTCTCTTCTGGGGTCGCCGGGCTCGTAAAGTTCGCCGACTATAGTGGAAATATTCGGTTTGAAAAAACCGTTTCCCAAAATAATAAGCACTAAGCCCGTGGCAAGCGCTAAATGCGGATTGATAATTTCATAAGAAGCCAAAGTGAATTGGCCCAAAGCCATTAAAATAGCGCCGATGGTAATGGAATGCCTTTTACCTATGTATCTGTCCGCCAGATAACCGCCGAGTACCGGCGTAAGGTATACCATAGCCGTAAACATCCCGTATATTTTGCTGGACGTTTCCTTGGTGTATCCTATTACGGTGCTGATCATGAACAAAGAAAGCAAGGCCCTCATACCGTAGTAGTTGAATCTTTCCCACATTTCGACCATGAAAAGCATATATAAAGCTTTAGGTTGGCCGTGTTTGGTAAGATTATGCTTAACTTCGCTGTCTGTCATTAACATTCTCCTTAATACTTTAGATAAAGTTTTCCGCGGGAGGAGTAATCCCGTTTTAAATCAACTTAAATTATACAAAAAAACGGGCCTTATATTCTTGGCTTTACAACATTTTGGTAATAATGTTTAATAGTCTTAAGCCTATCACAGGAGAAATAAATGCAGGATAAACATCGTTTTATCGTAAGCAGTCCTACAGACGGCAAGATAGAAAATCTTTCCTCCGTGCCCGACGAGGCTTTTTCCCAAGGTTTTTTGGGGCCGGGCGCAGCTTTAAATTCAAGTTCCAATATAGTCAGGGCACCGTTTGACGGCAAAGTAAAAACTTTGCATAAGGCGCTTCACGCGGTAGTGCTGGAAAGCGACGGCGTGGAAATACTTATACATATAGGGGTGGAAACGGTCTCTTTGAACGGCAAGGGCTTTAAGGCTTTATGCTCGCAGGGCGACGAGGTTAAAAAGGGTGACGCTTTAATAGAGTTCGATAAAGAGTATATCGATAAACACGCGCCCAGCTCGTTGGTGATAGTGCTTGTGGCTTCGCCGCAGGACGTACAGATAAAATTAAGCGAGGAGTGCCGCGTAAAAGCGGGTGATACATTGTTTTCCGTTAATGTCGGCGCAGAGGGGGCGGATTGCGGGCTGGAGCCTTGCTCCCAAAGCGGCGCAAGCGAAGACGACTATATAGTTAGGGAACTTGCCATTACCGCCAAGAACGGGCTTCACGCCAGGCCCGCCGCGGCAATAGCGAAAGCGGCCAATGTCTTTACGGATACACATATTTTTATAAGGAAAGGCGATAAACGGGCCAATGCCAAGAGCATGGTGGAGATTTTGGGGCTTGGCATAAATTTTGGCGATAAGATAGAATTTTTAGCCAAAGGCGGTAAAGCGCAGCTTGCCTTAGAAGCCGTAATGCCGGCTTGCGGCGAAGGTCTGGAAGGCGAAGCGGCCGCACGGAGTTTAAACATAAACGGCGGAACTTTGCCCGACTTTAAAGACGAAGTTAAACTAAATGCGCAGGGTTTATATCCCGGCCTTGTGATAGGTACGGCGCGCCATCTTAAGAGGACTGAGCTTGAAATCCCTCATACCGCGGAGGATCCAAAGTCCGAAAACGAGAAACTTCTTAAAGCCATTGATACCGTAAAAGCTAAAATACGGGAGGAGATTTCCGCTTGTACAGAAAATTCAAACAGGAAAGAAATTCTTCAGGCTCACCTTATGATGATTGAGGACCCTTTCCTTTCTACCGTATCGGAAAATTATATTACGGAAGGCGCGGGCGCGGCTTATGCCTGGCAAAAGGCTATCGGCAAGAGCGTATCGATATTGGAAAGTTCTCAGAACGATTTGCTAAAAGAGCGTAAAGCCGATTATAAAGACATAGAAAAGAGAGTCGTTTTTGAGGTATTGGGGCTTAAGGAAGAATCTTTTTCTTTCCCGCCCGATACCATATTGGTAACCGACGAATTACTTTCCGGCGAGCTGCCGAAATTAAACGAGAACATCAAAGGCCTGATAATGGCCGGCGGCTCTCAGACTTCGCATATAGCGATTATGCTTAAAAACATCAGCTTGCCTTCGGTTATAGCGGCGGGCCCAGCGGCTATGGCGATACCTGAAGGCTGTACGATTATTTTGGATTCCCTTAAAGGTTCGGTTACGGTAAACCCGGTGAACATTGAGGCCGTAAAGCAAAAACAACGGGAGGAGGCCGCCTTTAAAGCCAAAGCGGCGGCGTGTGCGGCACAGCCGGCAATAAGCAAAGACGGCGTTTTGGTTAAGGTTAAGGGGAATATCGGCAATGTGGAGGAAGCGATAAAAGCGGGCGCGGCCGGATCCGACGGGCTGGGCTTGGTCAGAAGCGAGTTTTTGTTTTCCTCTTGGCGTACGGCTCCCACGGAAGAGGAACAGTATCAAATTTATCAGACGGTAGCCGACAGCCAAAAGGGCAAAGATGTAATTATCCGTACCTTTGACATTGGCGGCGATAAGCCTTTGCCTTTCCTCTCTTTGCCTAAAGAGCCAAACCCGATAGTAGGTTTGAGAGGGATAAGAAATTATGATTTGGCGCCGGAACTTTTCAGGAGCCAAGTACGCGCGATACTGAGGGTGAAACCTTACGGCTCGGCCAAGATAATGTTGCCGATGGTAACTTTTGTAGACGAAGTGGAAAAGTATAAGGCGATAATAAGGGAAGAGCAGGCGGCTTTAGGAATAAAAGAAGCAAGCATAGGAATAATGGTAGAAGTGCCTTCGGCGGCGGTAATGGCCAATATATTTGCGGGCTATGTGGATTTTATGTCTTTGGGTACGAACGATTTGACTCAATACGTACTTGCCATAGACAGGGGCAATACCGCTTTAAGCGCGAAGGCCGATCCTTTAAACCCCGCCGTTTTAAAAATGATATACATTACGGCGGAAGCGGGCAAAGCGGCGGGCATACCGGTGGGGGTATGCGGCGCGGTGGCCAGCGACGTGCAGGCCGTAGGGGTATTGCTGGGGCTTGGCGTAAGGGAATTAAGCGTACCCGGCGGTTTGATAGCGGAGATAAAATATCTTATCAGGGATTTGGATATAAATGTTTGCAGGGACATCGCTTTAAGAGCTTTGAATATGCAAAGCGCGCAGCAGGTGCGAGCTATGCTGAAGGAAAAGTTTAACTTCTAAGGAGAGTTTATGTTTAAGCGGGTATGTATGGATATAGGGTCGTTCTTTGTTAAACTCGGCAAGTCCTTAATGCTGCCGATAGCGGTTTTGCCGATAGCCGGCCTTTTGTTAAGGCTTGGTCAGCCGGATTTGCTTGATATAGCTTTTATGTCGGCGGCGGGCCAGGCGGTATTTAACAATTTGTCGGTTATATTCGCTTTGGGCGTGGCGGTAGGTTTCGCCAAAGAGTCGCACGGCGCGGCGGCGATTTCGGCC
Organism: Candidatus Proelusimicrobium volucris; assembly: GCF_959605025.1. Classification (NCBI taxonomy): domain Bacteria; kingdom Pseudomonadati; phylum Elusimicrobiota; class Elusimicrobia; order Elusimicrobiales; family Elusimicrobiaceae; genus Candidatus Proelusimicrobium; species Candidatus Proelusimicrobium volucris. The sequence continues at coordinate 122,778 of NZ_CAUHCY010000004.1, read as the reverse complement.
TTTGTAGGTTATATAGTTCTTACCGCTACCTTAAAAGAATTTGACGAAAATATCGATATGGGCGTGTTCGGCGGTATCATAATCGGCGTATTGGCCGGCGGGCTGTACAATAAGTATAAAGACATAAAACTGCCTTCTTATTTGGCGTTTTTCGGCGGGCGGCGTTTCGTGCCGATAGTTACCGGCTTTTCCGCTTTGCTTTTGGCGGTAGTATTCAGCTTTATATGGCCGCCGATACAAAGCGTGATAAAAGGCTTTGGCAACTGGATAATAGGTTCTGATAATATCGGCCTATTCGCTTACGGCACCGCAAACAGAATGCTTATCCCGCTGGGTTTGCATCACATTCTTAATACATTGGTATGGTTCCAATTCGGCGACTATCAGATAATAGAGGGCGGATTGCAGGTAATCAAACACGGCGATTTGACGAGGTTTTTCGCAGGCGATCCGACGGCGGGCGCTTTTATGGCGGGGTTCTTCCCTATAATGATGTTCGGTCTGCCCGCGGCCGCCGCGGCTATGATAGCGGAATCTTATAAAGCCAACAGGAAGGCGGCAAGCGGTATTTTGCTTTCTTTGGCTTTGACTTCTTTCCTGACGGGCATAACCGAGCCGATAGAATTCGCTTTTATGTTCCTGGCTTTCCCGCTTTACGTTCTTCACGCCCTGCTTACTGGCTTGAGCATGGTAATAATGAACGTGCTTGACGTTAAGTTGGGTTTTACTTTCTCCGCGGGCTTAATAGACTATCTTTTAAATTATGGCATAAGCACCAATCCGCTTATACTAATCCCCGTAGGCTTGGCTTACAGCGTGGTGTACTTCTTCCTGTTCCGTTTCGTTATAAGGAGATGGAATTTGGCCACGCCCGGCAGAGAAGAAAAAAAGGAAAACGAAACAGCTAAAGTGCAAAGCGCGCCTGCCGCCGCTAAAGAAGAAACAAATCCCGCCAAAGAAGAAGTGCAAGCCGAGCCTGCCCAAAACGAGGGAACTGAAAGGGCAAGACTCTATTTGCAAGGGCTTGGCGGCGCGGCAAATATAAAAGTTTTGGGCGCCTGCGCTACTAGGCTTAGGGTGGACATAAACGACAATTCGCTCGTAAAAGAAGATATTCTTAAACAGGCGGGTGCGCGCGGAGTGCTAAATAAGATGAGCGGACACGTGCAGGTTATAATAGGGCCGGAGGCGGATATTATATCCGACGAGATAAAGGCTTTAATCAAATAAGGGTTTTAAGGTGAGGGTATGAGGATTATAGAAAGCGAAAACGATATAGGCTTTATTACCGCCGCTTACGTAAAAAAACGCATTAACGAAGCTGGCGGGCGGATAGTTCTTGGTTTGCCTACGGGCGGAACTATGGAAAGCTTTTACAGACACCTGGTGGAATTTTGCGCCAAGGGCGAGTTGAGTTTTAAAGAAGTCGCTACTTTTAATCTGGACGAATATATAGGTTTGCGGCGCGGCGATAAGGAAAGCTACCGCAGCTATATGAACAGCCGCCTGTTCGATATGGTTGATATAGAGCCAGCCAATATACACTTCCCCGATGTTTACGCCGAGGACTTGGAAAAAGCGGGCCTGGAATACGATAAAAAGATAGAGAGCTACGGCGGCATAGACATTTTTTTGGGCGGCGTCGGGCGCAACGGGCATATAGCCTTTAACGAAGCGGGCACTCCTTTTGACGCACCGACTCATAAAGTGGAACTTAGCGAAAGCACCCGCAAAGCCAATTCCCGCTTTTTCAACAATGATATTAATGCCGTGCCCAAATACGCTTTTACGATGGGTATGGGCACGATATTGAAGTCTAGGGAAATAATAATATTAGCTAGTGGCGAAAAGAAGTCCGAAGCCCTTTACCGCGCTGTTGAAGGCCCCGTTTCCCCGCAATGGCCGATAAGTGCTTTAAGGCTGCATAATAACAGCTATATCGTGGCCGATCCCAAGGCTTTAAGCCAAGTAAGCACGGCCGGCAAGAAACGCTTTGCGGTATGCTCTTTTGGCGGGGAGTGCCAAGGCGGCTGTAAATAATTATGGATAAAATATATTCCAACGCTTTAATTTGCCAGGGCGGGAAGATTATTGAGGGTTCTTTGGCTGTGAAAGGCGGTTTCGTCGCCGATATAATACCCGCGGGCGGCGCTTTGCCCGAAGGGGAAATAAAAGACGTTAAAGGCAATTATATAATGCCCGTCTTTATAGACACGCATATACACGGCTTTGGCGGATACGGTACCGACTGTTTGGACGGGCGTGAACTTTTAAAAATGTCGGAGCTTTTGGCCAAAAACGGCGTGGGGGGATTTGCTCCTACGATATATCCCAATGAGCCCAAAGCCATGATAAAGAATATAGAGGCGATGGCGGAATATATAGGGCTGGAAAAGGGCGCTAAGATTATGGGGCTTCATATAGAGGGGCCTTTTATTTCACCCAAGAAGCTCGGCGTAATGAAGCCCGAGGCTGCTGCCAAACCTAATTTGGATTTGATGAAAGCCGTTTACGAAGCGGCGCGCGGCAAAATCTGCGCGATGACTTTGGCGCCAGAGCTTGACGGTATAGAAAAAATAATAGATTTCTGCCTTGAACGCGACATTATCCCGCAGGTCGGCCATACCGACGCGAGTTATAAGGAAGTTTTAGCCTCTGGCAAATTAAGCCACGCCACGCATCTGTTTAACGCTATGCGCGGGATAGGGCGCCGGGATCCCGGCGCGGCGGGCGCGGCGCTGCTTGAGGGAAACTTCAGCTTTGAGATTATAGCCGACGGCGTACACGTTTGCCCGGAAATAGTCAAAATGGCGCTTAGCCTAAAAGACAAGAGCAAAGTAATATTGGTTACCGACGCTTTAAGGCCTGCAGGTACGCAAGGCGGGCTGGCCAATAATGAGGAAGTTTCACTTGAAGGCGGAGTTTTCCGCCGCGTAAGCGACGGCGTGGTGGCCGGATCTGCATTGACTATGCTCAAGGGCGCGGCTAATTTAAGCAAATGGGGCATGGGCTTTGGCGGCGCGGCGATGGCCGCCGCGGAAAATCCGGCCCGTCTGCACAAACTGGATTTCGGCATATTGCAAAGCGGCAAGCGCGCATATTTTAATATAATAGATAGAGATTTCAACCTTTTGGAAACAGTAATGTAGTATGACGGAACTTTCTATTTGCATACCCACTTGCAACCGTGCGGAATATCTGCCGGTGATGTTGGATAGTATCTTTAAACAAGCCGTATTCGACGGGGTGGAAGTAATCGTAAGCGACAATAACTCCTACGACGATACCGCGCGCGTGGTAAAAGAATATCAGGCTTTGTATAAGAATTTGTTTTATTACAAGAACGACATTAACGTCGGATTTGACAGAAATGTCTTAAACTGCATAAGCCGCGCCAAAGGCAAATACTGCTGGATACTCGGCGACGACGACGCCCTATTGCCGGGCTCTATCGGGTTTGTTAAACATCATATAAAAAGCGGATACGATTTTTATACCTGTGGCCTTAATCTCTACGACAAAAAAATGAGGTTTTTGGATTATTGGGCTTTGACGCGCGGAGTAAAGGACGGTAAAATCGTACATATGGCCAGCGACGCTGAACTTGTACGCTATCTTAAGGCGGTGGTTAGCAATGGCGGGCTGTTCGGGTATATAGGCAGCTGCATTTTTAGCAGGTCTTTGGCTTTGAAGGTTAAGGGCAGTCAGAGAGTGAGCGGGCTTAATTGGATACACGTATATCTTATATGGTCTTTTAAGAATTTCAACGCCAAATTCAAAGTGCTTAAAAGGCCGCTGGTGAATTTAAGAACGCAAAACGATACTCTAATCAGGGAGCGCTCCCTGATTTACAGGCTTACGGCCGAACTTAAGGGACTGTATATCATAGCGGAAGAGCTGTTTAGAAATCAGCCTAAAGTAAAGAACGCTTTTTTGGGCGCGGTTAAGCGGTATATGGCGCCTTCTTCGATACCGCCTTTATTCGCGCTTAACAAGAACGAACGGAAAGACTGGCCCGAATTTTGCGGCTGGCTGTGTAAGTATCCCTACTCCAAGAGTTTTAAGAAACGTCTTAATTCGCGCTGGCGCATAAACCCGATGTATTTCGTCAGGCTGGTGGTAAATATGCCCGCGTTATCTTTTGTAAAAAGGCCGCTTAAAAAACTAAAGAACGCCGTTTTCGACGTTTAGATTTAAGGCCTGCGGAAAAGTTGTCGATTTGGCTAAAAAATAAAAACCCCGTCCGATAAGGACGGGGCTTTTTGTTGTCGCAAAAAACTCAATAGTATGGCGTCAGCAGCTTAAATACATTTCTGATAAGAAGCGGGCCGAAGGGGTATTTTTTCTCGCGCGCCAAAACGGATTTGCTTTTCTTTGATTTAATTATTTCGTTTAATTTCTCTGCGAGTTGTTTATCTATTATTTCCATATTGGCCTCGAAGTTCAGCTTAAAACTTCTCACGTCCCAATTGGAAGAACCTATAAAAGCCCAGGCATTGTCCGCGGTCATAATTTTACTGTGGTCAAAAGGCGGCTCTTGCTGATATATTTTGACGCCTTTTTTGATCAGACGGTTAAAATTAGCCTGCATAGCCCAATCCATACCGAAGATATTGCTCTTTTGCGGGAGTATTATTTCCGTATCTATGCCGCGCATGGCGGCGAGTTCCAGGGCGGTAAGGATATTTTCTTCCGGCAGGAAATAGGGCGTAACTATTTTGATATTCTTTGTCGCGCAGTTAATCGCGCCCAGCACCATAAGTTCCACTTTGCCGTAATCGCCGTCGGGCCCGTCGGGTATGGCGCGGCAGAGGCATTTGCCTGGCAGATAATGTTCGTCTTTTAACAGAACGGGTTTAAAAGGTTTTTTGCGCGAAAAAATCCAATCTTCCATAAATATTCTCACTATTTGCGATATTACGGGGCCCTCTATCTTGAAGGTTGTATCTTGAACGGGTTCTTTGGGGTTTGTTTTGAGCAAATTCTCTTTGGCGATGTTCATTCCGCCGAAGAATGCGGTATGCCCGTCTATCACCATTATTTTTCTGTGGCTTCTTAAATTGACGAAAGGCAAAGCGGCGGGCTTTCTTGAAGGCAGGAACACCGCAAATTCCGCCCCTTTTACTTTCTTTATTTCTTCCGTTATATTGGGGCGGCTGTAATTTAGGCCGACGCCGTCTATTATTATTTTGACGGCCGCGCCGTTTTGCGCGGCTTTTTGGGCGGCTTTCAAAATTGCCTGGCCCGCTTGGTCATTGTTAAATATGTAGCTTTCTATCAGGACCTCTTTTTCCGCTTTTTCTATGGCGGCGCACATTTGCGGATAGGCTTCGTCTCCGTTGATTAAGGGCGTTACCTTGTTGCCCAAAGCTAAAAACTGCGGGTGAATGCTGTGCCCTAGCCTTAACATTTGCAGCATGGCGGGCGGTATTTCTTTTTGTATCTCTTCAATATTTTTACCTGTTATTTTAAGAATGTCCTGGCGCGGATTTTTTAGTTTTATGGCTTTTCGTTTTATTCTGTTTATCCCGAACATAATATAAATTATGCTGCCCAACAGCGGCGTAAGCCAAACAAGGCCTATCCAGCCTATGGAACTTTTTACGTCGTCTTTAAAAAGCAGAATGTGTATGGTTACGCATAGTTGAAGCAGCAGATATAAAATACCCGCCGCGCTTAAAGAAAATATATCCATATTGATACCCCCGTATCTGTCGTTGAGTAAAGTATAGCTTAAAGAGAGCAAAAAAACATCGTTTTTTGCAAAGATGGAACGGTTGGCAAAACGGAACGCTAGCGCGCTCTTGTCAATACGACGTAAATTTACAATAATATATTATATGGTTCTATTGATAATCGTTATAATGTTGGCCTTAAACGCGTTGTTTGCCGCTTATGAAATGGCGCTGGCTTCAGTCTCAAAGACAAAACTTTCCGTACTCGCCGCCGATAAGAAAAAAGGTGCCAAATCCGCCCTTTTTATGAAGGAGCACATAGAAGGTTCCTTGGCGGTTGTTCAAATAGTCATAACGCTTGTAGGCGCCGTAGCCGCGGCTGTGGGCGGAGCGGGCGCGGACGAGAAAATGTCTCCGATTTTGCAAAATATATTGCCTATCTCTAAAAGCGTGGCCGATGCGCTTTCTGTGATATTGGTGGTTTTGCCGCTCAGTTTTATAACAATAGTGTTTGCGGAACTTACGCCTAAAACCTTTGCTATAAAAAATAACGAGTTCGTCGTCTTAACCTTTTCCCCCATAATAAGAGTACTTTATACGATATTATCACCCGTAGTGGCTATTATGGAAGCGATAGTGTGTTTCCTTACCAGAAAATCCGTTAAAAGCAACGATGATCCGAATGCCTCCAGAACGGCTGCATTGGAAGATCTTCGCGCGGCGGCTTCGGTTGCATCATCTTCAAGGTTGTTTGGCAAGACGGAAGAGAAAATAGTCCTTTCCAGTGCGATGTTTTGCAGCCGCAAAATAGGGGAAATACAAATCCCGCTTGACCACGTGTATATGCTTTTTGCCGAGGACAGCATCGGCGAAACTTTCATAAAAGCGCATTTGGATATGCATACGCGTTTCCCGGTATACGAGAAGAAAGAAGACCCGCAAAGCATAATAGGATATCTTAATTTTAAAGATATTTTTATGGCGACTAAAACCGCGCCCGAAAGCAAAGCAACCGCACGTTCAATATTGCGCCCGATAATGCGCCTTGAAGCCGATATGACGATATCGCAAGCTCTGGAAAAGATAATGAAAGGCCGCCAGCATATATGTCTGGTCTGCGCGGGCGGGAAAATTACGGGTATAGTAACCTTGGAAGATATTTTTGAGGAACTCGTAGGCGAGATAGAAGACGAATACGATTTCTTCCCGATGTATATCAGGACATTCGGCAACGGGCTTGTGGTAAGTTCAACCTCAAAGATGGCTGACGTTTTTAAGGCTTTGGCCTTAAGCGCGCCTCAGGATTTGCAGGCTGATATGACGATGGAAAAATGGGCAGAACTTAGAAACGGCGCCCCGATAGTCGGCAACGGCAAGATAAAAGGCGACGGCTTATATGTGGAGCCGCGCAAATTCAGGCGCAAAAAGGTAATGGAGTTTTTGGTTACCAAGGCCTAAGGCCGTGCGGAATAATTTGTTTAAAACATATAAAGCCCCGCTTTCCGATTAACGAAAGCGGGGTTTTAATTTATAGATCCTAATTTAGGAATAGCGTTATTTGTGTGCCGCGGCAGCCCTCTTTTGCAGTATTTCTCTTCTGTGTTTGCGGAAAACATCTATGCGGGAATTGTGTATCATAAGTATTATATCCGTAAGTACCATAAGGAAGTTAAGAACATAAAGCCAAAAGACCAAATCAAAACTATAAAGCACTTTATGTATCATACCGCAGATATAAGCCAGTTCTATGGTAATCATAAAGAGAAAACTCTTCCCTGCGGCCGTTTTCGTTTTTACGGAACGATAAATGTTAAAGGGCCAAGCGATACCGAAACCAAGCATCATTAAAGCTTCAAAAATACTCATATAAGAACTCCTTGTCTATATTTTACATCTTTATTTCGTGCTTGTTAAATGCTGAACAGAGGGTTTTATGGCCGGATTTTGAGAGAAATTTTTACAGGGCGGGGGGTGCCTCTCCGCGGAAATATAAAACAAAAACCCCGTCTTTTGACGGGGTCTTAAATGGTGCCCAGTACAGGGATTGAACCTGTGACCTTTCCCATGTCAAAGGCGCCTTGGCAATTAGAGAAGATCTTTCTCGACGAAGAAATGCCTTAGGGGTTGCCTTTTTGGGGCACTGCCAACATATTGCCAATAGGGGTTATTTGAGTGGTTCTTACGCAACAAGGGAAAGGTTTTTTTCAGAGACCTAAAGTGTCAAAATCCACTATCAGTATAGCAAAACTTAAGGAAGATTTTACACTTTATACTGCTACTTTGCTTTTAGTTGATAATGCGTGGTTCTGCCCGCGCCTATCTGCTCTAAAATACCGCGTTGTTGCAGGTCGGATATGTCGCGGGAGGCCGTATCATGGGAGCATTTGCAAATTTTAGCCCACTTGGTGCTGGTTAAATTGCCCTTAAACCCATCAAACAGCATATTAAGCATTTTGCTTTGGCGGTCATTAAATGCTTCCCCTTGGTGTTGCTTCCAAAAGGTTGCTTTCGCCAAAACATTTTTCAAAAGTTCATCAGAATCTTTAATAGCCTGCTCCAGGGTTTGCAAAAACCACTCTATCCATTCCGTGATGTCCAAATCGCCCTGTTGGGTAATTTCTAATTGTTTGTAATATTCTTTACGATTTTTGGCTATTTGGGATGACATGGAATAGAACCGGTTGGCAGAGGCTTCACTCCGGGCTAATAATAATTCACTTAAGGCACGGGCAATACGGCCGTTTCCGTCATCAAACGGGTGTAAAATAACAAACCACAAATGCGTGATAGCGGCTTTAAGGACGTTATCCATTTCATCCGTATTGATAAAGTGAAATAATTTTTCCATTTCGGTATTTAAAAGAGGCGCATCCGGGGCTTGATAGTGAACCTTTTCTTGCCCCATAGGGCCGGATACCACTTGCATAGGCCCTAAGGCGTCATCCCGGTAATTCCCCGTCTGAATGGTATAAAAACCGCTCTTGCCATCTGGGAACATATGTTTGTGCCACGCGCATAAACGTGCTTTATTAACGGGAGCGTTATAGTGTTGGATGGCATCTAACATCATTTCTACCGTGCCATCTACATTGCGATCCACGGGAATGTCTTCATTAGGCAACCCTAACCGCCGGGCAATAGAGGAGCGCACCTGTGCGATGTCTAATAGTTGGCCTTCAATTTGATTGGATTTTAAAATTTCTTCTGTAAGGGTTTGAAGCAAGGCGCTGTCTTGCATGGCAAATCCAATATTTTGCATTTTACCCAGCAACAGCCCTTGGGCCAGTTTGATCTGTGCAAGCTGGGCTAAAATCTTGGGTTTATCCCATGTGAAGTGTGGCCAATTTTCGTTTTGATAAATATACATAATAGTTCCTCTATGAACCTATTATAACATAAACTACGCATAAAATACGCAAAAAATGCGTAGTTTGTGCGTAGATTACAAATTCCCTCTTACAATATCTAATGGAATCATTCCATCCATTACCATCATTTTGCTGGCAATCTCTCCTGTTTTAAAGCGCAAATAACGTTGTGTAGTGGTTATTTTATTGTGTCCCAATAAGCGTTGTAAATGTTCTAGTGAGCCACCGCGGTTTAGAAAATTAACTGCAAAAGAATGCCTCATATCGTGCGGGCGAATATGCCCTACCCCAGATTTTTCAGCGGCTTGATTCAATTGATATTTTAATTTGTCTTCCGTTACTTGTGCAAAGACCAATCCTTGTTTTTGTGGGTGTAAGCCTTGCAAAATCTGTTCAAGGTCGCCTGTTAAACCTAACGTGCGCGAATTTTTTGTTTTCGTTTTAGGGATATAGATCGTCCGATGAACAAAGTCTATATTTTCCCAGCGGAGCCCTAATAATTCCTGGCGTCTAAGACCTGTATAAAACCCAATCGTTACACAAGGGCGGGTTTCGTTGCTTAGATAGGGCAAAAGCGTTTTAATCTCTTGTTCATTTATGGGATGGGGATTAAAAGGTTCTGGGTCGCTTTGTTTTTTAACCTTACGGCAGGGATTGGGGCCACTGTATTTATCCCAATCATTTAAGCAATTGAAAAATTTGCTAATAATGCCTAAGTAGCGATTCGCATTCGAGCAGGATGTTGCCATGGCTTTTTGGTTGTAGAAACTTTGTACTTCCAAGGGAGTAATTGCCTTTAGGGTATAACTGCCAAAATGGTTTAAAATCTGCTTAAACATAGCCAGATAGGTTTGTTTTGAAGGTAATAGTTCTATATGATGTTGAATAAACAAGGGTGCTAAATCTTTGAATAACTGGCTTTCCTGCATTAATTGAGGATTATTTTTTGCTTTATAGAAAGCATTCGTCCTTTTCGCTAATTCTTCTTTTGCGGCAGATTCGCTTGTGGCGACAATCTTCCGGTGTCTCTTTCCTGTTTCGTCATTATAATCAATTCCATACAATCCTTTTTTATTACGATAAATTTTCATATCAAATATTCTCCAATATTATATTATAATACTATATAATATTATTTTATATTGTCAAGTATTATGTTTTCATATCTAATCAAATGTGCTATTATCTATATATGTCTGAACAAGATAACAAGCAAAAAACAAAAACGGTAAGTTTTACGCTTCCTGCCGAACTTTTAGCCCAGGCGCAAGAGTATGCCCAGCGGGAAGACCGTAATTTGTCTTCGGTTATTCGGTTGGCTCTTAAAAGATTTTTGGAAGCAGAACAAACCAAATAACCAAGACGATTTTAATAGATCCCAAAGGAAGGTTCTATAGAGTCTTCCACCAGTTGTTCTATCTTTTCCCGCTTAAAAAGTAATTTCCCAAACAATTTCACGATACTGCCTTTTGGAAATTCCCCACGCGCTCTTTTAGAATAAACGGTTGAAGGGGAAAGATGTAAATATGCGGCTACTTCTTTTACATCCATTAAAGTTTTTGAATCATATTCCATAATTATTTTCCTTATTCACTATTGCTTTTAACCCTGGAAGGATATGCTAATCATAAGATTAATTCCTTCCCTATATCTCTAAATTGTCTTCTTATATCTTTCTAAACCCTATTTAAAGATTACCTTGTAATCTTGCCAAGTCTACTTTGTACCCTTGGCACTATACACCTATATCTTCTTTACTTATGTCTATTATTTATCTATATCTATTAACCTTACTTATTCTTACATAATATACACACCTCTTTATCCACCCTGCCCTCTGTGCTTACCAATTGCTCAATCTGATAAATTTGCAACTTTTGGGGGCGCGTATGCCCGTTAAGCCATTTGTTGATTGATACATAAGAAACCCCCAATAATTTGGCCAGTTCTGCCTGTGTAAGTCTGTTTTTTAGTCTATAGTCTTCCAACTGTTTAATTAAGTTATCCATTTTATTACTCCTTTGTATTCCCCTGTTAGTAATCAATTATTTCTTTGGTCCCCATATCCACCCGAATAGGCTTAAAATCATTGATCGTCCGTTTGATTTTTCTAATTGTCTGGTCCCGCTTAGTCTTAAAATATTCGGCTAATTTCTCTTGTTTATTCTTTGCGGCGCTGTACTGCATATATTGCTTTTTCCCTCCAGCGTATCTCTCTTCAATAGGATTAAACATTTCTTTAGCGGTATTGGCTCCCAACTTTTTTTCTAGATTTTCCAACCCTTTGTATAAGAGAATATCGCTAGTGGAGAATCCGCCCCGTATGGCTTCTTTTATCTGCCTTAGTTCTGCTTCTTTGGAACACCCAGCAGGGGGTAAATTGTTTAGCACCTCATTAGAGAAGCTTACCAGTAACTCCCTGGCTAATTTACTATCCCATACTTCCCGTAATGTAAATTTCCCTCTACATTGCTTAAACTTGGATAAATTTGCCTTTACGGAAGGGCTATTATAAAAAGTGACTTCATATCTAAGCACTTGCTTTCCTTGCTCTAGCAACTTGCAATAGATTTCTTTGTTTTCCTTGTTATATAGGCTCTTTCCCACTATTTCCTTGGTTGTTTTGTCATAAAAAGCGATGTCTCTGTTGTCCAGGCTTATACCCACTTTATACCCGTCTCTTCTATCTTTTCTATAGTGATGAAATTCGAGCGCATTATATCCTTTAGTTAAACCCTTCCCAAGCCGCTTGAACAAGGCGGTCATAGAAGTAGTTATAGGCAAAATAATGTTTTTCCCATACTCCAAATAATAAATCTGTGCGTTATATATTGCTTCTTTGGGCACATCTACGCCGTTTCTGGTAAATTCGCATTGAATAGCTGTCACTAACTCATCCAAGTCCGAATCCGTGGCTTCCGCCAGGTTATTGCCAAATAAACATCTTGGTGCGGCTACATCAAATACAACCTGTTGTTTTTTGCTGTGATAAGACACCACCGGTTTATTGTGGGGATTCTTAATTCGCTGGGCTTTCAAGGACTCTATCGCCCCAGGCCACATTTCTTTTACATTTTCTGGTTCAATACCACCTTTTATTCGATCTATCATATTTGTCGAATCTCCTCAGTTTAAATCCAAGATTTTTCAATCTGGGAACTCTTTCGGGTTCAACAAATGTATAAGTGTATACCTTCTTTAATCTCTCTTAATAAAAGTTATGGGCTTTCTGGGTGGCCTTATAAACTGCCATTAGAAGCTATAAATCCTGTTATAATTCTTTATCCTCCCTTACTACTTAATGTATAAGTGTATACCAAGTACAATTCCTATTTACATCAGGGCACTTCCAACCTATATATCTGGGGCATTTTAGGCAAAAATCTTCCTCCCTTCTATATAATGGGTAAGTGTATACCATGCTCAACTTTTGCTTAGAAATATAGCATCAGGTAAACATCCTAGGAGTGCTACGTGTGCTTGGCACAGAATTGCACAAGCCTTCTTATTTTCAGCATCTTATTATGAGAAATATGATTTTTATAGATGAGAGGGCCCAAAGACCTATTGGGCAGGGAGTAATGGACTTCTTTTGGGCAATCTAAGAAGAAACTCACAGCTTGTGGCATCAATATAGCGAGTGCCTGGGATTAGATACATCAAGCGCCCGAAATGTTCATAAATAACTATAAATCCTAAAAGTTGTAGCGGGCGGACCTCAAATGTCATTCTTATAGCGAAATTAAGGACGAAAGACATTTCGCAAGAAGTTATAAGAAGGACCTTTTTGACCGTTTTTAAGGGTTCGTTCTCGTCGGGAAAGCAAGATATGCCAATAAATGACATTGGTGGAGAAAAAGTTGTAAAAATATTCTAAAAGCAAACTCCGCCAAATTCAGTCTTTTATTTTTTTCTAGTAGCATAACTTCTATTGGTTAGAAATTCCTAAAATTTTTCTTGAAAAATCTTACTCAACTTTTTATTCTAAAAATCTAAATTTTGTTTTTATAATATTGCCTATTTCTCGAATATTATTCTTATTTGCGACACACGGGAAGGAACTCTCACTAGTTATAAATTATTATTACATACTATAGTGAATGAGTAGTGAAAATCGAAAAAACAATTTTTAAATTTTTCCCTTCTTATAGAAAAAGGTACTAAAATTTTAGTATCTAAGTAGAAAAACCAGGGGCTTCTCTTGAAAAACATCTTCTTTTTGATATAATTAAATATAATTGCTTTTTCAAGGAGACAGAGTAACCTGTTTTGTAAGGTATATCAGAAAGCTAAGACTTGTTTTTCAATGATGGGGTAATTTTTCTGCGTGATATATTCTCATTATACATATACTATATGAATTATACTTAACCCATTATGAAAAGCGCTGTCAACAATTCTTAGCCCATGGGACGGTTGCTATTCAAGTATCGCTCTTTTTATTATCTCAGTAACCGTGGCAAACTTTTATTTACGGAGGATTATATGACAACCTTTATTATAGCTTTGATTGCTGCGCTAGGTATTGGTGGTGGTATTGCCGTAGCGAGCAATAGCGGCGGGGGAGGAGACTCTTCTCCAGTGATCTCCGGCCCTGCTGTTCCTGGTGAAGAAGAACCAGGGGAACAAGAACCCGGTGGTGAAGAACCGGGTGGACAAGAACCCGGCGGTGAAGAACCGGGTGGACAAGAACCCGGTGGTGAAGAACCGGGCGGACAAGAACCCGGCGGCGAAGAACCGGGCGGACAAGATAAGCCTTTATCTCCAAACTATAGCCTAATTAGTGCTTTGGTAGATATAGACCAGTATAAACAGGTACGTTTTACACCGAGCGACGGGCCTGAGGAGTATGTTCGTATTAATGACGGTTCTTCCGTCCGTACAGACCGAGATATAAAAATAGGAGATGACGGCCAATCGTTTAAAGTAATTACCGGATCCCCAAGACTGCAGAATGGGCAATTTGAGCTTGGGGGTGTAGCAAGTTACAGATTATTGGAAGATAAAGTAGAGTTCTCTATGAATACCTCGAACAAACTGAGTGAAAATGAAAAGTTTGTGCGATATCAAAGATTGATGCCCAAAAGTGGTTATTTAAATGGTATATATACTACAGTAGAACATGATTATAATCTATATTTAGGAGGTAGCAAGGAAGAATTGTCGGCGGCCGATTTTGGATTTTCGTATGAAGTAATAAGACATCCTTATGGAACATTCAGCCGCTATAAGAATATAAATCTGTACGATGCAGACCGGTTATATACTGGCGAACGTATGGATGACACTCCCATAAACTTTTCTGGAAATGCTTTGATGTGGGCAGAGGACCTGAACCACGGGGGAAATCCTAACCCTGAGGTGTATGGGGGCTCATTTAAGATGAGTTTATATTTGCCTACGGCGACTGGAAACGGCAGCATTAGTATGGGTATGGATTCAAAGTATGATGCAAATTTTAACGTGCAGGTAAACGATATCAACCAACTAACTTTTAGCGATGGCGTTATTAGCGAGGCGAGTAAAGGTTATATCCTGAATGGGAAGGACGGATTAGAAGCGGTTGGTTTGATTCAAAAAGAATTGAATTCAAACGAAGCAGCCTCTTATAGCTTCGGTGCCAAAGAAGTAAAATAAAACACACAAAGGGGCCCTGCCGACTGGCAGGAGCCCTTTTTTTTATGAGAAGATTTTTTGCTATATTGGGTTTTCTATATTTGTTTTCCATTTCTTGGGCTGTTGATAATACGATTATAGAAAGGTTTTTAGTTGAGGGAAATATTGACGGCGCTCAAAGAGCCTTGCTAGAAGATTATCAAAAAAGCATAAATCAAGAAGAACAGGAGCAAATACAGTTCTTATTGGCCCAGTTATCTTTAAAACAAAATAAACCAGAAGAAGCTATTGCAATTTACCGGTATATGCTTGCCAAAAATCCTGCTCTTTCCCGGGTACGTTTAGAGCTTGGATATCTGTATTTTATGCAACATGAAGATGTGTTTGCCAGCTATCATCTTCGCTTGGTTTTGTCAGAAAAAGGATTACCGCCAAAACTTCGTCAAGAAATACAAGCCATATTAGAAACTATACGGAGACGCAAGACATGGCAGTTGTATGTCAGCCTAGGTATGACGCCTGATTCCAATGTAAACAGCATGTCTGGTCGACAGTTGGAATGTTTTAATTTTATGGGGGTTCCTTTTTGCAGGGAATTAGACAATATAGAAAGTGATGTAGGATTTCAGGGACTTGCATCGTTATCTTATATACAAAAATTATCCAATAATTGGGGTCTCAAAGGACGTATAATATTAGACGCTATTGACTACAGCAATGAACAGTATTCCTTTTGGGGAATTGGGACAGAGTTTGGAATGCGGTATTTAGCCGTTGATTCCGAGACTGAGATAGGGGTTTCTTACCGTCAGCAATGGAATGATGAACACCGATACAGCTATACTAAAGGAGTGTTTGGTAGTGCTTCCAAAGATATTTCCGACAGGATTTCTCTCTCTGCCAAACTGGCTTTTAATCAAGTCGATTATAATGACGTGATATATCAGGGATATAATTCTGATAATTATGGATCTTTTATACGACTTTTTTATGTCACAAACAGCCGAAGTTATATGACATTGTCTGCCTCTTTAATCTATGAAGACAGCCAAAGTGATTGGAATAGTAATATCCGTCAAAGGTATGCTTTGGGATATGGAAGAGAGCTTCCATGGGGGTTTAATATATATGCAGAACCCAATATTACTTTTTCTAATTACCAGACAGAGCGTTTTTTCATTGGGGAAAATAATAATTTGGAATCATTGAAAAGAAGAGATTTAACATATGGAGTTTATCTATCTTTAAGCAACAAATATCTTCAATTTTGGGATATTACTCCTACTGTAAATTTTATTTATAACAAGCGCCTTTCTAATGTATATAATTATGATTATGAACGTACCCGTTGGGAAATAGGACTTAGCAGGAGTTTCTAAGAATTAATTTTAACCCTATTTATAATATATTCCCTTACTTGTTCTTACATAACATAGGGCGCTTGGGATTAGGTATCTCAAGAGCCCTAAATATTCATAAATAGCCATAAATTCTACAAGTTGTAGCGGACGGACCTAAAATGCCCTTTTTAGGCCCAATTTAAGACCTCAAGACGCCTTGCACAAAGTTATAGGAAGGCCCTTTTTGACCATTTTTAAGGGTTCGTTCTCATCGGGAAAGCAAAATATGCCAATAAATGACATTGATGGAGAAAAAGTTGTAAAAGTATTCTAAAAGCGAACCCCATTTATTTTCCCGTCGAACCTTCAGCGGGAATTTTTAATTGTATTTTGGCGCATTTATCCCCGACTCTCGTCGGGGATTTTGTGTTTATCAGCTACTAGCACTCAAAAGATACACTTTAGAACGACCCCCAAAAGATAGAAAAAAGGGCTATTTTGAGCTTTTTGTATCTTTTTGCCCCAAAATTTAACTTTCAAAATTTAATTTTTGTTATTATTACTAATATGCAGATACTTCAATCTATCTTTTGTACTTGGCAAGGCTGGAGCGAGCTGATTATTCCCGCTATTGGTGCTATTGTTATTCCTCTCTTTATCGTATGGTTAACTTGGTATTTTAGTTCTTCTAGAGCAGAAAGCATTGCTGAAAAACAACAGAATGAAAGTAAATTAATCTATCTTCGCTCTCTGTTAATTTATGCGATAAAAGACTTCTTGATGTTCCGCAATAATATCATTGCAAAAAGAACATACCTTCATAATTATGCAGACCTCACGAGTGAAGGGAAAAAGCATCTTTTTGCCGTCGTTGCCTTTTATGATATTTATTCTCAGTTTGAACCACAAAACTACGCAATATTAAGTGAAAACCGTCAAGTTTTATTGTCAACATCTTGCAAGCAAAAACCTATATACTCCATGTTTATTCAAAACTTAATTTTTTCAACGAAAGTTTGAAAGAAGGCCCTAAAAATTTACAAGGCCTATTGGCGACTTTGCCCGATAACTTAAGAAACTTACAAATAGATATTGATGCCGCTATCAGAAGTATGCTGACAGTATTAGAAGATATTGAATTTTTAGAAAAATGTTTAAAATTAAACCTGATTCAACTAGAACTAGAAAATTTTGAAAAAGAAGAGCTAAAACAAGCACTGGAAGAATCAAAATCATTTTCTATTCCACCAGCTAAGATTGTTGAGAAGACTTCAAAGCAGCGTTAAAATCTGGCTCACTCTCGCACTGCTTAGCCCAAGGGCTTGCGCGCACTCCTTCTGGCTTAAGTTATTGACACGCATATATTCCCGTATCTGCAAGGCAAGCGCTTTATAATACGTCTTTTTGTCTATCTTGGATGCTTCGGGGTTGGCTTTAACCCGTTTGGTGCGCCGCACATAATTGGGTTTTACCGCCGCGTGGAATGCAAAACTTACCCCGTTCGGGAGCAAAACCTCTATATTTTCCCCTTGGTATGCGTAAGTAATCCGCCGCACCACTTGGGCCAGCGTTTCCGTTTGTTGCTCTAAGTTCTGCTGTTCCAGTTCCGCCCTATTGACTAACCCGCGTTCTGCCAGCCTTTCTTGTTTTTGGCAAGCGGGGAATGGCCACTTATAACGGCTAGATATGGCTCTTTTTCGCCATTTCCATATAATAATCTGTCTCGCGCCCGAGAATGGGTTGGCAAACTTTCAAAAATATTACTATTGTCCTGTTCTATGTTGGAAGGAGTCTCTCCTGTTGCATGACTAGGCGAATTATATATCCTAAATGAAATTTTGAAGGTAAAAGATGGCACTCCGTGCCTTTTCTACATAAAACCAAAGTGCCAGAAGGCCAAATTGAATTCGTAGGCGAGGCGGTAAAGATAGATAAAAGTCTCCTGACTTGATTTCGATATTCGGACATTAAATGTGTTAATGTATACTTCTTCGTTTTTATCCTTGGAGTTCAGTTGCAAGGCTATGGCCGATATTCTTGTCATCTGTCACATTTTTAAAAGAATAGAATCTGATTGAAGGCCTCGAACTAAACGCGTTGATAGAGGCGAGAACCCAAACACAGCGAGCTGTCTATTGATAGGTTTAATATCCGGGGCATGCTACAATGAGTATGAAATGCAGTCAATATGCTTTCTATTCGTCTTCAGGTTTTGTATTTTTTTTGCTTTTTCTTTGTTTTTTTGTCTCTAAATTAACCAACCAATTTTTTCTATTTTGCTTCAATTTTCTATTTTCATGTATAAATTTTATTTTTTTCATTTTTCAAAACTTGCGTTTTATTTTGTTTTTTGCTTTAATATATAAGCGCTATAAAAGTAGGTTGGCCAATAAAAAACGCTATTCAAAACTTGGTCACCTTATGTTATAAAATTTATTTTTTGTATTTATAATAAGATATATAAAAAAATAAAGATAGCAGAAAACAGGCGCTGGTGCTAGAAAATAAGTTGCAGATTGGAAAAAAATTTTATACAATGGGCAATATGGCTGATACAGAAAAAATTGGTTATCGCGAAAGTCTAGAAGGGCTTCCCCAAGAATTGCTGGATACACTGTCCATAGCAAAAATCAATCCACTGGACAAGGCTCTATTGGATATTATCAAAAGTTTTGGTGGCATAGCAACATTGGATGAAATCGCAATCAGACACTACCGCCAAACCAACACGATTACGAAACGGTCTATATTAAACAACCGCTTACTTGCTTTGGTAAAAAAGCAATATTTACTTAAGAAAGCGGGACAGAAAGGAGTGTATATACTCAAAGAGAGAGAAAAAGAAAAAGAGATGGAAAAAGATGATGTCCCTTTTAATTAATAAAGGGCACAACTATTGGCGTAGTTGTACCCCTTATTAATACAAAAGCTACTTGCAAAAGTGGCTTTTAGGTGGGCCAAGATCTACAAATAGCTCTATTCCTTATAGTTATTATAGCAGATTTTGGCCCTCCCGACAACCCCTAAAGTGGAAGGAGGGCTTTTTCATGCCCAAAAACAAAACAGAAATAATTAAAGAAATTGATGGATATATTCAAAAAGATAATTCTTCTTACTCAAATTGGTATGTCGGAATTGCCAAGGATCCACGCGACAGACTGTTCAATGACCATAAAGTGTCAGCGTATGGTGGTCGGTGGATTTATTGTGAGGCTTATTCCGACACCAGTGCCAGAGAAGTAGAATCTTTCTTCTTGGATTATAAAGGGACTCAAGGTGGGCCCGGCGGAGGAGATGAAGACTCTCGCTTTGTATATGCCTATCGGATCACGTCCGCCACGAAAGAATAATATCTAACCCCGGGTTTAGGCCCGGGGTATTTTATGTTATCTACGTTGAAATTTTTAGCGGATTAAAAGTCTATGCTTCATTATTCCTCTTGGACGCGCGCGAGATAACTGTCAATTTTAGAACGATATAGGTTAAATAAGAATTTCTTGTCGCCCTTCCCGCATACAAATCCGCCTTCCGTCGGAAAATAGTTGGCAAATTGCCCAAATAGGCCTTAGAAAGGGCCTGTTTGTATAGCTAATAATATTGCCAAAATCTTGCCAATAAAACTACAAAAACCTGCAAAAAATAGTAAAAAAACTCATTTGGAGCCTTTAGGCTACACAGCCTTAAAATAGGGAGAAAATAAAAAATCCTCGTCTGGGACGAGGATTTGAAATGGTGCCCAGTATAGGATTTGAACCTATGACCTTTCCCATGTCAAGGGAACGCGCTACCGCTGCGCCAACTGGGCTTAAATCTTAACTGGCATAATCTGCCGTACCTAAATATTATACCAAACTAAAAGTATATATCCAAGGCGTCTATTCTTTTATTGTCGTGGGTGAAAGTTCTTAAAGAGAGCTTCCTGTCGATAATGCTGATATACGCAAAATGAGGCAAGGCATAATATTTGTTGCTCCATTCATTGTTGTAGGAAGATTCTTCAAAGAACTTCCCGCTGCCGCCTACCGTTATGTATATCGGCCCGCTTTTGGCAGATTCTGCGCGGTATATGGGATCGGTCCTTTCATAGGCGCCCTGGTGGCCCTGTATTACCAAATTGACTTTTTGTGCTTCAAACAGAGGCGCAAGCACTTGGCTTAAACGGTCTTCCTCTTTACCGCTGGAATATACAGGGTGATGCATTACCACTATTTTCCATTTACCGCTGCCGGTTTTTGCCAAAGAATCGCGCAGCCATTTGTATTGGGCGGAATCCCTGTTGATTGAAGGCGCGTTTAAAGCGTCGTACATATTGTTTGTATCGATGAAAAGTATTCTGGCGTTGGCGGTGTCTATATAGTAATAGTTGGGTGTGGCTTTGCTCCAGGGCATGGAGTGTATTCTTTTGTAGTTTGCGGCCAAAAATCCTTTGCCTTCGGAATTGGATCGATTCTCGCCGTATTCCTCTTCGCCTAAAGCGACGAGCAAGGGTGCATCGGACAGAAGTTTCTTATAAGGGACAAAAAAGTCCTTATCGCTTGCCTGCGGCGTACCGCCCGCGGCTATATCGCCTGTATGAATTATGAAATCGGCCTGATATTCCGCCATGCTTTGCGCCATTCGCTTTTTGATTTCTTCGGAGTTGCCCTGCGGGTCCGCGCTGTTGCCCATCACTAGGAAGTTGACTATTTTTCTCTCCGGTGTGAACAGTGTTCTGAAAGTACCGGTTTTTGCCTCCTGTACGCCAGTGCCGGAATTATTCTCGACATAAACCTTATAGCAAAATTTGGTATTGGGTATAAGCCCGTGAAGAGTGAGAGAATGGTTTATTTTCCTTGAGGATATGGCCATAAGCTGGGAGCATTTCCCTTCCGGCCCGTATTCTATCCAGGCGGGGGAAGGGGTATCGGTAGCCCATTTGATAACCGCGGTGGTAAGGGCGGGATCTTCAACGTAGGGGCCTCTTTCTATTACGGCCGAGTTAAGCGCGCAAGCTAAAAACAAAAGGGGTATAAAAAAGAATTTTCTCATATAAATAATTCTACTAAATTTAGCCCCGCTTCGCTTTGTGCAAAAAAAGTAGTTTATATTGGCTTAAGATTTTTGTATTCTTTAGGTATGAAAAAAATCATTACAATTTTAACTCTTATGTTGTCTTTATCCCCGGCGTTTTCTTTCAGCGTGGCGGATAATTATACTCACAATTCCAAATTCTGGCGCAACAGTACGATGCTTTCTTTCGCTCCGGTATATCCTTTCATTGTCGGCGCGGAATTTGATATTACCGAACATAAATCGTTTGATAATCATATATACGAAGTGCGCCTGCCTTTGGGCTTGGACGGCAACAGCTTTTCTTTGCGGGCCGTTCCCTTTGCTCTGCCCGATAATGCCAACGGCGCTTCGGCCTACGGCGGAAAATTGATGTTTTCCACGGGCCTCAAGGTCAACGAAATTGACGGTACAGCCGCGGAAGGATATATGAGCGCGGGGATAGTATCCCAAAAAGCCGATGTGCTCAAGAACGGCATTCTTACGGAAAAGGATACTTTTGTACAGTCCGCCTATGAGCTTGGCATATTGGCCAATTTCTTTGGGGTATATGCCTTCAATATATCGGGCAACGTGTATCAGTATCTTTCGGGCTTGGACGGCGTGGAAGCCGTAAGAGGAATTTTTAATCAGGCGGAGTTGGCGGATTTGGGTACCATAGATTACGTGCTTGGCTTGCCCAGAGCTTCTGGCGGAGCAAAAGTGACATGGCGCTCGGAAGAAAGCCGGGCGGAGAGTTTTATATCGTATCGCTATATAGATATGCATGACGACGACTCCAGACATTCTCTGCTTATCAGCACGAATATGATGGTCAGCGCGCGCGCTACTATAAGATTGTCGTATAACCATATTTTTATACCTAATCAAACGGACTCGGATATTTATGGCATAGGATTAAGCGTAAGGTTGTAAGGGGGAATATATGCCTAAGGATTTGAATAAGGAGAAAAAGGTTGACCCGGCTTCCAGGGTATTATCGCTGGTGTCGCATAAACTTAAGACGCCGCTGTCGATTATCAACGGATATACTGAGGCGATACTGTCCCAGTTGAAGCCCGAGGAAAAAGAAACTTTTAACGCCAAAGCGCTTGGCGACATCAGCAAGCAGGGCGAAAAGCTTGCGATATTGATAGATAAGCTGGTCCGCTTCAGCAGTGTAAGCAATTTAACGCAGGAAGACATAAAAAAACAGGAAGTAAACGTAAAGGGTTTGTTTTCCTCAGCGGCGGCGGCCTGTGTGCTGAGGGACGATTCTTTAAGTATAATGTCTTCCGACGCGACAATAAGGCGCCAGGGCCCTTCCATAGATATCAAATGCCCGCCGGAGGCAACGATATATGCCGACAAGGCATTGGTATCGATAGCTTTGGAAGAGCTGTTGGATAATTCGATAAAATTCAACAACAACACGATAAAGAAGATAAAGCTTTTCTATTATGAGGAAGACGATAAGAATATTCTCGCCGTAGCCGATAACGGCGTGGGAATAAAGGAAGAGGATATAAGCCTTATTTTTGAGAAGTTTTATCAAGTCGACGATTTCTTTACCGGCCAAATAGAAGGTTGGGGTTTGGGCTTGGCTTTGGTTAAGATGATAATGAATATACACGAAGGTACCATTTCCGTAAGGTCCCAATACGGAATAGGTACAATAATATCGTTAAGGTTCCCTAAACAATGAGTTTAACGGCAGAGCAGCAGATAAAGAGAATGTCGGAAGAGATAGAACGCTCGGAAGACGCCCTTCGCGCGATTAACGCCAAACTGCGCGGATATTACGACAGATTGGAAATAATACACAATCAGTTTAGGCGCAGAACGCCGATAAAGGATACGGAATTTCAAAACGAATTTCGGGCGACGGTGCTGGAACTAAAAACTCTTGCCGACGAAAGTGGGGAATTTTGGCAGCAGACGCGCACGTATTTTAGGACTTTGGACGATAAAGCAGACGTCATAGAAAGCAATCGTATAAATATAAAGCAGATGAATATAACGGCTCTTGCGTTTAACAGGCAGGTAGACGAGCTTTATACTATTTTCAAAAATATTCAGACTTTGGCCAAAGAAGTGCCATTAAGGCTTAACTGGTGGCTTTTGGAGGAGGGCTGCGAGGATTTGAACAAGATAGTCACGAGGATATTGTTTCTTATAAGAGATATGGGGAAATATTTATGACAGAACAAAACAAGCCGATTTCCGCTCAGCACGAAGGCGGGGTAGACATTTACCGCAAGATAAATACCGCTTGTCTTATATTGATAGCGGTGGTAAGCCTTGTTACTGCGCTTATATATACAAGGAGTATATTGATACCGCTGGTGATATCAATTTTCATTTATACGATGATAACGCCGCTTATAAGATACCTGTGCTTCAGAATGAAGTTCCCGCGCTGGCTGGCGATAGTAATATCGGCTACGATAGTGTTGGTGCCGTTGGTTTTGGTGGTAATATTTATAAGTAACTCGATAAGCAATTTTGTTCAAACCTTCAGCATATATCAAGCCAAGCTGTTGGAGTCTTTTAACAAACTGGCGGATTTGATCAGGAGTTACAAAATACCTTTACCCGATGAAATGCTGGAGTTAAAGAGCCTTCAGGCTATGCTTACGGGGCCCAGTTCCGTCAATTTCCTGAAGGGTGTCGGCAGCAATGCTGTTAAAGTAATATCGTATTTTTCGATGGTTGTGATATTTGTATTCTTTATGCTTTTGGGCTCGGGCCGCACGAAGATAACCAATACGGTAATCAAGGAGATACAGAATAAAATTTCCGCTTATCTATACATACATATAATAGTTTCGATATTTACAGGTATATGTGTGGGGATAGTATACTTTTCGGTGGGGTTGGAATTGTCACTGATGTTTATAGTATGCACGATGGTTCTCAATTTTATACCGAATGTAGGTTCAATAATAGCGGTACTTTTGCCTATGCCTATCGCGCTGATGCAATTTGGTCCTACGGCTAGTTTTTGGATAGTATTGATAATACCGGCGTGTATGCAGTTTGTTATAGGTAGCATAATGGAGCCTAAACTTTTGGGCGGCGGTATGGATTTACATCCCGTAACGATAATAGGGTCATTGGTGTTTTGGACGCTTGTATGGGGCGTTCCCGGAGCGTTTTTGGCAGTACCGATGACTGCGGCGGTGCGGATAATACTAAGCAAGCTGGAGCCTACCCGCGCTTTTGCCGAAATCCTTTCCGGCCGCCTGCCGAAGTAGATCTGGGCAAAAAGTGTGGAACCGTTTCTGTGGTAAATCGGATTGACTATTAGGCCCCAAGTCTGATATTATTTATGTTATCAAAAAGAATTACGGTGAAAACCGAAAAGGTAAAAACCAAACAGGAGACAGCCATAATGAAGAACATGATTAAGTTTATGTTAGTTTTTGCTTTAGCCGCTGGTTTAACTGCGTGCAGCAAGAACGTAAAAGATGATGCCGCGGCCGATAATGTAGGCACGGTAGGTACGGTGGAGGAAATTTCCGCCGATGATACCATAATCATCGAAGAAGAAGATGCCGCAATTGTGGTAGAGGCCGAGGCCGTAAATTTAGCGCCTGTATACTTTGCTTTAAATCAGTATACTTTGTCCAAAGAAGCTAGAGCCGTACTTGAAGCCAATGCCGAAATTTTGAAGGTAAAAGGCGTAAAGACGATTACGGTGGAAGGCAACTGCGACGACAGAGGCACCATCGCTTACAACATAGCTTTGGGCGACAAGAGAGCCAAAGAAGTAAAAGATTACTATGTAAAACTCGGTTTTAATGCCGATGATATTTACACGATCTCTTACGGTAAAGAAAGACCGGTCTGCACGGAAAGCACCAATGCGTGCTGGGCCAAGAACCGCAGAGCCGATACAGTAATATAGTAGTTAATTTTGAGGGGAGCTTTCCCATGAGAATAAACAAGATAATAATATTGTCTGTTTTGGGGATCAGCTCCCCTTTAGTTATGAGCGGTTGTTTCGCGACGCAGGACGACGTAAGAATATTAAAGACGCAGGTTGCGGCGCTGAACAAAACGCTGGAGAATTTACAAAAGAATCAAGCCGGTTTGGATGTACAAATGGAAGAGCTTATGAGTCAGTTGATACGTTCTTCCGAGAATTTGAAAGATTTCGATTATAAACTTGACAATATCTCGACTAAGCTGGATAATATAACCTCTGCTTTGGACGGCGAAAAGACAGAATACAAGATGCCGCCCGGCGAGATATACGAGCAAGCCAAAACGCAGTTCAATTCAAAACAATATAATACGGCGGCGAAGGGTTTTGCCCTATACATACAAAATGCGCCGGACGGCCAAAACATAGAAGAGGCTTATTTGTATTTGGCGCAAGCGCTGTATAATTTGGAAGAATATCAAAAGGCGGCGGTATCTTCGGCGACCTTGCTAGATAAGTATCCCAAGAGCAAGCACACCGCTGCGGCGCGCATAGTATATGCTCGCAGTATAATACCTCTTGACAAGAAAGAGGAGGCCAAGAACTATCTTCAGTCGGTAGTCCAAGATTACAAAGGCAGCACCGAAGCTGCCGAGGCCAAGAAACTTATCGGGGAAATAAGATGAAATTTTTAAAGTATATGGCGGTGGTGACATTGTTGCTGCCGGTATTGTGTTTTGCCAGGGAAAGTGACGTATATATAGGCATATCGTCCAAATACGACCCTAACGCGCTGCCCAAAATAGGGATAGCGCATTTCTTCGCCAAGAACGAGAATAGTTCGGCGGAGAAGCAAACGGCCTCTCAGTTATCCTCTGTGGTCCGTTCGGATTTACTGCGTTCTCGTTACTTTGATGTGCAGGATAATTTGCCCAAACCGGATTTAAATAATTTGGGCGAAGTGTTTTCCAAATACCGCAAGGACGGTTTGGATTATTTTCTGTTTGCGGAAGTGGCGCAGAGCGGCGAAGGCCAATGGGACATAAAGGCATTTTTGTACGACACCGAATCGCAGAAGGCGATATTGGCCAAAAACTTAAAGAGCAGCAGCAAGAGCTTAAGACGCAGCGCGCATATACTTTCAGACCAAATAGTAAAACTTCTTATGGGCA
This sequence comes from Candidatus Proelusimicrobium volucris, assembly GCF_959605025.1. Classification (NCBI taxonomy): domain Bacteria; kingdom Pseudomonadati; phylum Elusimicrobiota; class Elusimicrobia; order Elusimicrobiales; family Elusimicrobiaceae; genus Candidatus Proelusimicrobium; species Candidatus Proelusimicrobium volucris. Next base: position 96,651 of record NZ_CAUHCY010000004.1, on the reverse strand, counting down.
AGCGCGGTATAGCAGATACGAGAATCGCTTTCGCTAACGATTCTACCGGCAAGAAAGAAATATACATGGTGGATTATGACGGTTATAATCTTACGAAACTTACCCGCGACAAATCTATTTCTTTGCTTCCCAGATGGAGTGCTGATTCCAGCAAGATATTTTACACTACGTACCGCAGGAAAAATCCCGACGTATATTATATTGATTTAAAAGAGGGTAAAATAAAACCTCTGATAAAGACCCGCGGTTTAAATCTTATAGGCGGGGTTTCGCCCGATGATAAGAGCTTGGTGCTGACGCTTTCGCGCGGCAGCAACCCGAATATATATATTAAAGATTTGGAAAGCGGTGCGCTTAGGCGCCTTACCGATAAATACGGCGTGGATGGTTCTCCGTCTTTTTCGCCAGACGGCAAGTATATAACTTTTGTGTCCAACCGTTCGGGTAATCCGCAGATATACATAATGAACTTGGCTACGCAGGAAACGCGCCGCATAACCAAGATGAACTGGACGGACAGCCCCCAGTGGTCGCCCAACGGGGATTGGATTGTCTTTGCGGGGCGGCAAGCCTCCAACCACCCGATAGACATCTTTATTACTGATATAACGGGTTCGCAGGTAAGGCAGCTTACGGCGGACGCGGGCTGGAACGAAGACCCCACCTGGTCGCCCGACGGCCGTTTCATCGCTTTTACCACGACGCGCGCCGGAAAAAGGCAGATATACGTAATGGATGCCGACGGCAGTGCGCCTCATTTGATAGCCAATATAAGGGGCAATGCTTTTACACCCAACTGGAGCAAATGAGGACGGAAAAATTCATAAAAGATAAAAAGGCGCCTTCGGGCGCTTTTTTATTGGGCGACTGAGTTTTGCCTTTGGGGAATATTTTACATTGTCTTTTAATCAGTTGTTTACAAGGGGAGGAATATACGCGATTTTTAACTAATTTCCCGTCTGCGGCAGAATTTGTGCGGCAAAAAGGGTATTTTGTCGGCATGTAGACTAAAGGGACGTTTAAAATATTTGCAAAAGGTACAAAATTTCCTAAAATGAGTATTATATATATAATATATATTGCTGGCAGTATCAAATTTTAGGATAGGAGTTTTAACAATGTCAAGAAAACCTTTTATAGCGGGCAACTGGAAGATGCACAATACGGTGGAAGAATCCGTAAATTTAATAGAGGGTTTAAAAGCGGCGAAGAATAAGAACAATGCCGACATAATGGTAGCGCCCAGCTTCACCAGCCTTAGCGCGGTAGTCAGGGCCAGTGCGGGCACGGGTTTTAAAGTGGCGGCGCAGGATTGCTACTATGAAGACAAAGGGGCATTCACCTCCCAGGTATCACCCGTCCAGGTTAAAGGTACGGGTGCTACGCACGTTATTTTGGGCCACAGCGAGAGGAGAAGCCTCTTCGGTGATACCAATGAGGTTTTAAACAAAAAAGTCGCGGCAGCTTTAAACCACGGATTAGTGATAGTATTTTGCGTTGGTGAAACTTTGGAACAGCGCGAAGGCGGCAAGACGGAAGAAGTGATAAAAGACCAGCTGGTAAACGGTTTAAAAGGTTTTAGCGCCGAGCAGCTTAAAGATCTTGTAATCGCTTATGAACCGGTATGGGCGATAGGCACCGGCAAAACTGCGACGCCGGAACAAGCGCAGGATACGCATAAGGCGATAAGGGCAATGCTGGCCGAGCAGCTGGGCAAAGAATTTGCCGACGGCGTAAGGATACTGTACGGCGGCAGCGTAAAGGCCGATAACGTAGACGCGATCATGGCTAAAGAGGACGTGGACGGCGTATTGGTCGGCGGCCAGTCTTTGATTGCCGAGAAATTTAACAGGATAATAGATTACAACTAATATGAACTTAGCAAAATATATAGATCATACGATACTTAAAGCTACGGCGACGAAGGGAGACATCGCGAAGCTGTGCGACGAAGCTGTGCGCTACGGTTTCGCTTCGGTATGCGTAAACCCGTTCTGGGTGGGCATGTGCAGCGATTTGCTAAAAGGCAGCGGAGTGAAAGTATGTACGGTGATAGGCTTTCCGCTTGGCGCCAATGAAAGCGCGGTAAAAGCGTTTGAGGCTAATTTGGCGATAAAGCAAGGCGCGGAAGAAGTTGATATGGTAATCAACATCGGAGCGTTAAAGAGCGGGATGTTGGACGTCGTTCGCAACGATATTTCGGCCGTACGCGAAGCAAGCGAGGGTACGGTCCTTAAAGTTATAATAGAAACCTCTTATCTTACGGACGAGGAAAAGGAAACGGTATGCAAAATCTGCGCCGAGTGCGGTGTTGATTTTGTAAAGACGTCTACCGGGTTTTCCGATGCGGGTGCCAAAGCCGAGGACGTAAAACTTATGGCTAAGGCCTCCGGCTTAAAAGTTAAGGCGTCGGGCGGAATAAGAAGCAAAGCCGACGCTTTGAAAATGATAGAGGCCGGCGCAAGCCGTTTGGGAACCAGCGCGGGCGTTAAAATCGTAACGGACTAGAATATGATAAAACGATGGGAAATAAGGGAGAATACCCTTACCGAAAATTCCGTATATATTTTATTGGTGCAAGGCGACGAAGACTCCGCACAGCGGATATCCAATCAGCTGTCGGCTTTTTGCCGTCTTATAGATGAGAATGTATCTCCCTTTACCCACGTTTTTGAGCTGTACAATATCACCGATGACAGTATGTTGGAAAAGATCCGCATAAAGATAGAGGAGATTTCCCAGCAGGTTGTTATCGAGGGCGATATAAACGAGCGGACTAAGCACGTAAATTTGGATGCTATTTCTCCTGCTACCGAGATATTGGGGCGGGTTGTGGAAGAGCCTGTAAAGGAGGAGCAGATAAACAGGGCTAAGGTTTTTGAAGAACCGGATTATCAGACAAACAGACCTGTCGTCAAGAAACCGGCTCCTTCCGTTCCAAGCAGGCCTGCGGTTGTGCCGCGGGCGCAGGTAGTTCGTCCGGGGCAGGGGGCTGTCGAAAGGAAGATCGTTGCAGAAAACGGCGCAGGGATTTTGGGGCGCGGAGTCGAGCGCTCGGCGGCGCTTCGCGGTGAGGTGCAGCGACCCGAGATAAGGGAAAATTCTCCGAGGACGGTGCAGGTGCCTCCTGTCGAGAAGAGAGCCGAACCTATAGAAATAAAGAAACCTAAAGAGGAAACTAAAGTTTCCGCGGAAGATATTTTCGGTTTGGAGCGCAGCGGAGAAGGAAAAGTCCATCTTTCCGAGGGTGATTTTTCCATAAAGCAAGATTTTGCCAGCGCCGATTCCTTGAGTATAGAACTTGACAATGACTGCGAGGTGGGGGACGGTACATTTATCAATTTAAGTTCCGCAGAGAGCACCCATATAAAGAATTACGACATAGAGGACGGAACCATCCCTCCCGAAAAAAGCACCAAAACCGCCACCATGGGCATCGCGACGCTTATCGGCGGGCAGTATCCGGAGGATACGGTAAAGACGCAGAAACAGCAATCTTTAAAACTTATGGGCGGCTTGGCCAATGAAGCTCGTCAAAGAGAGCCCTTGATAGAGGATCCATACAAAAAGAAGGCGCAGGCACAGCCTATGGAAGAGCCCCGCAAAGTGCAGGAACCCAGAAACAATTATATGCCTTCGGTAGGGGCAGACACCACCGCTTCAGTTGGGAGAGATCCCCATGCTGCGGAGAATAAAGCGCATGGCGGCGTTCAGGAAAAGATAGCAAAAGCGGGCGGGTTTTTGGGAAAACTTTTCGGCAAATTCGCTGCGGCGGCTGGGGAGCATTTAAAGAAGCAGGAAAAGCGGCAGGAAGCCCCCGTTTTGCCGCAACGCCGGGACGAGGTCGCCTTTAATACCGAGGAAGAACAAGCCGTTGTCAATCCGCCCCAAGAAACAGCCAAGCCAGAGCCGGCTAAAAAGGAAGAATATAATCCTTTTGCGAATTTGGGCAGTAAAAAAATAGAAGAAGATGCCGGTAAATCTCCCATAAAAAATACGGTAAGGACCGCCGTAAACAGAAGCACTTTCCACAGTATAGCGCCGGATGGCAAAGCGGCCGTCCCCATAGAGGAAATAATGGCGCCGGCTGTTGACGAGAATTTTTCTCCCAAGATACAGGTTGACGACATTTTCGCGGCCGAAACGATATGCGAATTTTATGCCGATCCGGAAGAAACCGGCGGGCAAAATAAAGTCGAGGATATGATACAAAGCGTGCCTGCAACCACGGGCAAAACCAAAGCCAATGCTACCGTCAATACGGCCAATATGGCTTCAATCGGGAAAAAGCCTTTGGGCAATTTCGACGATTTGTTGGATGTCCCGACGAATATTTTATCTTCCTCTGTGGAGGAACAACCAAAAGAGGCACCTCTTGAACAGTCGTCCGCGGCGCAAAGCGTACGCGCCGAAGATAAACAGATGCCCGCATCTGAGGAGAAGGGTTCTTATGAAACTTCAGGCGCGCAAAACGAAGAAATTAAAGCCGATATTGCCTTGAAACAAGAGCCTGCCGAACAAGAAACAGCCTCCGCAGTGTTTGAAGAACAATCCATTCCCACGGAGAAAAGCCATCAGCAAGAGCCTTTATCCGCCGCTAATGAGCACATAAAAACAGAAACGGGGGAAAAGCGGCATATACCCGCAGGTAAAATTTTAAGCGGCGCGGCGACGCAGGTAACTAAAACTCAGACGCCTTTAATATTTACTTCCCACAATAAAGCCGCGGCGGCGCAGGGGGAAGCGGAAGCCCATGCGGAAAGGCCAAAGCCTCAGTTTGTAAAAGCCAAACCTGCTTTTGTGCCGAAACAACAGAGTATAAGGCCGGTTCCACCCGCTCCGAACATAAATAAAGAAACGATATCTAATCCGCTGGAACAAGAGCAATATCCTGTGCAAGAGGAAATATCAGCCTCGGCGAATATTGTTAATGAACCTGCAGTTGAGGAACATGTTCTGCCGCAGAGTCAAACGCAAAAAGATACTGTTTTGCCTCAAGAAGGAGAAGTTATGCAAACGGAGGGTGCAGTTAAGGAATACGAAACTGCCCCAATAACCGCGGAAAAGCAAGTGCTTGATAAGGATTCGTCCATAGAGGAAAGCTCTTCGGTTTTGGAAGAAGAATATAGCGTTGAGGATAAAGGCAGATCCGCGGAGTACGAACCTTTGGAAGATAATATTCCGGCAGATCCTTCTAAGACGAGCAGTATAATAGATTTAAAGAAAGGCTATACCCACGTCACGGAAGTTAAGCCGAAGGCTTTTGATATGAGTGCGGCTTTTGAGGACGCAGCCGAATTCGCCGATGAAATCGAAACCAATATAACCGAATTGGCCGGCGAGGAGTATTTTGAAGGCGGCACGCAAAAAGAGTCGGCGGAGATTATACCTCCGGCCGAAGAAGAGGCGCAATCCGTCTTTGAAAAGCCCAATACCGGTGCGGAAGAAATTTTGGGCCATTCGTCAAATACGCCTGAGGCGGAGTATTCTGCCGCTGAAAGCGCCTATCCCGCTTATGAGGCGGGTATTCAGGAAGAGGAACAAGCGCCTGTCGTTAATAATACTGCCAAGCCTGCACCGGTAATGGAAGTGGCTAAGCCGGCGGCCCCTCGTCCGCCGATATTAAAACGGGCGGCGCCTAATGCGCCGTCAAGGCCGAAGCCCGTTGCGCCGGCGCCTCCGATAAACCGCCCGTCCGCGATTAAGGCGCCGCCGTCGATAAAGAAAGAAGGTCCGCAAAACAAAGATTTTAAAAAAATAATAGAACAAAAAATAGTAAAAGGGGAGATAAAAGCTGATATGACACAAGATCCGTATAATAATACAGAAAAACCCGCCATACCGGGGCAAAGAATTCCAAGTGCGCCGAAGGCGCCTTCAGCTCCGATTTCTCCTGCGGGCAGAGTAAATCCCGCGGCGCCCAGACCGACGGTTCCCAATGCTCAGCCCAGGCCTTCCGTCGCGCCTGCCGCCAACGGCGTGGCTAGACCAGCGGTCAATCCCGCACAGCGTCCTGGCGGAGCTCCTTCCGGGCAAAGGCCGGTGCAGAAACAGAGTCCCGCTCCGCGCGCGGCTACCGCGGTAGACCATACGATTTTGGTTTCGGCGGGGCAGGTTTATAAGAGGAACAACTGGCCCTTGGAAATACCTTTAAATCCTTTATTTACTTTTGACAAGATGGATATGGCGTCAAACCGTTTTGCACATGCCACGGCGATGAGCGTTATAGACAATATAGGCACGATGCATAATCCGTTTATGATATATGGCGAAAGCGGCACGGGCAAAACGCATTTCCTTAACGCGATGGGTTATGAGCTGGCGATGAGAATCGGCCAAGAAAAGATATTTTTTACCAATGGTGTACGCTTCTCCAGAGGGGTACAAAGATACGTCGAGGAAGGCAATATAAAGCATTTGGAGGATTTCTTCTCTTCGGTGGAAGTGCTGATAATAGATGATATCCATCTTACTGCGGTAAACGAGCATAACAGGGAGTTTATATCCAGGGTGCTCAACAGATTCTTGCAGGAAAAGAAACAGATTTTAATCTCTTCCAAATATCCTCCCGAGAGTTTGGCCAGATTTGAGGAATTGGTAAGATTCCGTTTGGATCAAGGGTGGGTATCGGAACTTAAACCGCCGCGTCAGCAGCATTTCAGCAAAATATACGGCAAGATGATAGAGGACGCGGAGCTTGGTTTGAACGACAATCAGTCCCAAGGCTTTTTAACTTTTGATAAAGCCAACTTGGGCGCGATAGCGCGCAATATCAAGAGGGCTAAGGTATTAAGCCGCAGAATAAACAACAGCGGATTGATACAAATGTCCTACGACCAAATTTTAAACGAGATGCTTGCGGTAAACGGGGAGAACGAAAGCAGCGAAATCGTTACAAAGGATTTTGCCGATATAGTGTCCATAAACAGGAGTGAAAATACCGAATGGGGCAGTTTTGGCTTCTTCTATCCGCAAGATCAGGCCGACAAGTTCAAATGGATAGCATTTGGCGTAATGCAAAAGGCCAAGGAGCTGGGGATAAAGGGCGGGTTTAACTTCGCGCTGAAGAGTTCTTATTCCACTGATCACATAATTTCCGCAGCCTTTAAGATAGCCAATATATGCGACAATAAGAACTTAAAGGGTGCAATAATATTGGGGCCTTCGCTGTCGGTGTGCCAAGAGTCGATAAGGGATAATTTCTATGACATTCTTACGCATATGCTTGAAGTTATGATGATACGCTGCGGCATAATAGACGCGGAGAATATTAAAAAACCCAGCGCCTATGTAAGAGTATTGGGCGACGTTTTGAAATAAGAGGTGGAGATGAAAAAGTTTTATATTTTGATATGCGTTTTAGCGCTTTTTACGGGCTGTCAGCGTTTTAATATAGGGCCTAAAGGCGCAGGGGAATATGTAATGGCATCGGCGACGGTTCCATACGAGGATATTTCCAAATCAGAACTTAAGAAGCGTGTGCTTAAGCAGGCGGAAATTAACGCTTTGGAGCGGGCGACGAGGGTGTTTTTATCCTCCAACAGCGCGGTTGCTTTCCCGCCGGAGATAAAGAGCCAGATATTGGATAATCCCGATGCTTATATAAGGAAATCTTATCTTACAGCCTCGTACAGAAAAGGGGAAGAGTTCTACGGCGAGGCGCGGGTAATGGTGCTGGTAAGCGATTTGTCGGCCAAAATCAAGGAGCTGCAAAGCGCGGATTACGTAAAGAAGACGAATATTTTTGTAGCGTCAAGGGAGCTTATCAACGAGGAGCTTTCCCTCCAGCAGTATTGCCGCCAAGGCATATATAAGGCTTTGAAGGATTATCCTTATGTCTTGATAGACGGCGGCAATTTAAGCCAAAACAATCTGGAAGATTATACGCAGATAGTAGATAAAGCGAAGAAGGAAGGCGCCAGATACGTTATCTTGGCCGAAGCGAGCGCGAGCGAGCTTGAAAGCGCGGCCCAGCTGACGACTTCTTTTAAACCGGTAAGAGCGAAAGCTAATATAAAAGTAATAGCGAGCAGCAACTATCAGGTAATAGCGGAAACGGCGGACAGCTTCAGCGGGCTTGACGGCGTATTGAGCATAGCCCAGCAAAAAGCTTTGACGGGCGCTTGCGAAAACGCGGCCGTTCAGACGGCGGATCCGATAAACAGGGCGGTAAATTCGGCCAAGACTTTCAAGTTTATAGTAAACGACGTCAACACGATAGAGCGTTTGGAAGAGATGCAGAACATAATGCGCCAGTTAAGCGAGGTGGAGGATTTTAATCTGATAAAGTACACCAATTCCAACGCTACGTTTGAGGTGCAGGCGAATATAAACAACGCGGAAGAATTTTCCGCCAAGATACTCAGGAAATATTATTCCAATTTTTCGATAGACAGGATAACTCCTGACGTGGTGGAGATGAGCTTCCTGTAAAAGATATGTTAGCCAGTATAGTATCGAGCTGTGTTCACGGTTTGGACGGTTTTTTGGTATCTGTAGAGGTGGATATAACGGCGGGTATGCCTTCTTTTTCTTTGGTGGGGCTGCCCGATCAGGAAGTTAAGGAAGCCAAAGACAGAGTCCTGGCCGCGATAAGAAACAGCGGATATGAAGTCCCTTTAAAAAAGATAACGGTAAATCTAGCGCCGGCCGAGCTGAAGAAGGCCGGCGCTCATTTTGATTTGCCGATAGCTTTGGGGATACTCGCCGCCAGCGGACAAATAAGCAAAGAGGCATATTCAAAAGCGGGCGGGATCGTGTTTATAGGTTCTTTGGGTTTAAACGGCAGAATTCACGCCTGCGGCGGCGTATTGCCGATGTTAATATCTTTAAAGAAGCTGGGTCGCGCCAAAGCGGTGATCCCTTTTGACAACGGGGCGGAAGCCTCTTACGCGGGCATAGCGGCTTTCGGCGTTAAGAATTTAAAGCAGACGGTTGACATGCTTGAGGGAAAAGAGCCTTTTGAAAGCGTATGCTCGGAAGAAGAAAACCCAGACGAATATATATGTAATTCGGGCGATTTTAACGAGGTTAAGGGGCAGGCTTTGGCCAAGCGCGCACTGGAGATAGCCGCGGCGGGCGGGCATAATGTTCTGTTGGTCGGCCCCCCGGGTACAGGCAAAAGTATGTTGGCCAAAAGATTTGCGGGCATACTTCCGCCTTTGACCAAGGAAGAAAGATTGGAAATTTTACAGATATATTCCGTCTGCAAACTTCTGGGCAAGAACGGGCGGATAGAAGGGCGGCCGTTTAGGGATCCGCATCATACTATTTCCAATATAGCTTTGATAGGCGGCGGGCAAAATCCGCGCCCCGGCGAAGTGAGCTTGGCGCACAATGGGGTATTGTTCCTTGACGAATTTGCGGAGTTTTCCAGGACTTCCCTTGAAGTGTTAAGAGAGCCCTTGGAAACTTTTAAAGTGACAATATCCAGAGCGAAGGATACTTTTACTTTCCCGGCCAAGTTCACCTTAATAGCGGCGATGAATCCCTGTCCGTGCGGATACCACGGGCATAATATCAAGACTTGCAACTGCACGCCTTTGCAGATAAGCCGCTACAAAGCAAAAGTATCGGGGCCTCTGCTAGACAGGATAGATTTAACGGTCAATCTAAACCCGGTGGACTATAAAGACTGGAACAAGAAAAGCGAAGGTGAAAGCAGTGCGGAAATAAGGGCCAGGGTAAGCGCGGCGCGCGAGATACAAAAAGAGCGTTTTAAAGGCAGCGGTGTTACGGCCAACGCTTTTATGAGCGCGGCCCAGATAAAGGAGTATTGCCCTTTGCCTGCGGGCGGCGGGGAAGTGCTTGAGCTTGCTATGAAAAAGCTGGGGCTTTCTGCCAGGAGTTTAGATAAAATTTTGAAGACGGCCCGCACGATAGCAGATTTGCAGGGCAGCAAGGATATCAAAAAAGAGCATATAATAGAGGTAATGCAATACCGCCCGTTCGACAGGAAGGGCGTGGGCGACATTTAGGCTGATTTATGGAATTCTCGTACGAAGAAAAATTGGCATTGTTAAAGATAAACGCCTTCAGCTTTTTAAGGGCGGATTGGCTTGGCAGGCTTTTGGATATTTTCGGCTCGCCGTGCGAGATATTGAAGCAAAGCGCTCATCGCCTTAGCGAGGAAGGCAAGATAAGCATAGAAACGGCGGGCAAGTTTTTGGATACCGCCGCCAGGCTTAACGCCGAGACCGAATTTGAAAAGACCGAAAAGGCAAACGGACGTATATATTTTAAAGGAGAGCCTGATTACCCGCAGGAACTTTTGGCGATAAAGGAGCCTCCTTTGGCCTTGTACGTGTGCGGAGTTTTGCCTTCGGACGGATCGGCCAATGTGGGAATGGTAGGAACCAGGAAGATAACTCCTTACGGCAGGCGCGCGGCGGCGAAGCTGGGCGAGGATTTGGCGCTTTCGGGTGCGGTTTTGGTCAGCGGTTTGGCAAGGGGTGTTGATACCGTTGTTCACGCCAGCGCAGTGCGAAACGGCAAGCCTACCCTGGCTTTGATAGGTACTGGAATAGGGCGCTGTTATCCCGCCGAGAACAGGGAGCTTGCGCGCGGTATATTGGATAGAGGCGGCGCTATAATATCGGAGCTCCCGTTTGACGCTCCGCCGTTGGCGCAGCATTTCCCGCGGCGCAACAGGCTTATAGCGGCGTTTTCGAAATTGGTGGTAGTGGTGGAAGGCGAAGTGAAATCGGGCGCTTTGATAACGGCCAAGATGGCGCTTGAGCAAGGCAAGGACGTCCTTGCGGTGCCCGGCCCGATAGACAGCCCGCAAAGCGCGGGGCCGAACAATCTTATAAGGGAAGGCGCGGCTATGGTATTGGACGCGCGCGATATAATAGATACTTTGCCTTTAAATTTAAAACTTGGCCTTAATACTAAAAAACTCTATAATGAAGAAAAGACTCCGCTTGAGGATTTGCCTCCGCTTGAACGGCAGGTTATCGAGGCGATAGGATCTTCCAGCGTCAGCACGGATGATTTGGCGATGTCTTTAGCCATGCCGATAAGCGAGCTTAGCGGCATATTATTTAATTTGGAAGTCGGCGGCGTGATCTGTTGTGAGGACGGCAAATACAGCAGACGCAAATTTTAGCTTTTTATACAGAGGAACGAAAATGGCAAGCAAGGAAAATAAAACGGCGGCGAACGTAAAACCCGGCGGTAAAGAATTGATAATAGTGGAGTCACCCACAAAGCAGAAGACTATAAGCAAGATATTGGGGCCTTCTTATATGGTAAGGAGCTCTTTCGGGCATGTGCGCGATTTGCCTTCAAAAGAGATCGGCGTCGATGAGAAACACGGTTTTAAGCCCACATACGTAATAAGCGGCAAGCCCAAAGTGATAAGCGAGCTTAAAGACGCGGTGAAGAAGGCTTCTACCGTATATCTCGCTACCGACCCTGACCGCGAAGGGGAAGCCATCGCTTGGCATTTGCAGGAACTGCTGCATCTAAAGCCGGAAAACACCAGAAGAATCTATTTCCACGAAATTACGCCCAGCGCGGTAAAAGAATCTTTTGATCACGCCCGCGGCATAGACCATAATTTGGTTGACGCCCAACAGGCCAGGCGTATTTTGGACAGATTGGTAGGCTATAAACTTTCCCCGCTTTTGTGGCGCAAAATAACAAGCGGATTAAGCGCGGGGCGCGTGCAGTCTGTGGCGGTACGTCTTTTGACTGAAAGAGCCAAAGAAATTGCCGAGTTTAAAGAGCAAGTTTACTGGACGATAAAAGCCTCTTTGGAGAAGGAAAACCAAAAACCTAGTTTTAGCGCGCGCGTGCTTAAATGGGAAGGTAAAAACGTGGAACGCACCGTAACGCATAAACTGTTCGCGGAAGACTATAAAGTAAAGAGCACCGTTTTTGACACCAATGAATCGCTCGCGCCTGTAAACGCCGTATTAAGGCAAGGCCCGATCGTGGTTGAGAAGGTGGAGAAGAAGGAAGTAAAGCAGAAAGCCCGTCCGCCTTTTATCACCAGTTCTATGCAGCAAGATGCCTATAATAAGATAGGCTTCGGTTCGCAAAAGACTATGCAGGTGGCGCAAACTTTGTACGAGGGTGTAGAGATCGGCGGGCAGACCGTAGGTCTGATAACGTATATGAGAACGGACTCTTTTAACGTTTCCAAACAGCTTCAGAGCCAGACCTCCAAATTCATTAAGGAAAAATACGGCGAGGAATACGCCCCCAAGAGTGCACCCGTATACAAAAGCAAAGTGAAAGGCGCGCAGGAAGCGCACGAGTCCATACACCCTACCGATGTATACAGAACGCCGCAAAGCATAAAGGCGTATCTGACGGCCGACCAATATAAACTTTACGAATTGATATGGCTGCGTTTTGTGGCTTCCCAAATGGCGGAAGCGGTATTTAACACCGTCGCCGTGGATATATCGGCCGGCGGAAAGGAAAAATGCCTGCTGAGGGCCAACGGCAGAACGATTAAATTTAAGGGTTATCTTTCCGTTTATCAGGAGGAAGCCGACGAGAGAGAAGGCGCGGACGACGATAATAAAGATGAATCTTCCGCTTTGCTCCCGCCTTTGGAACAAGGCGACGCTTTAAAATTATTGTCCATTGAAACCAAAGACCATAAGACTACGCCTCCGCCAAACTATAACGAAGCCAGCCTGATTAAAACTTTGGAAAAACACGGCATCGGCCGTCCGTCCACTTATGCTCCGACGATAAAAACCATTATGGACCGCAAGTATATAGAAAAACAGCCCAAGAGCAATAAGCTGGTGGCGACGGATTTGGGTATAACGGTAACGGAACAGCTTAAAGAGTTTTTTAAGGATATAATGGATTTATCCTATACGGCGGGCGTTGAGGAAACTTTGGACGATATAGCCGAAGGCTCCAAAAAGTGGGTGGACGTGATAGGCGGTTTTTACGATGGATTTACGCGCGATTTAAATAATGCCGCCCAGAATATGCGTAAGCCGGCGCCTTCGGTGGTGGAAGGGGAAAAGTGCCCGCTGTGCGGCTCTCCGATGGTACTTAGGAGAAGCAAATACGGGGAATATCTTACCTGCGTAAATTATCCCGATACCTGCCAAGGCAAGAAGAACGTAAGCGGCGCGGCGCCCGAACCCGAACAGACAAACGAGAAATGCGAAAAATGCGGCGCGCCTATGGTAATAAGAACGGGGCGCAAGGGCAGATTTATGGCTTGTTCGGCATACCCGAAATGCCGCAATACCTATTCGATAGACGCGCAGGGCAACAGGGTGGCGTCTTCGGGCCCGTTGGATTCGGGCAGAAAATGCGAAAAATGCGGCAAAGCGCTTGTGTTAAGGCACAGCGCAAAAGGGGCGTTTTTGGGCTGCAGCGGATACCCGAAATGCAAGAATATAGTAAATATTACGCCCGAAGAGGAAGAAGCCATAAAAAAGCTGAACGAAAAGAAAGAAAATGCTTAAGCAGATAGAAAACTTCACTTTAAGTTTAAAGGGGCGGAACCTTTCGGCGCATACTTTGCGCGCGTACGAAAGCGATTTGGAGGCTTTCGCGGCGTTTATGTCCCTAAGGAATTTTCTTTCGGTTAAAGATTTTACTTTAAAAAATATAAGGGCGTATTTGGCCTACGAGAATATAAAGGAAATCTCGCGCCCGACTATGCTTCGCAAGATAAGCGCGCTTAGGAGTTTTGCCAAGTTTCTGGCCAACAGGGGGCTGATAAAGGTAAATCCGTTTAGTTTGTTTTCTGCCCCTAGAAGAGAAAAGAAACTGCCCGCCTTTCTTACCGAGGGAGAGGCTTCAAACCTGATGGACGCGGAAATAAGCAGGCGTTTTCATTACAGGAACAAAGCGATATTGGAACTTTTGTATTCCAGCGGTTTAAGGCGGAGCGAGACGGTCGGGCTGAATATCGGCGACATAAACTTTGATGAAGGTTATGTAAGAGTATTGGGCAAAGGCTCAAAGGAAAGACTGGTGCCCGTAACCGATATAGCTTTGGAGGCCATAAGCAATTATTTGGATACCCGTCCGCAGGCCAAAGGCGAGGAGCCTTTGTTCTTGGGCAGCAAGGGCGGGCGGCTAAGCGGTGAAGGTTTGGCGCAGATAGTCAAAAAGAGCGCCATTGACAGCCGAGTGGCGCGCAAGGTTACGCCGCACAGTTTGCGGCATTCTTTCGCGACGCATCTTTTAAACAACGGCTGCGATTTGAAAAGTTTACAGGAAATGCTTGGACATAAAAGTTTGGCGGCTACTCAAGTATACACGCACGTATCGCTGGAGAGGCTTAAGAAAGTTTATAATGCCGCCCATCCCGAAAGCGAGGTGAAAAAATGATTTCAATAGGAATAGACATAGGCGGAACATTCGTAAAATTTTTCGCGGTGAACGACCGCAAGAAAATCCTTAAAACCGATAAAATTCCCACTTATACGACACTCAGCGGCAAGGCGTTTTTGGGGCAGCTCTCCAGAATAGTCAATGAATGGCGGGGCTCTTTTAAAGATAAGGACGTCGTTTTAGGCGTAGGGATAGCGGGCGATACCGACCCTGAAAAGGGCGTCTTGCGCTGGGCACCGAATATACCTTGGCATAATCTTAAAGTAGCAAAAGTGATGAAGGAAAACACCGGCTGCGATTGTTATGTGTCAAACGACGCCAATATGGCCGCTTGGGGCGTGTTCGACCGGGAATTTAAAGGCAAATACAAAAATATGATAATAGTAACCTTGGGCACCGGTATAGGCGGCGGTATAATTATGGACGGGAAACTTTATCAGGGGGCGGACGGATCCTCCGGCGAGTTGGGCCATATGAAAATAGATTATTCGCCCGATGCGCCTTTGTGCGGCTGCGGGCAGAGGGGCTGTATGGAATCTTATGCCGGCACCAAGGGAATACTGCGTATGGCGCAGGCCGTCAGCGCGGAAAACCCGAAATCGATATTAGCAAATTTGATAAATACGGAAGATTTTTCTGTGAGTTTGCTTTCCCAGGCGGCCGAGCAGGGTGATGAGGTCGCCTTGAATTTATGGAAAGAGATAGGATCTTATTTGGGCAGAGGTCTGGCCGATATGGTGCTGCTTTTTAACCCGCACGCGATAGTATTGGCGGGCGGAGTATCGCGCGGCGCCAAGTATTTCCTTCCCTCGATAAGGGAAGTGTTTGACAGACAGGCGGTAAAGACGCCGTTTAAAAACGTCAAGATTCTTTTGTCAAAAGAGGGCAATATAGGCGGCGTGGGAGCTGCGCTTTACGCCTTGCATAAAGCCAATGAAAAATAAATTGTTAGCGGCGTTTTGTCTGCTATTGGCGGGGGCCAATCTGCTTGCGGAAGATTTTGAACTGCCCGCACCAACCAAAGGCGAGTTTATTTATTATACCGCCGACGAAACCGTCTACGATAAAAACAATTCCGTCGTCGCCATAAAAGGCAACGCGGAAATATTCATAGAAGACGGCCAAACCACGCGCGTGATTAAAGGCGACGATATACAAGTACACCTTAAAGAACAGCTTTTGATTTCAAACGGGACCACGGTTATCGAGGATGAAAAGGGTGTGTTTACTTCCAACGGAATAAAATTCGATATGGCCTCAAAGGCGTTGTTGATGGAAGACATTAAAGCCGAGTATTCGCCGATAAGGGTCCTTTCCACCAAGAGTATGGAAGCCAAAGACGGCGAATATATATTGCGGGACGCAAATATCACCTGCTGTGATTTTGAAAAGCCGCACTATACCCTTTACGTCGGCAAGGCCGATTTGATACCCGGCGACAGAATTTGGGCCACCAACGCGGTGGTAAAATACGGCAAAGTGCCGGTATTTTATTTGCCTTTTGTGTACAGGTCTTTAAACGCGGATCGCCTATTTACCACTTATGTGGATTTTGACCAAAGTGACAATACGGGGTTTGGCTTTCTCACTTCTACCGTATACGCCAAAAATGACTTTGCGGTAAAGGGCAATTTGGATTATTATACCCGTTCTGGTATAGGCTACGGCGCGGAAATATCTTACGAGGACCCACAGCGCTTTAGAGGCTCGCTTCAGGCCTATACCATTTACGATAAAGTAAAGGAAGAACAACGCTGGGGCATAGACGGCGGATACTGGTGGGAAGTTGCCGATACTTCCGACAGCCTTAACAAAGGCAGCGGCGCGATTTACTTCAGCCAGTTTGAAACAAGAAACGTATCCGACGCCGATTTTAACGACGATTTTTTCCGTTCCAATCCTTATGTCGTATCGCCGGACCAGCTGACCCGTTTTTCCGTCGCCAGGCAAAGCGGCTGGGATACTTTTAGGATTGGCTATACCAGAAGGGAACAGCTTAACGAAAACGATAAAACCTATTCCAACGCCGAAGAATATGCCCCTAAAGTGGATTTGATTTTTAATCCTTTCGTAATAAACGGGACGGGCGGGATAGTAAATAATTTTTCCGTAGGGTTTAACAATGCGCAAATAGAAGATTATGACTTCGTGCAATATCTTAACGCGAGTTGGCGCAGCTCAAAGGACATAAAACTGCACCCGAATTTTACCCTTACGCCAAGCGGATATTATTATCAGGACGCGATACTAAAAGACCCTACAAACAATGATGAGGATACTTTCGTAGGCCGATACGGAGGGGAGCTAAACTTGAGATCCAATTTGATAACCGGCCTACTGGATATAGGTTATCGTTACACCAAGCGCAGCGCCAGCGGGTCGCTTACCAATATCGAATATCAAGGCTTGGACGAAGAGGAAAACCTGATTTATATCCAAAACTATTATATGCTTGGCCAGAATTTCTATTTCAGATTGGCCAGCGGATACGATTTGCGCAATTCCCAGGAGGGTTGGGACGCAAAATACAGGATAGAGCCGATAACCGCCGAGGCGGGATACTTCTCGCCGAAAACGGGCGCGCATTTCTACCTGCAGAATATCTACGACGTACACGAAGGCAATCAGGCCTTTGTGCTGGACAGCATCTTTAAAAGCATCGGCGACAGTTATGCCTCTTTCGGTATGACCAATTACAGCACCGACAGGAATAATTTCCTCTTTACCAGCAAGTTCCTGATCGCGCCTAAGAATATGACTTGGCGCGCCGATATGGGCATAGACGTAAGCGCCAACGATTCCAGTTTGTATGCCTATTCTAAGCATATAAAGATATATAAAGATTTCCACGATATAAGCGTGATGGTCGGGCTGCGGGACAGAAATCAGAACTTGTCTTTTTCGTTTAGGATAAACATACTTTGCGGCGCTGGCGAGAAAAACAAAGCGCTAAGGCAGGCCGACGAATATTGGTATCCGTGGCGCGACGACAGAATGATACGCGATAATTTCTAATTTGGAGATAAAAAATGACGGCTGATAAAAGAAAAAAATTTGGCAGTATAGAAGTAGTCTGCGGGTGTATGTTTTCTGGCAAAACTACGGAGCTGATAAGACGCATAGAAGTTTGCCGCCACGCGGGGCAGAAAGTGCAGGTATTTAATTCCAGCATAGACAAACGATACGCCGTCAGGGCGATAGCTACGCACGACTTAAAAACCATAGAGGCCGTCCACGTAAACAAGGCTGAGGAAATATTGGATTTGATAGAAAAGGACACCGAAGTGGTGGCTTTGGACGAAGTAAATTTTTTCTCCAGGGATATATCGGCCGTAGCTCTTAAAACAGCGGCGATGGGTAAGCGGGTGATTTGCTGCGGATTGGATTTGGATTATCAGGCTGTTCCTTTTGAAAGTACGGCGCGTCTTTTGGCAGTAGCTGACAGCGTTACAAAATTGGCCGCGCGCTGCACTAAATGCGGTAAACCAGCTACCAGGACGCAGAGGCTTGTAGACGTAAAATCCAGAATATACGTTGGCGGCGCCGATGACTATGAAGCGCGCTGCGCCGATTGTTTTAATCCGCAGGGCATAGACTGAAATTTGTTAAATCCGCAAATAAAAACTCCCGCGTTTTGTGCGCGGGAGTTCTTTTTGAAGTTCCATATATTTCAGTTCGCTTTTGTATAGGTAAGAATATTCTGGTCTATCTTAAGAGCCAGTTTGTTTTCTGAGAGTTCCTCTATCTGATAAGCCGCCGTGAAAACAGAACTCACGCCGTTTCCTATGCTCGTTCCCGCCAAAGTCAGTGATTTGCCGTCGGTTTCCCAAGATTTGTACAGCAAAGTGGCGGAGTTTACGCTTTCGGCCGAGCCGTCGGCATTGAGTTTAATCCCGTCCGTTTTGTCTTCTTGCCCCCCAATGGGTTTTAGACATTCGCCGATTAATATTGAATTTGTCGGCGCCTGCGTTTGTTCCTGAAGTGCCGGCGCAGAGTTTGCGTTGGCGTTATTGCCCGCTTGCGTCTGTAATACCCTGAAATAACCCCAAAAAGAAACAATAAATATTGTCCTTTAAAGGCTTTCCTTGTAATTTGCGGAGTTGTCTTTGGTAAAGCGGATTTGTTTGCCGTCTTTCTCAAGAGTCATAGCCCCGTTTTTAACTTCTTTTACTTTATATACTTCCGTAAAATCTTTAATTTCACCGTCGGAAGCGTCAATGCCTTTCAAAGTCAGCTCTTTGCCTTTAAGAGACCAAAATTTATACGCCCTGTTTTCGGCGTTGATTGAAGCCGCTTGTCCGTTCTCGCCGAAATATATTCCCTGTTTGGTTAGGGGCGGTTCGGGCTTTCTGTTGTCTATCCACGATCCCTTTATATCGGGCGCGGAAGCGCAGGCGCATAAGAACGCCGCGGCTAAAATCAGATACGGAGTTTTTATGCTCATTTATTTTTCTCCTTATTTTCTTTCGCGGGATAGCCGACAGGGTGGTTTAGTATCAAGAGTTGATTGTCCGTAAGTTTTAAATCTTTTATAATCTTTTCTTTCGGCATAGAGCCCTGCGGCACGGTAGCAAGCCCGAATCCCGACGCAAACAATGATATGTTTTGCGATACTATGCCGGTATCGATATAAGCCCAAGTATTGCCTTCCTGCGCTCTGGCGACCAAATAAAGCGTTAAGGGTGCGTCTCTTAAAAGACAATCGGCGTCGGATATGAATTTTAGCTCATTTTCTTGGGGATTAAAGAAATAAGCCCCGCTTTTAAGGCAGACATAAACGTCCACTTCTTGGCGGTTCATCGCGGAAGGCGCTGTTCTTTTTCCGTCAGGGCGATTGATGCCGTTGGCGGCCCAAAGCAAATTGGAAATAGTTTGAATATCCAGTTCTTTAGCGTCGAAAGTTCTTGTTGACTTACGATTGGAAAGAGCCTGCATAATTTTCGCGCCTTTATTTTTCTGCGGCGCTTTTAGTTTAATGTCCTTGCTTTCCTGCGCGCAAACAAACGTCGCGGCAAAGAGTAAAATAGGTATCAAAAATATTTTTTTCATAAGTTCTCCTTTTATTCGGCCTAAAAGTTATTGTATTAAATTATTTATAATATAATAAGCGGTATCGGCAAAGTTATGCGTAAATATTTGGGAATAGTTATTTTTTGTTTAATTTTCGCTCCGGCTTGTTTCGCGCAAGTCGGGCTGTTTGAGAACGAATCCTCGCTAAGGCCTATAATGCGCGGCGATATTTTGCTCGACGGCGGATTTTCCGCTTCCTACATAACGGAAGGCGCGGGCGATACGGCCAGCAAAAAACAGGTTTACGGCGGTTCCGTTCGTATGATGTACGCTTTAAGCTCAAGATTTTATTTGGGGCTTGAAGGCATATTTGACAGGGGGGAAATGGCTGGCTCTCCGGTCCCTTACGGGCCGGAATATGGCGGCACAATGGCGATAGTCAACGTAGACGAAAATATTTACAGCGTACGTTCGGGCTATTTGGTTTCCCGTTTTAATTTTAATCCCGCTTCCGATAAGCGGTTTTACTTGCCGCTCGGGGTGGGTTATATATACCGCAAGCAGACTACGACTTATAAAGTGGAGCCTGCGCCCGGTTCCGCCCCGCCTCATCTGCCCGGCCTTTATTACTCTTTTGACAAATCCGAGAAGGCGGGCGACGGTTTGTCCGTTTACGGCGGATTAGGTTTTGAATATGATTTCAGCAATCATATTCTGGGCGGTTTGGAAGCGCGCTATTTTATTTTTAAAAGCGGCGGGACTCTTATGCAAAGCGCCTCGCTGTTGCTGAAAGTGGGATTCCGCTCTTAACCTTTTATGCTTCGGCCCAAGTCTTTGGCGGCTTTAAGATATTCGCTTTGCAATATCGCGCCTTTTTGCCCGATATGGCCCGCCAAAATCATACCCAAATCTTTAAGATTTAAATAATCTATTATGCTTTTGTAAGTGGCTTTTAGGCCGTCATAGTCGCCGTCTTTTTCGCAGCCTTCTGCCGAGGCGAGCAGAACGCAGGCTTCAATTTTAAGTTTGTTTTTGGCTTCGGGCTTCATATAAGCGTAGAGCTTGTCTATCGCGGATTTTATTTGCGCGCTCATACTAAACCAATACAGAGGCGTGGCGAATACGAGTATTTCGGCCTGTTCGAGCAACGGTGCCAAATCGGTAAAGCCGTCTTTAAATACGCAGGGTTTGCCGCCGCTCCAGCATTTGTCGCAGGCTTTGCAGGGCGCTATGGGGTGAAAGGCGGTTTCAAAAACTTTTACGCGGTGGCCGTTTTCTTTGGCGCCTTCCATAAAGGCATTGGCCAAAAGCGCGCTGTTACCCAGTTCGCGCGGACTTCCGGTAAGTACTAAAATGTTTTTCATAAATAATGGTCCTCCTCGTAAATAGTATAATATTTGTGGGGCTTGCGCTTTTTTTATCTTTCTTAATTTTTGTGTTTGATATGCTGATAAAATTTATTTTTGCTTCTTTTTTGCTCTCGCTTTTGCCGGGGCCGGATATATTTTTCGTTATGACGCAGAGCATTACGCGCGGCTCGAAAGCGGCTTTTAGCGTTACGCTGGGGCTGTGTTCGGGGCTCTTTGTCCATACGGCGGCGGTGGCTTTGGGCTTGGCCGCTTTGATGGCAGCAAGCCCGCTATGTATGACTTTGGTTAAGATATTCGGCGGGTTATATCTTTTTTGGCTTGGAGTTTGCGTTCTGCGCGCCTATAAAAACGAGAAAGATACAAATCCCGACATAAAAACTCCCCTTGGCGGGGGCTCTTTTGCGCTTTATAAACAGGGGCTTATAATGAATATCCTTAATCCCAAAGTGATATTGTTTTTCCTTTCCTTTTTGCCCGCTTTTGTCCCAACGGATATTTCCGTGCCTTACGGCGTATATATAATATTTTTGGGTTTATGTTTTGCGCTTGTCGCGCTTTCAGTATTTGGCGCGGTATCTTTATTCGGCGGTTATATTAACGGCGTTTTACGGTTGGAGCGCCGCACCAAAAGCAAAACATTTGCCTGGATAAGCGCTTTAATATATTGGCTTATAGCCGTTTGGATTTTATCGGCCTAAAGGTTAAAATAAAAAGCCGCCTGTCAAAAGGCGGCTTTTAAATTTTACCAAA
Organism: Candidatus Proelusimicrobium volucris; assembly: GCF_959605025.1. Classification (NCBI taxonomy): domain Bacteria; kingdom Pseudomonadati; phylum Elusimicrobiota; class Elusimicrobia; order Elusimicrobiales; family Elusimicrobiaceae; genus Candidatus Proelusimicrobium; species Candidatus Proelusimicrobium volucris. The sequence goes on along the minus strand of NZ_CAUHCY010000004.1, from coordinate 75,199 downwards.
TAGAAGATACATTACTCCCTAAATATATTACAGCTTCTATTGAAGCGGCATCTGTTATACAAGCTCTTAGAAAGCATTCCAAAATGACTAAACAACCTTTAATAACTATACAAAAATCCCTCTGTATGAAAGAATAAAATATTCTTCTAAAATAAATATAGTCAAAACACAGAAAATTTTTTATAATAAGATATATTTATTGCGAGGATTCTCTCTTAATCAAAAAGCCTTAAATGTGGCTTATATACAATTTGAATCTGTTTTTGGAACCGTATGAAGAATACGGTGCGCTGTTGGAAATACCAATGGCACATTCAGACTCCAAAAACAGTCGTTTTTAGGCACAGTATACCTGAGCTGATCCCTTGGGTGTACTGTGCCGAGTGTTTCCTGCCCATCGGGGCAGGAAACCACGGCTGTTTATATTTGGGTTAGTCTGAATGGCTCAAATATAACAGCCGTTTTTATTTGCCCGATTTTGCTTCTTGTTATACTTTGAGCCCGAAAAAATAAATCAAAAATAATAAGGAGAAATAATATGGCGTTGATTAAATGTCCGGAATGCGGAAAAGACTTTTCAGAAATGGCAGAAGCCTGTCCAAACTGTGGGTATAGCATAAAGAAAGCTAAAGAACAGACAATGCTCAAACCTGTAATGGAACGAAAAAGTAAATATAAAGCTGGTTTGTTGGCAATTTTCTTCTTTTTTGGAGCACATGAGTTTTATTTGGGACGTATTGGAAATGGAATTGCTTGGATACTGTTTTTCTTATTGTTTGGTTGGTGGCAACCTTATTTCCTGGCATCTATGGCAGGGATTGCTTTTATTGAGGGCTTATTTTTAATGTTCATGAACCAAGAAAAATTCGACTATACATTTAATCGTATAAAAAAGCAAAAAACATCAAAATAAAGGCAACTGTGTTACTCTTCATTTATGGAACCTAGAAGTTAAGGAGGAAGACTTTTGGGGGGCTTATCATAGAAAAAGGATAATTTTAGGAGATTGAATTATGAAAAATATGCTAATAATAGTCGGTTTATGTATTTTGATATCAGCTTGTAATCTTAAAACATCTGAGCCACTCTCTTGTGAAGAGCTGATTAAATTTGATTTAGCTGAGGCATCGGATATAACTAATCTTGAAAGCTTAAAAGAGAGTCTCCCTGTTTGTGAAGAAATAGAGCGGGAATATGCCAAACTGACAGAAGGGATAAGGAAAGAATACGCCTTTGAAGACTTGGAATTGCGTTATAAAGCCATTTTGGAAAAAATACATAATGTTGATTCTTCTCTTCAGCAAAAAACTTTGCATAAAGTAAATAGCGTAATTCCTCGTTTGGAAAAGCTCAAAAAAGCGCAAGGATTTAATGGATATCAAAATACACGTTTTGGTATGTCACAAGAGAACATCAAAAGTCATTTCGAGGGGGAACTGATCGGAGAAGATCCTGAATATTTGGTATATCACCGCAACGGAGCTAAAATTGTTTTTTGGTTTTTCAATAATAAATTGAATATGGTGGAAGTATCCCCTAACGAAAGAAGAGAACGTCTGAGCCACAGCGATGCATGGAAGGATTTGCAAAATACAATTAATGCTATGACACTAAAGTATGGTGCTGCCCAACAAGTTCCCGATATGGTTCGTACAATGGGATTTTTTACATTTCCTATCGTTTATTATAAATGGGTATATAATAACAAAGAAATTACGCTCTCTTTTCTAGATAATGGCTGGTTGACTCAAGATATTAGAAATAATGCTGCAGCCGATTGGGAAAGTTTAAAAATAAAATATAAAGACCTTGCTTTGTTGGGGGAAGAAGAAAAATATAAAGAACAAAAAAATCAGGAAAAGGCCTTGCTGGATGCTAAAAACAAAGCTGAGGATTTAGAAGGAGTGCTCTAAAGGGCATAAAATTTTTTGATATTTTCTTTATATATGGGGGATACTTTTACAGTATCTTTGACTTGAAGGTATCCTCTTTTTGTAAGCTACAAAGCATAAATTGCTCCCAACTAACAATAATGAATTAGCACCTAACATGGTTAAAATCAAAACTTTTTAAGCGGATTTTCTAAAAAACTCATTATTCTGTGTAAGTACAAAGAAGACAAAAGAGGAAAACTTCATTTTATATACAAAAAACCCTTTGAATTATTGGCCAAAGGGTCTAATTTTTTTAAATCTTACCGAGAGAGGGACTCGAACCCTCACGTCCTTGCGGACAATGGTTTTTGAGACCATCCTGTCTACCAATTCCAGCATCCCGGCGAAAATTGATTAAAATTGTAATCTCTCTAATACTACACTATAATTTTAGCAAATTTAAAGCGTTTTCCAAAATATTTTTATTTTTCTCGACGTTTTAATCCATAGGAGCGCTTGTTACGGAACTTCTTTTCTTAATATTCCAGGTTGGATTGACGAAGTTTATCACGCCTTCCGATATGGTTTTCCCCAAAATGTCTATAAAGCGATCCTGTTTTAGCAGTTCCTCTTGATAAGGTATCATCATATAAACGTTTTCTATCAGTATTGACGGAACTTGAGGGGAACTCCTCGTAACGGAAAAATCCGCCTGCAAAATACCCTCGGTAGGCAGGCCGACGTTTTTTATAAAACTGCTTTGCATCGCTTGGGCAAAGGGCAGGCTGTGCGGATAATAATAAAAGACAGAAGATCCCCTTTCCCGAGCGAAAGGATCTATATAATCTGGCAAGGCGTTATTGTGTATGCTGACGAAAAGATGCGCTTCGTTTTCTTTTAGTTTTTCCGTTCGTCTGTATAGCGGCATAGTTTCTTTTTCCGTTTTGGATAAAAACACTTTTGCGCCCAATTCCTCCAAATGTTTTTTTGCCGCGAGGGCTATATCGTAATTGGCTTCATATTCCAACAAGCCGCTTGGCCCGACTGCCCCATCGTAAGGTATGGTTCTTTTGGGGGAATGGCCCGGGTCAAGAACTATTTTAAGTCCGTTTAAGGGTTTTTCTTCGGTAAAATTGAATTTGGGTTGGTGGTAAAGTTCAAATACCAAGTTATTGTCCTGATACTTGTAAGTGTAACCCCAAAGGCGGGCGCCGTCTTTGTAGCGGGCTTTTATTTTCTTTGCGCCGTCGGAGAGGATTTCATAATCCAAACCGGCGAGCAATTCGTCCTCGGAGTCGCTCATTATGGTATTAAGGGCTTGGGTATAATACAAAATAACGTCGAAAGAATCGTGATTTTCTTCCACCTTGAAACTTACTCTTTCCGTATTCTTTATTGTGAGGACGGTTTTACCCTCTTCCGGCGCGGCGGATATTTCCCAGGCGATATTTCTCGGCCTTTTTAAGTCGTTGTCTGGCGTTAGGAAACGTCTTTCTATCCAGCCGATGGCATTTTCGTCCAATTTTACACGGTATAAATTGTTTATTCTGCCGGTAACCTCAACATTTCCGTATAGTTTTGTATCCAGAATGTGCCCGCTGGGCTGAGGCGTAGGCCTAAGGCGGGAATCTTCTTTTATTACTTTGGCTATTTTTGAGGATTGGTCGCGTGGCAGTATTTTTATTCGCCCCAAGGTGGAGGCTTTCGCCTTAAGTTTGCCGTTGTCGTCATACATATAGTAGGTTACTTTTGTCGATTTGCCGCTCGGATTTACATTGCTGAAGTTCACGGTCTTTTTATATATTCCGGGTTCACGTTGGGATGCTATCAACAATTCGTCCTGGAAGTAATCGCCCGCGCTCATTTTTACCACCATATTTGGTGTTCCCGCTACGGTAAAATCGAGGATATCGCTTTCGGAAAGTTCCACGTCGCTTGCCGGGAACAGGCTTGAAGAGTCGAACCTCGGTTTTTTAAGGTAATCTTTATAGTTAAAACCTCTTACAAATACGCTTCTTTTATATTTATGGGTTTTTTCGGAATCGGTAAACTCTATGATAAAATCCATATCGCCGGGATTTACCGGGAGATAAGTCAGCCAGGTGCCGGTGCGGTATATAGGCACGTCCACGCCGTTTATGGTGAGAAGTCCGCCCCCGGCATGTACTTTCCCAAACAGGAATATTCCTTTGGCGCCCTCGGCAATTCTGGTATTTTGATGGGGGTATTCCACTGTAACGGGCAATATTTTTTGGGGATTTTTGTCCCGCGTCATCAGGTTCGGGGCAGTGGGGATATAATCCTGCGGCAATGCGGCCGTGGCTAAAAACAGAAGGAAAGTGAAGATTGCCGTTTTTTTCATACTAATAAAATGATAACATAAAAATATGATACAGCGCGACACAATCCTAAAAGACGTAAACAAACTTCTTAACGTCGCTCTCACGCCCGAGCATAACGGCTTGCAGGTGGAGGGTAAACGCGAGATAAAGAAGATAGTTTTCGGCGTATCGGCCACTATGGAGCTTTTCAAGTGCGCCAAAGAGGCTGGCGCCGATATGGTTATGACGCATCACGGCCTTATCTGGAATAATGCCGAAACTATTACTGGCGTATTCGGCAGAAGGGTATCCTTTCTTATAAAGAACGATATTAATTTGGCCTCATATCATTTGCCGCTGGACAGACATCCTAAACTTGGCAACAATGCCCAGTTAGCGGCTAAGATGGGCCTTAAGAACATCAAGCCGTTCGGTACGTATCACGGCATAGACATCGGTTTTGTGGGGGAGGTAAAGCCCGCTCGCGACATAGAAAATTTTTGCGCTCTTTTAAACGGCGAATGCGTGGTATGCGGCCCCGAGAAGGTTAAGAAGGTTGCGGTAGTCAGCGGCGGCGCGCATGATATGCTGGGCCAAGCGATAGAAGCGGGGGCGGATTTATTCGTTACCGGCAGCCGCGACGAATACGTCCTTGAGCAATGCCGAGAGGCGTGTATCAATTTTATAGCCATGGGCCATTATAATTCCGAGGTATACGGAATAAAAGCGCTGATGGAATATATAAAGAAACATTATAAAGTGGAAGTGCAATTCATTGATGTGCCAAATCCCTTTTAAGGAGAATCTGTATGGAAAAAATATTTAAAACTATCGACGGACTTAGAGATTATGTTCTTGAGCTTCAGACCAATATGACAGCTCTTCCCGCGGTATCGCCCGAGCAAGGCGGCAAAGGCGAGTTGGCCAAATCCAAATATTTGGAGGCGGAACTCAAAAAGATGAAATTTGACGAAATTTTCCATATAGACGCGCCCGACGCCACCGCCGAAGGCGGCGTAAGGCCTAACATCATAGCCAGATATTACGGCAAAAACAGAGATGTAACTTTGTGGCTTCTTACACATATGGACGTGGTTCCGGAAGGCGACAGAGCCTTATGGAAAACCGATCCTTTTAAACTTACTTTGGATGCCGACGGCGATACTATATACGGCCGCGGCGTAGAGGATAACCAGCAAGCGGTCTCCGCGGCTTTGACGGCGGCCAAAGCGGTAATGGAAAGCGGCGCCGAGATACCGGTAAATTTGGGCATTATGCTTTTATCCGATGAGGAAACCGGCAATAAATACGGTATGGACTACGTGATAGCGCAGCGCCCTGATTTGTTTGGCAAGAATGACAGCTTCCTTGTGCAGGATTCCGGCGATCCGCAAGGCTGTGAAGTGGAAATAGCGGAAAAGAATGTTTTTTGGATTAAATTTACCACGGAAGGTAAACAGTGTCACGGTTCAATGCCGGCCAGCGGCAACAATGCTCTTTATGCCGGCTCCCAGTTGTTGATAAGGCTTAGAGACGGGCTTTACGCGAAGTTTGATAAGCGCGATTCTCTCTTCGCGCCGGACAACAGCACGTTTGAACCTACGAAGAAAGACGCCAATGTCCCCAACGTAAATACGATACCCGGTACGGACGTATTTTATATGGATTGCAGAGTTCTGCCCTCCTATGATCCGCAGGTTTTCAAGGATGAAATCGCCTCTATAATAAAGGGTGTGGAGAAAGATTTTAAAGTCAAAGTAACTTGGGAGATCCTTCACAGTGCGGTATCCAAAGCCACCTCGCCTGATGCCCCGATAGTAAAACTTTATTGCGAAGCTGTAAAAGAAGTAAATAAAGTCGAGCCTAAAGTTCTGGGCGTAGGCGGCGGCACCTTCGCCGCGGCGGTGAGGAATTTGGATTTGGCCGCGGTGGTAGGCTCCAAGATATACGGCGATCCGCATATCCCCAACGAGAAATCAAGCCTCAAATTCACTTTGGACGACGTGAAAGTAATCACTTATGTCCTTATGCATTTGAAATAAGATGAAGAAAAATATTTTTACCAGTGAAATAATACTGATAGTGCTAGTAATAGCGGTTTTCGGCTGGCTTTCCGCCCGTAAGATAGAAGTGATACGGGCGGAAGCCGCGGCCGCGGCTTCCAAAGAGAGCATTACAAGGCTGCAGGACGCGGTCAACGTATATCGCTGGGAGCACGAAAATCGCTGCCCCGAGAATTTGGATTTGCTTGTTCCGGAATATATAGAGAAAATACCGTCCGCGTACAAAACTCTTTCAAATTCTTCCTCAAGCGTGAAGTACGGGCCGTACAATCAAACGTTTGACGGCAGCGGCGGCTGGGTTTACGTCAATGACGAACAGTCCGAACATTACTGCGAAGTATTTTTGAATATTTAGGAGATTTCTTAATGCCCGATATTTTTATTCTCTGCGTTTCTTTTATTTTCGGTTTGGTTATAGGGAGTTTCCTAAACGTCTGCGTGTACAGGATCCCGGCCAAAATGTCGATAGTATGGCCGCCTTCTTCTTGCCCCAAATGCAAAAGCAGAATAAAATGGTACGACAATATCCCGATATTAAGCTATTTGGTTTTGGGCGGGAAATGCCGCTCTTGCAAAGAGAAAATTTCCTTGGAATACCCGATAGTGGAATTCCTTACCGCGTGCCTTACCCTGTTATTTGTGTGGAAGATAGGGCTGACTTTATGGCTGCCTTTCGCGCTTATAATACTTTACAGTCTTATAGTTCTTTCTGTAATCGATATTAAACTTATGATAATACCAGACAGGTTTTCCATAGGGCTGATAGTATTCGGTTTGGCGTGCGCGTTTGCCAATCCCGCTTTTAGCGGCGGGGTTTGGGATAGGGTAATATCTTCCTTAATCGGCGGCGCGGTGGGCTTCTTCGGTTTGTGGATTACGGCGATTATCGGGCAGTTGATTTTTAAGAAAGAGGCTATGGGCGGCGGCGACATTAAACTTATGGGCGCCATCGGTGCGATAAGCGGCTGGATAGGCGTTATAAACGCTTTGATAGTATCTTCTTTCGCGGGCGTTCTTTACTTTGGTGTTTTGATGTTGTTAAAGAAACCGGCGGAAAATAATGCCATACCTTTCGGGCCGTTCCTGAGCGTAGGGCTTATGGTAAATATGCTGTTACCCAATTTTACGCTGTATTAAACTCCGTAGATTTTGTTGAAAGGGGCCACGCTTAAAGCGCGGCCCCTTTCTTTTTGGCGGGAATATAAGGCAAAGAGCTCTCTTTATGGCAAGCAATTCGGGGCAAAATTTATCTCTGTAAGAAAGGGCCAGTAAAGGCGGCAAATTAAACTTTTGAAAGAAACTATTTTGTTTTAACACCGTTTTTGGGGCAGTAGGACGCCAAAGGGCATTGTTCGCATTTCGGGCCGCGCGCGTGACATATTCCGCGCCCGTGCCAAATTAGGGCGTGGCTTATCCAATGCCAATATTTTTTATCTAGCAGTTTCATCAAGTCGCGTTCTATTTTGAGCGGTTCGCTATTCTTGCTGAGTCCTATTCGATAGGAAAGCCTTTTGACGTGGGTATCCACCACAACGCCTTCGGCTATGCCGTAAAAATCCTGCAAAACGACATTGGCGGTTTTCCTGGCGACGCCGCGCAGTTTGAGCAGTTTTTGCATATCGGCGGGCACTTCTCCTTGATATTGCTCAAACAGGGCTTTTGATGTTTCGGAAAGGGATTTGGCTTTGGCGTGATAAAAACCCGTAGATTTTATTATCGTTTCTATTTCTTGCAAAGAGGCGTGGCTCATAGTTTTGGCGTCTGGGTATTTTGCAAACAGTTTGGGCGTTACCATATTGACTCTCGCGTCGGTGCATTGGGCGGAAAGTATTACCGCGCACAACAGCTGAAAGGCCGATCCGTAATTTAAAGCCGTTTTTGTTTTGGGATAAAGTTTTTTTAAATCTTTGATAAGTATGGGCAGTTCATCTTTTTTTAAAAGCATATTTCCTCAGCATTACCGCAATCATTAGAATTATAATATCTACGGCGATAATCATCGCGCCGCTTGGCATATTTAGCATAAAGGCGGAATATATCCCCAAAATAACCCCTAGGACCGAAAACGAAGCTGCTAAAATCAGCGCCTTTTTAAAAGTATTCGCCAGCTGCAGGGCCGCGGTCGGCGGGATTATTATCATCGCCGATACCAGCATTATGCCGACAACTTTCAAAGCTATTACCACCGCCGCCGCGGATATTAAAACGAGTATGATATTCATTCTTTCGGTATTGACGCCGGCGGTCTTGGCGAAGTTTTGGTCAAAGGTAATAACGATTAAATCATTGTAAAAGATATAGACTAGGCATAATATTATTACGGCCAAAACGAAAGCCAAAACAAGTTCGCTAGTGCTTACCGTCAAAATGCTTCCGAACAGAAAGGAGAGCAAGTCGACGTTAAATCCGCCCGCCAAAGCTGCCAGAATAAGCCCCAGCGATATGCCCGCGGCGGCTATTATGCCCAAAGCGCTGTCGGAATGAACTTTGGCGCTTGCGCTTATTTTATATATCCCCAAAGAGCTTAACATTACCACCGGTATTGCCATAAAGACGGGGCTTGTATTTGTAATTAAGCCCAAGGCTATGCCGCTTAAGGCAACATGGCTTAAACTATCGCCTATCAAAGATAATCTTTTAAGCACCAAAAATACGCCAAGTACGGCGGTAGTTACCGCTATCAGCGCGCCCGCGATTAAGGCCTTTTGTACAAAGGCGTAAGATAAAAACTCAATGATGTTCATGGCTCTCCTTAAACGGGCAGCTGTCCTCGCTGTGCAGATGATCCATAAGATGCGGCGTATAAGGGCCGAAGTAGTCGGTAACCTTTTTGGAACGGCAGAACTCGCGTTTATCTCCGCAAAAAATCAGCTCCTTATCCAAAATAATAAAATTGTTTACGTATTTGCCTATGTCTGCTATGTCGTGCGTTATTACCAAGACGGCGGTATCGGAACCTTTGTTTATTTCCGAAATCATTTCAAAGAGGTTTTCTCTTGAGGAACTGTCCAAAGCGGTAGAAGGCTCGTCCAGTATTATCAGCGAGGGTTTATTGATCAGCGTTCTGGCTAAAAGTACGCGCTGCTGCTGTCCGCCGGAAAGCTCGCTGAAAAGTTTGTCTTTGTAATCCAAGCATTTAGTCTGCGCCATAATTTTGTTGGTAAGGCGGTTATCTTCGGCGTTGAATATGCGCGGCATTTTCTTTGTGCTTAACAGGCCGAGGCGCGCGACGTCAAAAGCGGTAAGCGGCATAAGTTTGGGCGGGGTCGCTTTTTGCTCCAGGTATCCTATTTTGCTCCAGTCTTTAAAGCGGCTTATGTCCTGCCCGAACAGTTTTACGCTGCCATTTTCCGCTTTAAGCAAGCCCAAAACAAGTTTTATAAGAGTCGTTTTTCCGCTTCCGTTGGGGCCGAGCAGGCCGGTAAAATCGCCGCGCTTTACTCCGAAAGAAATATTTTTAAGCACTTCTTCCCCGTTATAAGCGAAAGACAAATCCTTAACCTCTATTATATTCATAACCCGTTATCACGCCTTACAGTTAAGCCCTTTTGCCAAGCTGTCCAAATTCTTCAGCATAAGCTGTCTGTAAGTCATCTTCTGTTCAAATTCCTGTTTAGTCACGTGTTCTATCGTGTGCAGATAGAGTACTTGCGCACCCGTTTCCCGCGCGATGGCCTGAGAAATGGCGGGGTTTAAAGTTTCCTCGGTAAAGATGTATTTGACCTTGTTTTCTTTAATGCTTTTTATCATTTCCGCCATATCTTTGGGGGTAGGTTCCGCGTCGGCTTTCGCTCCCGTAAGCGGCTTGAAGTTCAAACCGTATCGCTTGGCTATATAGCCGAAAGCCAAATGCCCGATATGATATATGTCTTTATGCTCACAGTTTGAAAGCATTTGCCCGTAAATCCTTTTTACCATATCGACTTCGTTATGGAAATTCAAAATGTTCTTAAGCAGTTGCTTTTCCGTATCGGGATATTGCGAAGATATATGATAGGCCATATTCTCGGCCATAACTTGTATATTATCAAAATCCATCCATACGTGCGGGTCGGCGGGGTCGACTTCCGGGAGGTTCCTTTCCAGCGGGAAGGCTTTATCTCCGCCGAGTTTCTTGGCCCAAGGCTCCAACCTGTCATTTATATAGAACAAAAACTGCGCTTTTTCTATTTCCGCTATGTCTTTGGGGAGCGGCTCAAAACCGTGCGGCTGGGAGCCGGGGGGAATAATCATTTTAATTTCAGCTATATCCTTAAGCACTTGTTCAGCCAAAGAATAGGCGACATAATCGGCCTCAGCCGTTTTTATGGTGTAGGAGGCCTGGGCGGTACCTTGTTGGCTTTGCGGTTCTTTCGCGCAGCCCGCCGCAAACATCAGCGTCAGGGCCGCGATGGCCCCGACGCTTAATATTTTCCTAAAGTTTTCCTTCATTAAATTATCCCTAAGGCCTTGCCGCATTTCTTGAAAGCGGCGGCGGCTTTTTCCAGCTGGTCAAACTCATGGCCGGCGGTTACTATCGTTCTAAGCCGCTCCTTTCCTTTGGCAACCGTAGGAAACCCGATAGCCAAGGCGAATACGCCTTCGTCAAAAAGCATTTTGCTTAAGGCGTGCGCTTTCTGCGTATCGCCAACCATTACGGGTGTTATCGGCGTTTGGGACGCGCCGGTGTCAAATCCGGCCTTTTTGAGTTCTTCTTTAAAGAATTTTGTATTGTCCCAAAGTTTTTGCAGACGCTCGGGCTCATTGTAAATTACGTCAAGCCCCGCCAGACAGGTGGCCACTACGGCTGGCGGATGCGAGCTGGAGAATAAAAACGGCCTCGCGACCGACTGCATATACTGCTTTAAATTATGGCTGCCCGCCACATATCCGCCTATTGTGGCAAACGCTTTGGAAAGCGTGCCGATTTGTATGTCCACCTTTCCTTTTAGCCCGTAATGCGCGACGGTGCCGCGTCCTTGCGGCCCGATTACGCCGCTGGCGTGCGCGTCGTCTACCATTGTAATAACGTCGTGCTTATTACATAGTTCCACTATCTCGGGCAGATTGGCGATGTCGCCGTCCATACTGAATACGCCGTCGGTAACGAGCAGTTTCCTCCTGGCGGAGCGGACTTCGGGCGTTTCCAAAATCTCCTTTAAATGCGCCATATCATTATGGCGGTAAATTTTCTTTTTGGCTTTCGCCAGCCTGCCGCCGTCTATTATGGAGGCGTGGTTAAGCTCGTCGGAGATAAGTACGTCGTCGGGGCTGGTCATCAAGCTTTGGCAGGTGGCTGTATTGGAAGTAAAACCGGATTGTATTACAATGGAATCTTCCGTCCCTTTAAATTCCGCCAGGCGCTTTTCCAGTTCCTCGTGCAAGGAGGTTGTTCCGATAATCGTGCGTACCGCGGCGGTGCCTATGCCGTATTTCTCCGTAGCGGACACCGCGGCCGCGATTACTTTGGGGTGCGTAGTCAAGCAGAGATAGTTGTTTGAGGTAAGATTTATCACTTCCTTGCCGTCTATTAGCGATATCGGCCCCTGCGCGCTTTGCAATACATTTGGCTGGATAAAGCGGTTTTCCGCTTTAAGTAGGGCTATTTCTTCTTCTAAAAATTTCATTTTGTCCATTTACAGTATCCTCCGATTACGGTATAAGCAGAATTTTGCCGCATTCTTTCTTGGGGTCCATTGCTATTTCGAACGCTTTGGCGAAGTCTTTCATTTTAAAGCTGTGCGTGATTACGGGGCGCGGATCGATGGCCTTGCTCTTTAACAGGCTTTCCATTTTGTACCAGCTGCGGAAGACCTCTCTGCCCGCTATGCCTTGCAGGCGCACAGCTTTGAATACGATCTTATTAGCGTAGTCTATTGTAATATTGTCTTTAGGCAGGCCGAAGCACACCATTCTGCCAGCGGGTTTTACGGCTTCCAACGCCAAATTGATGGCCGCGGGATTGCCGGACATCTCTATAACGATGTCTATGCCGGATTTTTCGCCGCCGGCATCGATAATTTTCTTAAGAATATCTGGGTCCATAGGGTTTAGTACGACGTCGGCGCCCATTTTCTCGGCCAGCTTTTGTCTGAAGGCGGAAGTCTCCAAAGAGATTACTTTCGCCGCGCCGCAGGCTTTTGCTATCTGCGTAGCGAACAGCCCTTGCGGTCCACAGCCCGAAACCACCACCGATTTGCCCACTATGTCTTCTGAAAGGGTGGCGAATACTGCATTGCCCAAAGGTTCCATTACGGAGCCGATGTCTTTACAGGAATCGTCGCTGTGTTTCCACGCGCAGCGCGCGGGTATAGCGGCATATTCCGCAAAACCGCCCTGCACGTCTATGCCTAAAATTTTCAAGTTTGAACATACATGCCGCTGATCGTTCCGGCATTGATAACATAATCCGCAGAAAATATGCGATTCCACCGATACGAAATCGCCTTTGTTAAAACCTTTTGCTTTATCGCCTATTTCCACCACTTCTCCGCATAGTTCGTGCCCGAAAATGAACGGGATCGGCATTCTCTTTGCCGACCAGGAGCTGTAAGCGTATATAGGCAAGTCGCTTCCGCAGATGGAAGCGGCGTGTATTTTTATAAGAAGTTCGTCGCTTTTAATTTGCGGTACTTCGGCGTCGATATATTCCGCGCCGGGCGCCGGTTTTGTTTTGCATATGGCTTTCATATTATCTCCTTGTTTGCTTCAAACTTGTTAAATGCGGGCAGGCACGCCGCATTGTTTTTTAATTCCGTCTTTCTTCAACCACTATATTGCCGTAAAAAGTTTTTAAGTCCAATTTGCTGGCTTCTTTATACTTTTCGTCTGCCTTTGGCAGCGATAATTTTATGTTGCCCGAAAATGAATGCGCCGATATGTTAAGCGCATTTTCCGGCAGGCTTTCCCACTTGGCGTTTAATCCTCCTTGTGAGGAATAGAACATCAAAGTATCGGCAAAGCCGGTAAGTTTGCTTTCCCCGCTGGTGTTAAGGAGGGAAATATTCTTCGCTTTGCCAGTAACGGTTATATTGCCGCTTGCAGTTTTAAGCGACAAATTGCCGCCGTTAAATTCTCTTATGTTTATTTTGTCCGTCAGGGTTTCCGCGGCGAAATCCCCGCCTGTGCTTAAAGTTTCCACTACGCCCTGCCCGCTATAAGCGCGGGCAAGCTTGGAATTTAAATAAAAAAATCTTATATCCCCGCTTTGTGAAGAAGCATATATATTCTTGCCCGCGCCGGCGCGCAATTCTACGGAGCATCTGGAATGGGGAATCATAAGCATCTTTTGAAAAAACGCATTTTGCTTTCTTGGCTCTATATCTATTTTCACCACGTCCTTGCTGGGGCGGCGAAAAGTCATAACGCAGAGCTTCGGGTTCCAAATTATGCCGCTGTCTTGCCCGCGGGCAGGGGTTACCGTTATATCTGCTTTTTGAGATGATATAAAAATATCGGTATAAGAATCCGTCTCAAAAAATCTTGCGCTTTGGGCCGCTTGAGCGTAATTGGCCGCAGATAAAAGGCTCAACAGTAGGAATAGAAATTTTTTTATCATATAATTACCTTATAGGCGTATACAGAAAGTATATATATTTAAATATCATTTGTAAAAGCCGAATATTTTAGGAGAGTGACTTATGAATGTATTCTATTTTTTCTTGCTGGCCTTTTTCTGGGGGACGGCTTATGTGGGCGTAAAATACACCGTAGATGTATTTGATCCGTATTTTTCGTCTTTTTTAAGGGCTTTTATAGGTTTTGTTTTCTTCGCGGGGTGGTTCCTGCTGACTAAACAATCTTTCTATCTGCCCAGGAAAGAGGCTTGGCGTCCTTGGCTTGCCGGCATGCTGATTATGGGTATACCATTCATTTTCTTATATTGGGGCCAGCAGTTCCTGCCGCCAGGCACCGGCGGAATATTTAACGGTACCGTACCGCTGTGGGTTTTTATTATCGCCGCGCTTACCCTTAAAGGGCAAGACGCTTTTACTTGGCGCAAAGCTATTGGAGTGGTTGTCGGTTTTATAGGTTTAATGTTCGTATTTCAGCCGGCTTTGGTCGCCTACACCTCGGCCTCGATGGACAAAATGGCGCTTTACGGCAGTATCTCTCTGCTGCTTATGGCAATCTGTTACGCCTGCGGAAACGTATTGATAAAATACATTATGATAAACAAAATAACTTGGCAGCAGAGCGTGTTCCATCAATATCTGTTCAGTATGGTGTTCTTGTTTATAGTTTCTTTGTTGGCTGGGCCGAAGCTCCCGTCGCTTGAGCAGGTCCTTTCGCCGAAGGTTATAATATCGGTTCTTTATGTGGCTTTATGTTCTTCGGCCGCGGCTTTGCTGCTCTTAATGAAACTGCTTAAAGAATGGGGCGCATTAAGGGCCAGTATGGCTACTTATTTAGTCCCTTTCATCGCAGTGGGAAGCGACTTCCTGATGAACGGCCGCATACCGGATAAATACGAAGTTATCGGTATGATTATAATTATCGTCAGTTTGGTTCTTATCCAGTTTGATAAGACATCGCTTAAACAGGACCAAGCCGATAAGCATTAACCGATTGGGATATGTAAAAAGCGCTCTTTTTTAAGAGCGCTTTTTTTGTTTTTGTTGATGGGAAAGATTGAGAAATTTCTAAAGCAGATTATTCTCTTTCAATATACCTTTTAGTATATCTGCCGATTTGTTTAGCTTTTCCACCTCTTCCTTATTTAAGGATATTGGGACATGCGTCTCGAAGCCGTTCCTGCCGACTATGGAGGGCATACTCAGCACTATGTCCTTTATGCCGTATTCGCCGTGCATCATCGCCGATATGGGCAAGATGGATTTTTCGTCGCGGACCAAAGCCTCGCATATCCTTTTTACCGACATTGCTATACCGTAGTTGGTGGCTTTCTTTCTGGATATAATCTCATAGGCGCTGTTCCTGACATCGGCGGCGATCTTTTCCGTCGCTCTCTTGTGGTCGAAGTGGCCCCTCATCTCGCAGAAGTCGTTTAAAGGTATGCCAGAGATATTTGCACTGCTCCAGGCCGCTATTTCGCTGTCGCCATGTTCGCCGATTATGTAGGCGTGTACGCTCCTGCTGTCTACATTGAGGTGATCGCCTATCTCGCATTTAAGGCGGGCGGTGTCAAGAACGGTGCCCGAGCCTATTACCCTGTTTTCCGGAAGACCGCTTAATTTTATAGCGGCGTAGGTAAGAATATCCACAGGATTTGCCACTATCAATAATATGCCGTTAAAGTTCCGTTTTGCGATTTCCGGGATTATTTTTTGGAAAATGGCAATATTCTTTTTTACCAGGTCAAGGCGCGTTTCGCCCGGTTGTTGGTTTGCGCCCGCCGTTATTATTATTATGCCCGCATCGGCTATATCGTCATAGTCGCCGGCGTAGATCTTCATCGGTCTGGCAAAGGGTATACCGTGGCTGATGTCCAAGGCTTCACCTTCCGCGCGCTCTTTGTTGGCGTCTATTAAAACAAGTTCCCTAAACATTGCGCTTTGCATCAGGCTGAATGCCGAGGCCGACCCTACAAATCCGCACCCTATAACCGCGGCTTTGCCGAAATTTATGCAGTTTGGACATTCTTCTTTCATATTTGTTTCTTCCCCCGTTATTTATAATTTTAAATCGTTTAAGCGGTGTTTTTTCATAAAAGTTTCAAAGGCGGAGTTAATTTCGTTTAACATGGGCTTCATCACACATGTGCGGCATTTTTTTGGCGCGGCGAAAAGGCAGGCCTTCTTCAAATATTTGCCCTCTACCGCTTCGTACACTTCCAGCAGGGTGGCCCTTTCTTTTCCTTTCTTTATTTGAAAGCCCCCGCTCGGCCCTTTTATGGAAACTAACAGCCCGCTCTTTACCAGCCTTTGCAATACCTTGGATAAATGGTTGGGCGATACTTTAAAAGCCTCGCTTATCTCTTTTAGGGAGTGCGCTTTTTGCCCGCGATTGGCCAAATATATCATGGAGTGTAAAGCTATTGAGGACGCCTCTGATATGTTAAGCATTGGGCCTCCTTAAAAACCGTTAAAACCTCTATATTAGTATTGTAATACTAAAATACTTATTTGTCAATCGCCTTCTCCGTAAATTATATAATGGATATATGGAACATAAGACTAATGTTATGCGCGTTCTAAACGCGGCAAAAATAAATTATAAAAGCTATTCTTACGACGCCAAAGAGGCTTTAAGCGGGCTGGAAGTCGCTCGTGCCTTAAATCAGAACGAGGCGCAAGTGTTCAAGACTCTTGTCACCGTCGGTAAAAGTAGGGCTCATTACGTTTTTGTGGTGCCCGTCGCCGAGGAGTTGGACCTAAAAAAAGCCGCCAAAGCCTGCGGAGAAAAGTCCGTGGAAATGGTGAAATCCAAGGAACTTCTGCCTCTTACGGGATATATACACGGCGGCTGTTCGCCCGTGGGAATGAAAAAATTTTTTAAAACTTTTATTGATTCTTCCGCGGGCGGCTTCAAAACTATTATATTCAGCGGGGGGAAAATCGGCTTTCAGGTGGAAGTATCCTTGGACGATTTGTCCAAAATGATACCCTTTTCTTTGGCGGATCTTACCTTGAAAAACTAAAAGCCTTTCTCTTGAGAGAAAGGCTTTCTTCTTTAAAAAGCAGCAATTATATCGCGGTTATGCAGATATTGTATTTATCGGCTAAGGCGATAACTTCTTCAATATCCAAAATTATCGTCTTTTGAGCTTCTATGGCAAGTACTTGCGCTTTGGCCTCTTTCATAGCCCTTATCGTACCCTTGCCTATTACGGGCAAGTCGTAGCGGTCGTCTTGCCTGGGACGGGCGACTTTCACCACCACTATGCTTCCGCCTTTGCCTATCGGCGCGGACGCGTATATCTCGCCTGCGCGCTTAATGCAGTTATCCGTGCCTTCCATCGCCTCAAGAGCGAGTACGGCCCTGTCGCACAGAACGCAGGTAAGGCCGACGTCCAGCCCGGCCATTGTTTTTGATATTTTTAAGCCCAGCTCTATACTGTCGTTTTCCTCTTGAGAGGGGGCGCGCTTGGTCAAAACGCCTTTTTGCGCCAAACATTTTTCCATAAAAGAAGAGGAGGATATAAACTCTATCCCCTCTTTCTTAAATTCCGCCACCGCCGCGCCCAATATGGTCTCTGCGCACATATCCTTTATTTTAGCCAATACTTTGGCCGTACGCAGATCTGGCATTACGCTGAAGATGTTTACGTGTTGGACTCTGCCCGCCATCACCGCTTTGCTTACGGCGTTTTCTTTAAAGAATTTTATGGCGCTGTTCATTTGGCCTAGTTTTATCGTGGTTGTCTTTTTGGCATAGGGGGCAAAGTCTTTCTCATAAGCGTTGTTTTTGGCGCAAATGACGTATACCTCCACGCCTTTTTGATTGGCTTCTTTTGCGATATTTATGGGAAATTTCCCTTCGCCCGCTATTATGCCGAGTTTTTCTTTATTCGTCATCCTGGCTGCCGCTGTGATGAAATTTCATTCTGGCGGGCGTTATGCCGCGTTTCGTATTCTCGCAGAAGGTTATAAGTTCCATAACCTCGGGCGTGGGATTTGACTTCTTTAACAATTCCAAAGATTCTTTTAAGGTCCTGTTGGAGAGGAACAATTCCTTATAAGCCATCTTTATGGCGCGTATCGCCTCTTTGCTGAAACCGTTTCTCACCAAGCCTACGGTGTTTAATCCTACAAGTTTGGCTCTGCCGCCCGTAGCTCTGCAGAAAGGCGGCATATCCAAAGGAAGGCCGCTTAAACCCGATACCATCGCGTATTTGCCCACCCTTACGAATTGATGGGCCGCCACCATGCCGGAAAGTATCGCCCCGTCGTCTACCTGTACATGGCCAGCTATGCCCACGCTGTTGACAAGTATTATATTGTTGCCCAAAGTGCAGTCGTGCGCGACGTGCGAGTTCGCCATTAAAAGGCAGTTGTTGCCGATTTTCGTCGGGTGGTCAAGCGAGGTGGAACGGTGTATAGTTACGCATTCGCGTATTTTGTTGCCGTCGCCCATTATTACCATGCTGTCTATCCCGTTATAGGAAAGATCCTGTGGTTTTACGCCGATGAATGCGCTGGCTATAATATCATTATTCTTGCCCATTACGGTGTTTTCTATCACGCAGAAAGGCCCGATTTTGGTATTATCGCCTATGGTAACGTTTTTTCCTATTATAGTATACGGGCCGACCTCGACATTATTGCCGAGCTTCGCCTCAGCGTCTATGATTGCCGTCGGATGTATTTTAGCGGGTTGCATATTCTTTATTTCTCTCCTAGAATAAAATTTAACTGGGCTTCGGAACACAGGCCCTTGTCGGTGTAGGCCTCGGCGTAAAGTTTAGTCACTTTGCCCAGCCTCAGTACTTCTATGGCGATTTTTACCGTGTCGCCCGGCTCTACCTGGCTGCGGAATTTGGCGTAATCTATACTCATAAGAAAACCCACCTTCCCTTTAAAACGCTCGCTCTGCATTATCGCCGTAGCGCCGATTTGCGACATTATTTCAAGTATCAATACCCCCGGAACTACCGGATGAGTGGGGAAATGCCCCTTAAAAAAATCCTCCTCGCCGGTAAACTTCCTGGATCCTGATATGTACTTCTCATCGTCTAAAATGTAAGTTTCGTCCAAAAGCAAAAAAGGATCGCGGTGCGGCAAATACTGCTCCGATTCTTTCTTGCTTATTACCCGTATTACGGGCTTTTTTAATACAAATTCTAACTTCCCTGCCATTATTCCTCACACTGCTTTAATAACATCTTAGCAAATTCTACATTAGTTTTATGGCCCCCGCAATGACATACAATATGCATCGGCCCCAATATTTTGCCCGTCAATTTTAAATCGCCGAACAAATCTAATATTTTATGGCGGACCATTTCGTCGTTAAATCTTAAAGGTACGGAGAATCCGTCCTTTTTTATCACCACACAGTTGTCTATCCGCCCGCCTTTGGCCAAACCGTTGGCTTGCAGAAAGGCTATTTCCTCTTCAAAACCGAATGTCCTGGCCGGGGCTATCTCTTTAAGATAGCCTTCTTCGCTGTATTCAAAAGTGTATTCCTGCCTGTTTACAAGCGGGTGATTTCTCAAATACAAGAAGGTTACCGTCAGTTTCTGCGCGGGTTTGGCGATATATAAAATATCGCCTTCTTTATATTCTATATCTTTATTAAGCGTAAGAACAGAAGCCTCTTGCTCCAATTCCCTAAAGCCCGCTTCCGCAATAGCTTGCGCGTAAGGCAGGGAAGATCCGTCCATTATCGGCGGTTCCGGCCCGTCCATTTCCACCGTCATATCCGTTATGCCCAGACCATTAGCCGCGCTTAATACGTGTTCCACAGTGTGGACTTGCTGTTTGCCGTTGCTTAAGTTGGTGCCGCGCATAGTGGAACTTACTTTTTCTGCCAAGGCAAGGATAGGTTCAGCGTCTTTAACGTCCGTCCTCAAAAACTTTATTCCGCCTTCCTGGGAGGGCTTAAAGGTCATCGAGCACGGCTCGCCCGTATGCAGGCCTATGCCTTTTATTGTTATTGGTTTGATTATGGTTTTTCTTTTCATCTTTGCTTCCTTAGAAAAGTTTAAATTTTTTCTTTAAGTTTGTTATCTCTTTATATAGTTCCGGCAGTTTCTTGAAGATTACGTTAAGCCTCATAAAATCGCCGTAGGGCATGGAGGGGGAGCCCATTATCTTTTCGCCCGCTTTTATGTTGCTTATTATTCCGGTTTGCGGGCCGACCACTACGCCGTCGCCCAATTTCAGATGGCCAGATACACCCGCCTGGCCCGCCAAAACTACGCCGTTGCCAAGCTCCGTAGAGCCCGCTATCCCCACTTGCGATACTATAATGCAGCTCATGCCAGTCTTTACATTGTGGCCGATTTGCACCAAATTGTCTATTTTGGTGTTGGCGCCGATTATCGTATGGTTTATCTTCGCGCGGTCTATGGTGGTATTGGCGCCGATTTCCACATCGTCTTCCAAAATGACGTTTCCAAGCTGCGGTATCTTTTCGTGCTTGCCGTTAAATACATAGCCGAATCCGTCGGAGCCTATAACGCAGCCCGGCTGTAAAATTACTTTGTTTTTCAATACGCATTCTTCCCGTATCGTTACATTGGGGTAGATTAAGCAGCCTTGCCCTATCTGAACTTTTTTGCCGATGTATACGTTGGGATATATTATGGTGTTATCGCCGATTGCGGCGTCATCTTCCACTACGGTATTTGCGCCTATAAAGACGTTTTGCCCTATCTTGGCACTGGGGGAAACCACGGCTCTTTCGTGAATGCCGGGTTTGATGTCTTTGTTAAGGGTGGAAACCTCCCTCATCACCAAGGTAAAAGCCCATTCGGGATTGTCGGCGTAGATTATATTGCCGCCAAACGGAATTTCCTTATCTTTGGCCGATTTGGGCAAAATCAAAGCGCCTAATTTTAAATCTTTAAAAGTTTCGGGCTTGTCTATATTATTGCTGTAAGAAATTGCGCCCTCACGTATACTGTCCAAACCGCAGATGCCGGAAGGTACGAAATTCTCGTCCCCTTTAAGTTCGCTTTTGCTCAGTTCGGCTATTTGTTTTAAGGTAAGGTTCATAACAGGTCTCCGTTTTCTTTCGTGTATTTTTTATTATAGCTTTTCATCCATTTTATAAACTCCGGCGTTATATCCAAAGGTTTGCCGAAGATTAAATCTTTTTTGTCCACCACTATGCCTATATTTCGGACGGTGGCGTATTCTTTTATCCCGCTGTATATCTGCTTTAGTATTTGCTGGACTATATAATCCTGCCGGGAGAGTATTTCCTCTTTGGAAAGCTCCCTGTAATTCAGCAGGAAGGCCTCTTTTTCTATTATCGCTTTTTTTGTATCCTCTATCGCGCTTTTGAGTTGTTTAATCTTTAGCGGGATATTAAGAGGGCTGTCCACCTGGGTGGCTGAGGAGCAGAAAAGCAAATTCTTGCATATTTCCTCTATTTTGTCGGCCTTGACCGAGGGATATGTTTTATCGCCCAGCGCCGGGATATACTGGATATTTTGATAATACGGGGTATAATAAAGCAGTTCCTGTCTCAAATCCGCCAGTTTATTTTTAAGCTCCTGCAGCTGGCTTTGCATTTGTACATATTCAAGTTGCTTAGTTTCCAAATCTATCTTTATGTTGCGTCTGGCTTTTATGGTCCAAGGGTTATTATTGAAGGCTTCTTCTATGTCTATATATACAGCCAAAGTACCGGGCGGGATATCGTTTTCTTCCTGGTTGGCACCGTCTAATTTTAGGCCGAAGTGTCCTTCTTCCCACAGTTTGGCGGGGGTGGCGTTTTGGGTAATGGTATTGCTTTGCTCTTGCGCTTGTTCCAGGGCTTCCTGCGCTTCGGATATGCCCAAAGCATTATCCACCGGTGTTTGCAAAGCCGCTGCTTGCGGGTCCTGTACCGGCGCAAGCGTCTGCGGTGTTTGGTCGCCCGAAGATGAACCCTCCGGCATTTGGGAATTGGAGTCAAAATTGCCCGCGGGCCTGCTCTCGCTAGGCGACATTACCGGTATCTGCACTATTGCGGTAGTATCGTATTTTTCCAAAGGAATGGAACTTGCGCCAGGCAGCTGTTCAAGAGATTGAGCCGTTTCCTGCGAAACTTTCTCGCCCTGAGGCACAACGCCGCTTTGCTGCGCTTGGAGAGTTGCTGTCAGCAATAAAAATACGGCCGAAAATATCAAATGCTTTTTCATCATTCCTTAAATTTAGTTAAGCAGATTTAATCTGCCTGGACAAGACCCTAAAACAAATTTGCCATGGAGAAGTAGATATAGCCTCTCTTTTCGCCTGGTTTATGATTGAGTCCGTAACCCCAGTCTATCCTTATCGGCAAGGACGGCGTTACCAGCCTCAAGCCCAAGCCTACGCCCATCTTGAATTGGTCTTCGGCGGTGCCTGTCTGGAATTTTATGTCGTTGAAATCCATCCAAGAGTTCCCTATATCAAAGAAAGCTGCTATCTGCGCTATTGTTCTGCGCCCTTCCCTGGCCAGCGGGAATTTAAGCTCCACATTGCCTATATAGTAAAGTTCGCCGCCGGTGGCCGGCCCGATTTGACCGGTGGTATCATAACCCCTTACGGTATCGGCGCCGCCCAAAAATACTCTTTCATAAGCGGGCACTTCGTCTGTCCTGCCGTAGGGTTTTACCAAGCCCGCGCGGTTGCCTATCATAAGTACTATCGGATAATCTTTGCCGATATTTATTAAAGTCTTATTGTATGAGGATTTAAATGTAAGCCTGTATATATCCAAATCGCCGAACATCGGCCCGCCGGAGAGATCTACCGCGAGGGAGTTCCTCATGCCGCTTGTGGCGTCCCAAATATTGTCGCGCGTGTCTATCGCAAAGCTTGCCCCCAAGGTGGAAACATTTGTCGTACCCTGTTCCAGCTCGTTTTTGTATTGCTCTTCTATATCGTAGATATTGATGTTTTCAAAAGTATAGGAGAAATTAAGCTGGTAAATATCGTCGTTGAATCTCGGCCCGATATTGAGCCTGCCGCCCTTGCGTTTTTCGGTATAGGCGGAGCTTGTGCTTCTGTAAGAGCGGTACCTTCTGGTGTTGAAAACGTCCACGCCGAAACTTATCGGTTTTTCGCCTATCCACGGGGTGGACCAACTTAGGGTGTAATCCAATATCCTGCTGCCGAACAATGCTCTTAAAGAGAGTCGCTGCGCTTTGCCAAACAAGTTAAGATGGTTTAATGATACATCGCCGTAAAGACCGTCTAAAGAGGACATCGCTATACCCGCCGTAAACATTCCCGGGCGGCCCTCCACCACGTTATAGGCGACGTCCACTTTGCTTATGTCGTTTGTGGGCGTTATGTCTATTTGCGCGTCGTTTAAAAAGCCGAGGTTCATAAGTTTGTTTTGGCTTCGTCTTACTTTGTCGTAATTAAAAATTTCGCCTTCTTTTATAGTTAACTCTCTGGCAAAGACATAGGTTTTTGTCTGTTCGTTGCCGGTGATGTCTATATGGTCGATGTAGACGCGGTTGTTTTCCAATATGTCAAAATTTATATTTAGTTCGCCTGTTTCCTCGTCCAAATTCTTTTGAGGTGTAATATCGGCGCGTAAGTATCCTTTATTGGCGTATTTCTCCTGCAAATCCCTTACGGTGATATCGAATTTCTGCTGATTGAATTTTTTGCCTTTCTTGTAGAATACCACTTCTTCCAGTTCGGGCGTGGTGTATACGGTATTGCCCTCAAAAGTGGTATCGCCGAAAACGACGTCGTGTCCTTCGGTCACTTTGTAAATTAGGGTGACTTCGCTTTTGTCTTCGTTAAATTCCGTGGAAAAATCGTCTATTTTAAAATCGAAATAGCCCAAATTCCTGGCATAAGTTATCGCTTTGTATTGGTCTTGCGCCAAGTTCTGCCCTTTGAATACTTTTTTGGGGCGGTTGGACATTTTTTTTATAAACTTTTTGGCGGGAATGTCGTTTAAACCTTCAACTATTACTTCTTTAACCCTTGTTCTGGAGCCTTCGTCAAGATTGATTGTTACCGTGACGGTATTTGTGTCTTTGTCTTCCGATACCGAGAAAGTCGCTTTTGTATTGGTGTAGCCTTTAGCTGCGTAAGCGGCTTCTATCTTGGCCATATCCGATTCCAGTTTTGACTCGCTGTACGGATCTTTTACTTTAAGCGCCATGGCGTTCTGTATGGCCGTTTTGGAGAGGGCCTTCCTGCCGACATAATTTATTTTGTCGACGATAGGCTTTTCCGTCACTATAACCGTAAGCGTATGGCAGGGATACATTTGTTTATCTTCTTTGTCTTTTTTCTGCCCTTCGGTTTGCTCTATGGAGATTTCCATATTATCGAAATTACCCAAGGCCATAAGGGCGGATACGTCTTCCTGAATGGAGCCTTTGTAATATAGCTGGCCTTCTTTAGCTGATATATTTTTGGTTATGGTCTTTTTATTGATGTTTACAAGGCCGTCTGCCGTTATTTTGCATATCATCCAAGGGCCGTTGGGGTCGGTTTTTGATTCCTGTTCCGTACTTTCTTGGTTTTGTTCAGCCTGAGTTTCGCCGGGAAGGCCAAGAGTTTCGGCGTATTCTTCCGGGCTGACATAGTTATCTCTGGTAAAATTCAAAGGGCTTCTTTTGATTCCCTGGTCTATGCCAAGGCCCTGCGCCGCACAAATTGCGGGTAGTAATGATAATAAAGTTAAAAGTGGTATTGGTCTTAAATGTTTAAACATATAAATATTATATCATTACTTAGGCTTAGCGTTATATAATTTGGATAGCGGAAAATATATCTCGGTAAATATTGCCTTTTGGCTATGTATATCTCTGCATGGATAAAAAAGGATGCAGCCCGGGTAAAGGCTGCATCTTTTGTAGGCCGTTTTTATGTATCGCCGTCTTATAGGAAACGGCGAAGATCGTTTGTTTTGTAGCTGTATTTATCACACGATTTATTTCTTGGCCGGTTCTTCTTTTGCGGACTTTTCGTCTGCCTGCGAGGGAGGCGGAACCAAATCCCCGGCACGAGCCGGCCCGCCTTTGGGCCCTTTTAGGCAGGGACAGTCGCAGTCATTTCTTTTCATCTGAGGGCGTCTGTCTTTGCGGCGGTCGTCTTTGCGGTCAAACTTCTTGCCTTTTTGCCTGTCGGGTGGCCCGAAAAGAGTCGGCTTTTCGCCGGAAAGTATCTTCTTCGTTACCTCATCGATATGCTTTTCCTTTTCTTTAGGGTCATTGGCTTTGTTGAGTTTCTCTTTAGTTTTTGCGAGCCTTTCCTCAGAATCGGCAACCAATTCCTCCAGGAATTTTATGTGCCTGTCATAATTGGCGGAAACCTTTTCCTTAATTTGTTCCTCGATGGCGGCTTTCTTCTTTTTATTCTTTTCACTCTTGTAATTTTCTACAAGCTGGTTCATTTCTTTGAACTCTTTCCTGCGCTCTTCCCTGTTCTGCATAGGCTGGGCGGAAAGGATACCTGCTCCAAATACAACTGCTAATGTTGCTATGAATACTCTTTTCATTTTGCTCTCCTTTATAAGCTGTCAATGTAGTCTGCCAGATTGTAGACTTCGTCTTCAAGCGTATATACGCTGTCGTACATATTGTCTATATACTGCAGCGACGCTTGACTGCGGCGCTGGGAATATATATTGGCCACTTCATAAGTTCCCAAGGCCATTACCAGCATAACCGCCGCCGCGCCGAGCGGGGCCAAAAGTCTGAATCTGAAGTTAAAACCCAAAAAGGAAAATAAAGAGCTCTTCTTTCGCTTAAAAGCGCTTAAATCCGGTATGGGCAGATATTCCGGTGCCTTAAGCTGCGGCAAAGCCGCGTTTATCAACGAAGAGGTTTGAACAATCCGCTGACATTCTTTGCAGTCTTTTAAATGCTTGAGGAACATCGCTTCGCGCTCTTGCGGCAGTTCGCCGTAGGCGTAAAGGAGTGCGTCTTGCTGCATTTTATTTTCGTGTTTATACGGCATATTCCTCTCCCATAAATTCCTGCAATTTCTTTATTGCTCTGTTCATCCTGGCAAGTACCGTCCCAAGCGGGCAAGATAAAGTTTGCGCTATCTCTTTGAAACTTAAATACTGCCTTAATAATATTACTTCCTTTTGGGCTTGCGGCAATTTGTCTATGAAGGACGAGATCTCCTCCAGCGAGATGTTTGAAAGCGCCTTGGCTTCCGTATTGTCCGAAGAATCGGCCCTTTCGCCCGTTTCATCTTCTTCCAAGCTTACGGTTTTAGAGGCTTTACGGAAATAATCCGTAATTTTGTTTCTCGCTATTGTAAAGAGCCACGCCTTAAATTTGCCTTTCTCTTTATATTTGTTTATTTCCGTCAGCGCTTTGAGCATCGTATCTTGGAAAATATCGCCCGCCGCGCCTTCGTCTTTTACGCTGTAAAAGATATAAGAATATAAAGAGTCCTTATACTTCTCTATGATAAGTCCGAAGTCTTCCGTATTTCCGTTCTTGACATTGTAAATAACCATATCTTCGTGTATCATAGGCCCTCACTAATAGAACGCAAAACAAAGCGGGATTATTGCATATTCTTTTAACAACTAAAAACTTCCCTTTATTTGGATATATTTTGTAATAAAAAGCCGTTTTGGGCAATAAAAAACCCCGCCGTTAAGCGGGGTTTAAAAAGTTAAGAACATTATATCGCGGGTTTTACCACTTTGCCCGACTTCATGCATTTGGAGCAAACATAAGCGGTTTGCGTTTTACCGTCCAAAACGAGTTTCTGTTTATGGAGATTCGGTTTGAAAGTTCTTTTGGTTTTCAAATGGGAATGGCTGTAAGAACCGCCGCTTACAGATTGTTTCCCGCAGATTTCGCATTTGTATGACATATTTTCTTCTTCCTGGCTTATAAATTTGTTTACTATATTGTACTAAAAAACCGTTTTAAAGTAAATCCGTTTTAGAATATCGCCGAAATTTTGCTCTTGAGTATCCGCCAGGATTTGGCGCAATGTTCCTTCAGTCTGCCCCATACGGTATTTTCATAGACTTTCTTTTGTGGCATGGGTACAATATAGCCGTTTTTACGCATCATCTGCATCAAGTAGTTTGACGGTATGGCGAAATTGATATTTTGTATGTCGGTGCCTTTTAGGCTGGAAAGAGCCATCGCTATGACTCTGCCGTCTTTGTCAAATACCGGCGAACCTGACGATGAGGGGGAGATCGGCGCGCTTATTTGCAGCCAAATGACGCCCTTGCTTACCCTTCTTATCTGGGATATAAGTCCGTCTGTAACGGTGTTTTGCAGTCTTCTGGGGTTTCCTATTACTATAATGGGGTCGCCCGCTTTTACATAGTCGGCATTTTTGAACTGTACATATGGCAGATTGCGGTTGTTTATTTTAAGCAGGGCTAAATCTATTTCTTTGTTAGGGCTTTTGTCTATTACGATGGCCTCTTCGGAAACTACACCGTTCTTAAAGGTAAGATTTATAAAGGCGGCGTTTTCAACGACATGCCCGGCCGTGGCTATAAGTCCGTCGGAATTGGCGATAAAGCCCGTTCCGCTGTATGTCGAGCCGTCTTCCTTAAGTACGTTTACCGATACTATGGCATTGCCGTACATTTCCGCTATTTCGGCGGGCGTTTTTTGTGCGTTTGTGACGGCGGCCGACAATAAGAATAATAAGACGATGTATTTCCTCATAAAAGTACCGCACGCAAACTGCGTTTGTGCAAAGAAAGCCGAGGATGGGACTCGAACCCACAACCTACGGTTTACAAAACCGTTGCTCAACCATTGAGCTACCTCGGCGTTAACTGACTAGTTAAAATTATAACAATTTTTACTTTCTATGCCAAGGAAAGGCCGCCCTTCTTCCCGGACTTTTTTACTTGGCAAAAGAAAACTCTTTTACTCAAAGCAGTTTTAAAAACGGCAGGATTTGCTGTAAATTTCAAACCGTTTCTTTATGTCCTGCGGTTTTACCTGAGCCAGTTTCTTTATGCTGAAGCTTTCTATCGCGAAAGAAGCCAAAACCGTTCCGTAGGCTAAGGCTTTCTTTATATGCTTTATATTATTCCAATTTTTTACCGAAGCCAAATATCCCACGAATCCCCCGCCAAAGCTATCGCCCGCGCCGGTGGTGTCAACCGGTTCTTCGATAAGGAACGGCGGAACCTGGAACATAGCGTCTTTGGTCAGCAGCAAAGCGCCGTTGGGCCCGAGTTTTATAACAACTACCTTCGGCCCCATTTTAAGTATCGCTTTGCCCGCCTTTATAAGATTGTATATGCCGGTAAGCTGGCGCGATTCGGCCTCGTTTACGAAAACGATGTCTATCGACTTTAACAGCTTAAGCAGCTGCGCTTTATTGTTTTTTATCCACAAATTCATGGTGTCGCAGGCGATAAGGCGCGGCTTCTTGACTTGTTTTAATACGTCAAGCTGCAGCTTGGGCGAGATATTTGCAAGGAACAAAGCTTCGGGTTGTGTATCGGCGGGTTTTAAAGCCGGGGCGAAATCGGCAAAGACATTTAAATCTGTGGAGATAGTAGTCGCGTTTTTGAAATCCTTGTCGTATTCGGCGGCCCAAGTAAAGGTTTTGCCGTCTCTAACCTCTATGCCGGAGGTGTCTACCCCGCGGTCGTGGAAGGGTTTGATGTGCTTTTTCGTGAAGTCGCTTCCGACCACCGCTATTACTTTGGGTTTGGCAAAGAAGCTTGCCGCTATCGACGAATAACTGGCCGATCCGCCCAAAACATTCTTAACCGACGATTTGTGCGTTTTTATATTGTCGAAAGCCATCGAGCCGACTATTATTACCTTACTTTTGTTCTTTTCCATTTTAGTCCTTATAGAACAACTTTATTTTGTTCTCGCCGTTGATTTTATCTGAATAAGATTTAAGCAGATCCTGCGCTTTTACCTGGATCGCGGCCAATTGCAGAGCAGCTTGCGCGGTATCGGCGTCGGAGCTTAATTTTTTAGCGGCCTCTTTATCCGAAGCAAAGACCTTGTCAGTTTCTTCTTTCAACAGTTTTTCTTCCTGCGGGGTTACCTTCGCCGCGAGGATTAAAGTATTTTGGAATTTGGAGGCTAACTTCTCTTTTTTAAGCTGCGCCTCATATTCGGCGGGGTTTAAATGGAATTGGTTCCTTACCACCCAAATATAAGCGTTTTTATTGAAGCCGTTGCCGTCGTTGAACGCGGGGGAGTTTTTTATTTCGTAGCCTATTTCCAAATCCGATACGCCAATGCCGAACTTTTCGGCCGCCTGCGCCATGGTCTCCTGGGTTATCATAGCTTGCAGGACCTGCTGTCTAATGGCCTTTTCGGTGTCTTCGGTATAATCTTCTTGGTTTCTGGCTTCCTGCGATACCAACTCGACATTTCTCAAAAAGTCTTTATATTTTATCGGTTCTCCGTCGACTTTGGCTACCGCCGCGTTGGGGCCGTATTCTTCCATAAACACGCCCGCGCCGACAAATCCCAAGCTGCCGACAAAAAATAAAATGGTTATGATCAATATGGGGTTTTTGTACTTGTTGAGAATGGAAATCATTTATTTATCTCCTTTTTTATTGTCTTTCTTTTCGTGTTTTTCCTGCTTTTCAATCTTTTCCGTTTTAGCGGGTTTATTTTGCGGTTCGTCGGCGGCTATTTCCTCCTCATCAAGAGAAGCCTCTTCCTCTCCTACTACTTGTATAGTCGCGCTGACTTTTGCCCCGCCTTCTATCAAAATGCTCTTTGATCGTATGTTACCGGTAATTTTGGCGTCGGCTAAAATTTCCACGCTGTCGGCCACGATGTCGCCCGTCATTTTCCCTATTACCACTACGCCCTGTGCGGTAATGTCGCCTTTTACCGTTCCGCTTTTGCTTATCGTAACGTATTTGGCGTTATCTACATTGCCTTCCAAAGCGCCGTCTATTCTTAAAGATCCCTGTAAATCCAATGTCCCCTGGAATTGGCATTGTTCGCTTATTACGGAAACATATTCTCCCGTTTTATCGTCTTTGCTTAAAAAACCCATAACTCCTCCGAAATAAATTAAAAATATGATCTGGGATTGACGGGAGTACCGTCTTTCCAAACTTCATAATGCAAATGCACGCCAGTAGAGCGGCCGGTCGTACCCATATTGGCTATGAACTGCCCTCTTTTTACCACATCGCCGGCTTTTACTTTAATATCTGCCAAGTGGCCGTAAAGCGTTGAATAGCCGAATCCGTGGTCTACAAGTACCGCCTGGCCGTAGCCCTGCGCCCAGCCCGCGTGTCTTACCACTCCGTCGGCAGTCACTCTGATTCTGGAGTTCGGCTTGCCCGCGAAGTCCAGCCCCTTGTGGAATGACGCTATAAAAGAGCCGAACGGCGAAAGCCTGTATCCGAAGCCTGAAGTTATAACCGCGTCCGTCGCCGGTTTGATTGACGGCGTGGAGTCGCTTATATTCTTTTGGTTGGCGTAGAACCAGGCTATCTCCTGGAAGCTTGCCAAACGCGCCTGCGCCAGCTCGGTGGTGTCTTTAAGATATTGGTTTATTTGTTCTTCGTCAATATCTTTGGCTTCTTTGGCGAGCATTTCCTTAAAATTGATTTCTTCGCTTCCTTCAAACGGTCTGTTTACGTGTTTGCCGCCTTTCATTCCGAGCATTTGGCGCATCTGTTCATCCGTTTTTTGGGACATTTCGATATACTTTCTGTTTCTTGAAAGTTCTTCGGCTATCATAGCGAATTTTGTCTTCATTACCTTGTTGTCGGCTTTTACGATTTCGTAATCTATATTTTTAGAAGCTATAAATACGGCATATACCGTTACGGCCAGCCAAGCCAACAGTATTAAAATCAGCAAAAGCGGATATACGGAAAATTTTATTCCCGAGCCGAAACGCGGCATAAGGACTATTTCCATACGCTCAAACAACAGCCTTGAGATTGAAGATTGACTTTTTCTCACAATTTTAATTCTATCATTTTTGGCCCGTTTTATAACTTAAATAATAAACATAGTGCAAAGGAATTAAATAAAAACTATAATAGAGTTATGAAAAAACTGTTAATATTAACCTTTGCTGTATTAGCTTTCGCGGCTTGCGCCAAAGAAAGTTCCCAACAGCAGCCGGTCCAGACCGATAATACGGTCGCGCAAGCTCCGGCTGCCTATACTTTGCCCGCCGTTTTAGGCGGAGAGGATTTCGTCTTGGAAAAAGAGAATCCTTCCAAACCGATATTGGTCGCTTCGATGGCGGGTTTTTGCAGCTATTGCAAAAAAATGCTGCCTTTGATTGACGAAATGGCCGGCAAATATAAAGACAAAAACGTCGATATCGTTATAGCTTTCGTGGATCCCGCCAATGACCAACTTAAAGAAATGGACGTGGTAAAAAACGCCAAGAACGCGAAAATCCACTATAATGCCGCGCATTTCGGGCAGGATATGGGCGTAACCGGTTTCCCGACGATGTTCTTTATCGGCACAAACGGCGAAACCAAGAAATGGATCGGCGCCGATCCGGCCTATATAGAGTTGATGTCGGCGACCATAGACGAATCTTTAAAATAAGGAGTTGAGCTTAACAAAAAGCCTCCGCAAAAGCGGGGGCTTTTTTATTTTCAGAAAATCCCGGCCC
This sequence comes from Candidatus Proelusimicrobium volucris, assembly GCF_959605025.1. NCBI lineage: Bacteria > Pseudomonadati > Elusimicrobiota > Elusimicrobia > Elusimicrobiales > Elusimicrobiaceae > Candidatus Proelusimicrobium > Candidatus Proelusimicrobium volucris. The sequence continues at coordinate 43,811 of NZ_CAUHCY010000004.1, read as the reverse complement.
GGCGGGGGGAGTTTTCAAATCTGGTCGCAAGTTCCGCGGGGAATTTATATTTGCAAATCGGGCTCTTCCATACAGAGATAGACATAAGTTCCGGGAAAGGCTTTTTTTAATGCCGGCGCCAAAGTTTCGTAAACCTGTTTACGAAGGGCTTTGGGATAGCGCATTTTCCCGTCGAAATCCAACAGGAATTCACCGTCCAGTATGGTATTGCTTTTAAATCTGCTTTCTATGCATTTTTTAAGTTCCCTGCTAAAGCGCAGGGTGCCGATGCTTATCCAGGCTATGCTTTCTGCGGGTACGGTGTTTTTTATCTTCTCTATTACCGAAAGATAATTCGCCCGCCAGCCTTCGTGGATAATTACGGGATCGAAGTGAAAGGCAGTCTTATAGCCGTGCGCGGCTATTTTTGCGGCGGCGGCCAGGCGTGCGTCGAGAGGGGTTGTCAGCGATTCGGCGTCGTCTATTACGTTTTGAGGATTGACGCTCCAGCCCACCACGATATTTTTGGCGGCGGGTATTTTTAAAAGATTGTCGATATTTGTGCTTTTTGTTTTAAACTCAAAATATTCTTCCCGCCCTCTGAAAAAATCAACTATGTCAAAAGAATAGTTTGTTATGTGGTCAAACAGCAGGGAATCGGTAAATTCCCCGCTGCCTATGCGGATATGGGGGAAAGGGCCTTTTCTTAAGGGCTTCTTTTCTATTTTATCCAAAAAATCTTTGATATTCGCCGGCAGTACTATGGCGTGCAGGTTTTGGTATTGCTGAAGAAAGCAATAACTGCACTCGTAGGCGCAGCCGAAACCTAAATTAACCAAATTGTATCCGCAGCAAAAGCAGTTTTTGGTGCAGGGGCAGGGTTTGACGAAATCAAAATTTTCCTTTATTATTACCAAGTTCTCTTTGCGTTTGGAATAGTTTTCGCTTCCGCAGAAAGTTTTCTTTTCCAATATTTCGGTTTTAGCTTTTGGGAAAAGTTTTAAAGCTCTTTGCGCCAAGGGAGAATTGAGGACTTCCTTCTCTATAAATATATTTTTGGGGTAAAATTCTTCTCTTTTGATTTCGGCGTCGGGCAGGGCTTGCAGGTCCAGTTTCGGAAGATAGAAATTTTCCCGTTTCGCCGTTTTAAAGGAAATAGGATATCTTAGGGCCAGCAGCTCTTTTTTTGCCTGCTCAAAATTTTTGGCGTTTATCCTTGCGGAAATATCGGCGGGGGCGGTATCGTCGCGTTTGCAAATTTCAAAAATCAGGCGCGATATTTCGCGCTGTTTGTTAAGGCCGGCTTTGGGCAGAAGCGCTTGCGCGGCGGCGCGGGCGGCTTCTTGCAGGTTAAGCATATCTTTCATTCAAAAACTCCAGTTCTTTAGGGTTAAAACTCCAATCTGCGGCGCGGGCGTTTTGCAGGGCTTGGCGCGGATTTCTCGCGCCGAACAGGGCGATGTCTACGCCCTTTTGCGCCAAAGCGTAATTCAGCGCCGCTTGTGCGGGATCTCCGTTGTATTTTTGTGCCGCTTGCGATAAAAGTTCGGCGGCTTGCCGCGCTTTTTCGAAAGCCGCGCCTTTGTAAAATTTGTAGAAAAACGATTTGACGCTGTACTTTGGCAGACAGGGTTCCTTTTTGTATTTCCCGCTTAATATTCCGCCGCCCAGTACGCCGTATGCCATAAAGGTTTTGTCGTTTTGCCCGCAGAAGGCGATTATCTCTTTGGACTGTTCGTTTTTCAAGAGCGAAAATTCGTTTTGAACAAAACTTATGTCGGTTATTTCGCAAGCCTCTTTGAGTTGAGAGAGGGAAAAGTTGCAAACTCCGCAAAGGCGGATTTTCCCTTCCCGCTTGATTTTTTCAAATTCGGACAAGGTATCGGCAAGGGGCGTGTTTCTATCGGGCCAGTGGATAAAGTAAATATCTATGTAATCGGTATCAAGTCTTTTTAGGGAGGCTTCTATTTCCGCACGTACGGCTTTTGGGGAAAGGTCAAAACGCACCGCCCTTTGTCCTGGCTGAAGGCCGCATTTCGTCGCCAAAACAACTTTATCTCTTTCGCCTTTAATAGCTTCGCCTACTATAAGTTCCGAGCGGAAATTGCCGTATATCGGCGCGGTATCTATCAAGTTTACTCCCGCGTCGAGGGCGGCATGTATCGCGCCGATACAATCGTTTTTGTCGGCGGGGCCCCAGTCTTTCCCCGCGCCCATCGCCCACGTTCCAAGCCCCAGCCTTGATATTTTCAGGCCTGATTTTTGGGTATATAACATCTACCAAATCCCTTTCTGGACCATAAAGCAGGCATTATGTACGCTTATGCCGGCCTCTTTTGCGGTTTTTGCGGAAGTTTCGTCATAAGTTCCGGGCTGGAACCATAATTCCTTGACGCCGTTTTCTGCGGCGTAAGCTGCTATCTCGGCGGTGAGTTCGGGGCGGACCACTATTATTATGGTTTGAGGCTTGCGCGGGAGGCTTGCCCAGTCTTTATATATATTATTTTGCGGGTCGGCTTCGGTTTTCGGATTGACGCAGCAGACGTCAAAGCCGGCGGCCTTTAAATCCGCGAAGATTTTATGCCAATATTTGCTTTTGTCCGAGGACGCCCCCACAACCGCTATTGAGCCTTCCCGCATAATTTTTACAGCCCCAAGTTTGCCAATCCGCCCATGGCCTGCGCGGCCATAGCCTGTGAATCTTTTACCGCTTTGTTAAAAAGCTCGGTCAAATCCTTTTCTATATCTTCTTTTGAAACTTCTTTTAAATCCTTAAGGACTTTAAGTTCCCGCACCTGCTGGGAGCCCGATATCGTCATCTCAAAATTTTTGGCCGGGCTTTCAACCTTGATTACCATTTCGTCCAAGCGTTTTTTTACCTCGGTCATTGTTTTTTTAAGTTCCATAAGTTTCTTTAAGTTGTCAAACATTTAATCTTCTCCTAAAGGGCAAATTTGTTTACTCCGCAAAAATATCAATGCGCCGTTTACTTTCCTGCCTTTAAATATAACGCGTGCGGCGTTTAGATAGGCCTCAAGCTGGGGCATGTATTTTCCCGCGGTTTCTTTCTGCCGCTCTTTATTTATCTTATCAGATTTAAACTCCGCTATAAATATGCCGCCGAACTTGTCTTCAAAAATGGCGTCTATTATTCCGCTGCCGTAAACTTCCGCCGAGCCCTCTTTCAGCGAAAAGGGCAATTCGCAGGCGAGCGTTTTCATAGAGGTTAATTTTTTAAAAGCCTCGCTTTGTTTAAAATCTTCTATAATATCTTGCGCCTCTTTAATCGCTTCGGCGTCGGCTTTAGGGTCCGCGCCTTCTATTACTGCGGCATTGTTTAAGGAGATTTCCCGCCCCAGCAAAATTTGGCAAAGCAATCTGTGGCATATTCGGCCGATGAGCATGGCTTTAGTTCTTTCTTCGCTCTCATATCCGCTTTGTGCGGCGGCGCTGGGGCGCGGAGTACGGAGGGCGGCTTTTTTGTATTCTTCACTTCTTTTAAGCCAGATTTCTTTCCATTCCGTAAGGAAAGCCGGATCGCCTTCCCCGGGGTGTACGCCGAAGCCCGGCGCGCCCGCGCCGCCTTCGCCATAGGGGATATAGGAAACTTCGCAAACGCCTTCTTGCAGTATCGGCGGCATATCTTCGCCCGGGTAACAGCCCGCCTCCAAAAGCGGTTCGGCCAAGGTTTTTGCCGCTTTTGCCGAGCCTAAAATTATAAGCCTTTCTTTAGCCCTGGTAAGCGCGACGTATAAAATGCGCCGCTCTTCCGCTTTTGCGTGTTTCTTGTTGGTCTGTTCCAGGATGGAATAGGTCAAATCCTTTATTTTGCCCAAGCGCGGCGCACCTGCGCCCGAGAGCCAATCGCTTAGATAAGAGCGTTCTTCCTTATTGCCTTTTTTGTCCTCTTTGGCTATGTCGTAAATTAGGACCACGGGGAACTGGAGCCCTTTGGATTTGTGTATGCTCATCAGTTTGACGCTGTCCAAAGAGTCTTCCGCCAAAGGCGACTCCCCTTCCTTCTCCTTTTTCTTGAAATATACTTCGATATGGCGTATAAGCTGGGGCAAGGCCAGCATTCCGTTTGAGGCGAAACCCCTGGCTATATCCATAAATTTTGATATGTTCGCGCTTGTCTGTTCGCCCGCGCCGCATAAAAGCTGCATTTGCTTAAAGCGCGTTTGGTAGAGAATATAGTTTATAAAATCTTCCAGCGGCGAGGTTTGGGCGCGGCGGCAAATTTCTTTCAGCATATCAAAGCAGGCTTTTATGTGGGGAGAGGAAACTTCGGCATATATGTTTAAGGAGCCGCTTTCGGCCAAAGCCAGGATTTCGTCGTCGCCGATAAGGCACAAGGGGCTTCTGAGCACGCCGATAAGCGCCGTTTTGTCCATCGGGTTTTGTGCCAGTTTTAACAGGTTTAAAATATCCTTTATTTCCTGGGTCTGATAGAAATTTTTGTTTTCCTCCACGCTGTAAGGAATGGCGGCCTGCTTTAGGGCATCTATCAGAAGCGAAAGCCCGGTCGCGCTGCGGTAGAGTACGGCGATGTCTTTATAAGTCATAGCGCGGCCTTCGGAAAGTTCCGTTTTGAAGGCGTTTTCGTTTATCCATTTGACGATGAGATCAGCCTGAAATCGGCGCTGCCGTTCGGAATGGATTTTTTGTCCGTTGTCGGTAATTGCCAAAATGCGCACCGGTTCGGCTTTGTAATTTTTAGTATGTTCTATGGGGACATACTTGGGCTGTATGCCGTGTTCTTCCTCTATCGCTTTTTGGCCGAATTTATTGGCGTAGGCGACTATTTCGCGCGAGCTTCTGAAATTGCTTTGCAGGAAATATTTCGCCGCGCCTTGTTTTAACAGGGTGTCTATAAAGACGTCATAGGCCGATATATCCGCGCCGCGGAAGCGGTAAATGGACTGTTTGGGATCGCCTACTATAAAAAGTTTGCCTCTCTCCAAAAGGACGTCGCGCCAGTCTTTGGCTTGGCTGTCTTGCGTTTCGCTGAGGTATAGGAATATTTCGCCCTGTTCTGGATCCGTGTCTTGGAATTCGTCAAGCAGAATACTCTGATATTCTTCTTTTAAAATCTGCCTTACGTGAAGGTGTGTTTTTACCAAATCCCTTGTTTTGAGTATCATGTCGTCAAAATCTATAAGGTTGGATTTTTTTAGCGCTTCGCGCGCCAAAGGCAGAAATTCGCTTAAAACAAGGTGCGCCTTTTTAAGAAGCTCAATGTTCTTTACCGATGCATTATTGGCCAAAGCTATTATTTCGCCCGCTTCCAGGAAGTCTTCCTCCGAGGTCCAGCCGCTGGGGCGGCGGGAAACTTTCTTGGTTTGATCCATATTGACGTCGCCGTATTCGCCGCCTTCGTGGTATGCCACGGTATTGTTTAAGACGGCAATCGCCTGCTCCAAATTCCGGTCGAAGGCGTTTCCTTTTTTACTGGTGTTTTTATATTCTTTTAAAAAATTTTCGGCGCGTTGGGCTTTTTCGCGCAGGATTTTGGCCTTTTCCCTGCTTTTCAAATCGGGGCGGTAATCGCTCAAGGGCTGTTTCAAAAGAGTAAAGGCGAAGGCTTTTATCTCCTGCAAAGTACAGGCGGAGAGTATGTCTTCCCATAAATCTGCGCGCGGGGAATGGTAATTAAGCTGTTCGTCCAAAAATGCCGTCCATACTTTATCTAGTATCGCCTCCGACGAGTTTTGCGCGTCCGCCGTAAGATCGGGCGCGGTCCCGGCTTCGGCGGGGAATCTCTTTAAAATCTTAAAGCAGAAGCCGTGTATGGTGCTTATTATTGCGCGCTCGGCCAATTCCAAATTCTTTTCTATATGTTCTTTGAGGCTTTTGTCGTCGCGTGCGATTTTATTTCTAAGTTTTAAAGTTTCCTTGCGTTTTTCCTCTTCGCCCTGTTTGGGGGGCTCGCCTTTTATCAGCAGGAGCATATCGTTCATTTTATCTAGCAGGCGCGCTTTGATTTCCGCGGCGGCCTTTTCGGTAAAAGTGAGCGCGATTATTTTGTCTATGGCTATGCCCTTATTCAAAATAAGGTAGCAGAGCCTGTCTGTCAAAAGCGTGGTTTTACCCGTGCCGGCCCCCGCCTCCACTATTACGTTGTTGGACGTTTCCGTTACGGCGGCGTCGCGCGCTTTTTGGTCCGGCGCGATAAAAAAATCGTTATTTTGGGGCATTGAAACTCCTTAGTTTAACCGCTTGCGCCGAAAGCGCCGCGCGCCTTAAACTGGGGACGTGGTCTTTGCGGCAAATATCGGCAAAGGCGCAATATTTGCAGGTATCTTCGCAGGGTGTTATTAGGAAAACACCCTCTCGCGCCAAATCCAGACGGTATTTTACAGCCCGTTCAAAAGGTTCTCTTACGGCTTCGTATTCGGAAAGGGAAAAGCTCTTTTCCGGGTTGCCCTCTTCCTCAACCGCCAAAAGCGATGCCGATTGGGCTTTGCAGCCTTGCAGATTTTTATCTTTGCTTTCGTTTATCATAAGCATATAAAGCGGCGGCTGCAAAATGCCCTTTTCAAAAATGGCTTTGAGCATGGATGAATCTTCCTTGCCGCTCTTATAGTCCACCACGCGGCAGAAAAGGGTTTCTTTGTTGATGTCTATGCGGTCGGTTTCGCCGTGCAGTTTAAGTTTGACGCCGTCAAAATCGGCTTCGGCCTCCAAGTGGTATTCAAAAAAAGAGGGCGTTAAATTATTTTGCTGGAGGACGGGCAAATCGGCCTCTATCAAGTGCCTTAAATTCTTTTTGATGTCTTTGCAAAGGTCTTTCCAGACGAGCGGATAAAGGCCGTATTCCTTATAACGTTCGGCAGTGAGGCTGGAGTTTGAAAACTCCTCAAAAATATCACCCGCCGCGCCCGTAAACAACTTATCCAGCAGTTTGTTCTTTGTTACGTAAATGTAGAACTTTTGCAAAATCTCGTGGTGCAGGGTTCCTTTCGCGTTTGCGGGTATTTTGGCGCGGTCGTATTCCGGCGGCTCGTTTGAGCGGATAATGTTTTTGAACATATAACTCGCGGGGCATAGCCATAAAGCGCGCAGATTGCTGGGCGAAAGCCCTTTGATGTTTATTTTTTCCGCCAAGGCGTTGGAGTGCCCTATCACGCCGTCATAGGCGTTTAGGCCGGGCGATTTAAAAGCTAAAAAGGGTGCCTTTTCAAGTTGGTTTTCCAACAGAGTATCGGGCAGTTCTTCCGGGTTAAAGGCCGTATAAAGCGCTTGTTTGGCGGCGGGGAATTTTAAAGCCGCGAGAGAGGCCGCCTCCTCCTGATTTAAAAGCTCAAAGGGCCATTGGGCCAGCTTCTCGCTTTCCCTGCGGCTTAAAGAAAGGTCCGGACTCTTTAGGTTTTTGCCCGCGCTTTGCGCCAAGCGGCTTAGATAGAGAGATGGTATTTTTGTCTTTCCGTCGTCGCCGCTCCTCTCAAAGATAAAAGAGCATTTTTCTGCCACGCTTGAAAGAGCCAGCGAGAACAGCAGCTTTTCCTCAAAATATCTTTCGTTTTGATTATGTATCAAAAAACCAACCTTTTGGAGTAAGGTACGGTATTCCTCTTTTAATATCGGGTCGGGCGCTGGTGTGGCGGGCAAGAGGCCCTCGTTCATGCCAAGAAATACCGCCGCTTTAAAGTGTTGGCCTCTTAAGGCCATTATGTCGGCGGCTTGTACGCCGTCGGAGTATTCGGAGGTTTTGGCGAAGGTTTCTTCTTTCATCGCCCAGAGCAATTCGTCCAGAAATTCGCCCTTTTGCGCGCGGCGCCGCACTTGCGAGAAAGAGGCCGTTTGGCGAATAATTTTCCTTATTTTTTCAAGGATATTCCGCTCGTAGTCCTCAATATCTTCACGTGTGAAGGCTTCTATAAAAGAGTTTGCCTTTTCCGCCAAGAACTCAAAATCGCCCGCTTCTTCCAAGGTGGGATAGAAGTTGGCCAAGGCTTGTATCGTTTGGGTTATTTGCGCGGCATTTGCCCTATAAAGGCGTTTTTCTTCTTCGTTTTTGCTGTTGATGTAGAGATTCGCCAGGCCCGACCATTGGGATAGTCCGCCCGTTATGCCGCTGTTTCTTATTATGTCTCGCCACTCGCGCCTGCCCTCTTTGAAATACGGCGAAGCCACCACCGCGGCTGCGTCCGCGCTGTAAAAATCGTTTCTGCCGAGATTAAGAAGATTGTATATATAGGCCGCGAAAGGGTGGCTTAAAAGCGGAAATTCAAAAGAGTAGTTTACCGGTATCTTGTTGCGTGCGAATATGGCCGGGATATCGTATTTGTATGGGTCCATTGTTCTGGCGAAAAGGGCAATCTCGCCAAAGGCGATGTGGTGCTTTTCCTTAAGCGTCAGAATTTCTTTGGCCGCGGCGTTTACCTCGTCGCGTACGCCCGAAACGCCTATAATCCTTATATCCGGATTTAGCGCTTCGTTATCGGAGGGAAGGAAGATATCGCAAGCCGCTTGACGGAAGGGGGAATTGTCCGGGGGAAGAGCCTCCTTATATTGCGCCAAAGGAAGGATAGAGCCTTCGTAAAAATTCTTGACGAATGAATAAGCGGGCGTATCTAAATATGGGAAATATACCGATACCTCAAAATCGGCCGCTATCTCTTTAAATACATTGTATTGCAGGGCGGTCAAATCGTAAAAGCCGTAAAAGATTATATATTTGAATTTTTTTAAATAGGCATTGTTTTTTACCGTGCCCGCCGCTTTTTTGAAAAAGTCTCCGTAAGAATCAAAGCCGTCTTTTCGTATTTGGCGGAGATATTGATCGTAGCAGACTATAAATTCGGAAAGTTGTTTTTTTTGTTCCTGTGAGGGAATTTCGTCCGACTCCATTAAAAGCAGCAGGTCTTTGACGGTTATTTCTGCGGCGATAAGGTCCCTAAATGCGGATTTAAACAGAGTTCTGTATCCGCGGGAAACGGGCAGGGAACTGTATTGGTTAAGTATGTCTTTAATTATAAAATCCTGCAAAGCGTTTGCCGGCAGCAGCGCATTGGCTTTATCGGGCGAATATGCATTAAGCGAGGCGGCCAAATTTTGGAAATCGGCGAAATCCACTGCGCTGATAAAACCGCTTTTGCGCGCCAATGCCTTGGAAAGCGAATTTTGCAGCCTTGCGGAAGGCAAAACGACGAGCGCTCTATCCAAAGGATTTTGCTTTTCCTTTGAGATAAAGTTTATAAAATGCTCCTCAAGAGCGCGGAAACTTCCCGTAAACAGACGCATATATAAATAATATATAATTTATGTAATGTTTTGATATTTTAGATAAAGGCGGTTACTTTTATGACGCTCGGCGAAGCGGTTTTTTTGGGTATATTGCAGGCTCTGGGAGAGTTCCTGCCGATTTCAAGTTCGGCGCATTTGGCGCTTTTTCCATTTTTTTCGGGCGGGGTTTATCAAGGGCTGACTTATGACGTCGCTCTGCATTTAGCCACTTTGATAGCCGTATGTGCCTACTTTTGGAAGGATTTGCTTAAACTTACCATTAACGGGTTGAGCAGGCCAAAAAGCGAGGAAGGCCGCCAATTTTGGTATATCGGTCTGGCTACTATACCTGCGGCTTTGGCGGGCTATTTTTTGCAGGACGCGGCGGAAAATGTTTTCCGCTCCCCTCTTATGATAGCCGTTATGCTTATGCTTTTTGCGTTGTTTTTGTTTTTGGCCGACAGGTACAATGCCAAACTTAAAAGTTATAAAACCGTTTTCCCGCTGGCGGCTATGATGCTGATAGGCTGCGCGCAGGCTTTGGCGATAATGCCGGGCGTATCGCGCTCCGGCGCCACTATTACCGCCGCTTTGCTGCTGGGTTTCAGCCGCGCCGCGGGCGCCAGAATTTCCTTTTTGTTGTCCATACCCATAATAGCGGGCGCGGCCGTACTTAAATTGAAGGATATTTCCCTTTCGGAAATAGACGGCCCGTTTATGGCGGGCTTCTTCGCGGCGATGATTTGCGGCTGGTTGGTAATAAAATTCTTGATGAAATATATCCAAAGCCACAGCTTTGACGTCTTCGTTTATTACAGGTGGATTTTGGGCATAGTGATAATAGCCCTTTATTTCCTAAAATAAGAAAAATATCTTTTTGGGCGTTTGAGCTTTGCCCTTTAATATTTCTTTAAAACAGAAACTCCCGCTTATGAACGGGAGTTTTTTTATAACAAATTATTGTGCCGAACGGCGGCGGAGAGTTGGTTTGAGAGTTTACCAGTTTCTGTGTTTCCAGTATATCGCCGTCAGCCAGACCGACATTATCGCCAAACCCATTACCATCCAGAAAGCCTGCGGGTGCTCCTGAAGCGGTATCATTACGTTCATCGAGAAAGCACTCACCACGAAAGTCGGCACCATAATCCAAATGGTAATGACGTTTAGGCGTTTCATCAGCAGGTTTAAATTGTTGTTTACGATTGAGGCTCTGGCGTCCATAAGGCCTGCTAAAATGCTGGAATAAATTTCCGCCTGCTTTTGGGATTGAGTGTTTTCAATGATGATGTCGTCAAGCATTTCGCGGCAGCGTTCGTCAAAGCCGATACGCCCGGAAAAGTTTCTCAACTTTTCAAATACAAAACCGTTTGATGTTATCGCGCTAAGATAATACACCAAGCTCTTTTCCAGACTGAAAAGGTTTATCAGATATTTATTGTCTACCGAGCCCGTCATCTTGTCCTCTATTTCTTCCGTTATCATATTGATGACGCGCAAATGTTCCAAATAGTGCGCTATGGCGTTATAGATTATTTTCAGGAAAGCGTCGTGCAGAGAAAGCACCTGATTGAACCTCTTGCCTATGAACAGCGGAATGTCTTCCGTCATTACTATTACCAACTTGTCTTTGAACAGGAACATTCCCATCGAGGCTACCTTAAACACCAGCTGCTCTTTGCCCGAATAATTGCGCGGGCGGTTTAAAATCAAGGCGGTATGATCTGGTTCCGTTTCAAGACGGGGCAGTTCTTCAGGGTCCATGGAAGATGCTAAAGTATGCTCGTCTATTCTAAGATGATCTATAAGATAACGCTGTTCGCTTGACGTAGGGTCTACGAACAGGAGTATATCGCAACTGGAGGCGGACGCCGATTCGTCTTCAGTAATTTTGCCGTTCTTGATAAGATAAGTTCTCTGCATTTTCGCCTCCTGTTCTAATTATATATTATCTATTTCCGATTTAAGATAGAGATTTGTTTCTTTCACCACTCTCTTTCTAAGCATAAAAATCATAATAAGGTTGGGTATGGACATCATGGCGGTTATCGTCACCACCAGCGCCCAGGCCAAAGACGGCGATATGAATACGCCCGAAAGCATAGATATTATCCAGAATATGCGGAAGGGTTTTACTATTTTGCTGCCGCCCAGAAACTCTATAAATTTTTCGCCGTAGTAGGCCCAGCCGATTATCGTGGTAAGAGAGAATATCGTCAAAGAAAACACCAAAAGCGGTATCCCCACATAAGGAATGGTTTGGAATGCGCTGTTGCACAAATCGCCGGCGAATTTCTCTCCGCTTTGCCAATCGCCCGCGACTATTATTACAAGGCCCGTCAAAGTGCAGATGAAGAATGTCCAAAATACCGAGGTGCTGGCTACCAAGCCCTGCCTTACGGGGTTCTTTGTTTTCGCCGCCGCCGCCACTACGGACGCACTGCCCATGCCGGCTTCGGTCGAAAGTACGCTCCTGCTAGTTCCTACATGCAAAGCCGTAAGTAAAGCCGCGCCCGAAAATCCGCCGCCTACGGCTTTAAAACCGAACGCGCTCTTTATTATCAAAGCTATTGTTGCCGGCATTTCCTGTATGTTCACTATGAATATATACAAAGCGGCAATCAAATATAAACCGCCCATTATCGGCACCAGCCATTCGCAGACCGCGGCTATGCTTTTTACTCCGCCTATAATAACTATCGCTACCAAGAGCGAAACTATCACGCCGACAAGCAACCCGTTTATGCTGTAAGCGTCACCAAGCACGTCGACAATCGCGTTTACCTGCAGAAATCCGCCGCCGCTTATCGCCATTAAAAGGCCGCATATCGCGAAGATTACTCCCATCCATTTCATTTTAAGGGCATTTTTCATTATATACATCGGCCCGCCTACGTATTCTTTGGTCTCTTTAAGGCGCACTCTGTATTTTACCGCCAAAAGACATTCGGAATATTTTGTAGCTATGCCGAATATCCCTATAAGGATCATCCAGAACACCGCGCCAGGCCCTCCTATCGCTACGGCCGTGGTCATCCCGAGAATACTGCCCGTTCCTATCGTGGCCGCCAAGGAAACCGCCAAAGCCCCGAAATTGCTTACCATACCCGCGGAATTGTCTTTTTTTACCGACAATTTCATCGCTTTAAATATATACTTCTGTATAAATTTGAGTTTAAAAGTTAGATATAAGTGCGTAGCAACGAGCAACAATATCATCGGATAAGTCCAAATAAGCTCGTTGAAATAATTTATTGCTTTTTCCAGTTCCTGCATAGGCCGACTCCGTTCCCTTTATTTTTATATAATTTTTGTATCTTTATATTTTATCATTATTGGAAGGTTTACAGTGCCGATATGCGATAAAGCAGACAAAAAAGATGCGCCCCTTTTTTCCGCCGCGGATTTTTTGGCTGCCAAAAACATCAATTTCCCTTTGCCTAAAACCCTTATTATGGCGCCTTGCGTAAATTGGGGCGGCGCATTTTCCGCTTTGAGCAGGAAAACCTATAAACTTATGTCCGATATCGAGATCATCAACGACGATTTGGCGCTTATGCACAATTTTTCTTTGGGAGCGCCCTTGTGCGTTGTTTTGGCGGAAATGGCCGCCGCTTTGGGGGCCGAGAATTTTATTTTGCTAGGCAGCGCCGGCGCCTTGAATGAAAATTTGACCTTTGGCGACCGAGTTCTGTGCCGTGGCGCTTTTTGTGACGAGGGTACCGCTCGGCATTATTTTGACGGCGAATATATCCCGGCTGACAAAATGCCCGCGCTTTGCGATTTACCCGTTAAGGCCGAAGGCGATACTTGGACTACGGACGCTCTTTTTAGGGAAACGCTTTCGGCCGTACGGCATTATGATAAAAAAGGGTGCCTTACGGTAGATATGGAAGCCTCGGCTTTGTTTGCCTTTGCCAAAGCGCGCGGCCTTAAGGCTTCGGCGGTATTTGTTATAAGCGATTTGCTTTTCGGCGAACGCTGGTTGTCGACAAACAAAAACGCGCAAACCGTGAAGGCTTTGCGCGCTTTAACCGAACAAGTTATAAGAAAGTTCCTCTAAGAGTTCACCGCTTGGGAGTTTTTAAGTATATTCCAGAACTGTTCCACCGTCTGTATGCGTTTTGACGGGTCCTCGTTTAAGGAGCGGAATATAAGCTCGTCTATTTCTTTGGGGACATAAGGCGCTATTTGAGAAGGCGGCACTATCTTCTTTGTAGTTACGTCGAACCCTTTGACGCTCCACGGCACCTGCCCCACCAAAGCCTCGTAAAGACATACGGCCAGGGAATATATATCGGACTGTTTGGAGGTAATGCCTTTTTGTTGTTCTGGCGACATATACGCCGGGGTACCCGCCACCGGGTGGGATTTGTCCTCATTGTCATCGGTAATCTTTTGCGCCACGCCGAAGTCCATTACTTTTGCCACGCCGCTGTCGGCTATCATTATATTACCGGGTTTTAAATCGCAATGTACGATATTTTGCGAATGCGCGTAGCTTAGGCCTTGGCATACCGATTCAAAAATGTTTTTGACTTCGTCAAAATCGATATAACTGTCTATGTCAAGGCGGGTTTCCAAGGTCTGTCCGTCTACGTATTCAAACACCAAATACAAGCTGTTTACCGTTTCTATAACGGTATAAATTTCCACTATACACGGGTGGTGCAACATGGCGACCATTCTCGCCTCGGACAAAAACTGCTCGCGCACGTAATCGTTCCTTAACAGTTCCGGCTTAATGCGTTTTACCGCCACCTTGCGCTTAAGGGCGTTGTCGTAAGCTTCGTAGACTTTCCCCATACCGCCTTCGCCTATCGGCCTTATAAAGTGGTATTGCTCTTTTATGTTTACTTCTTTAAGTTTCCTGCCTTTAACGTCTACCGGCCCGCCAAATACATTATAGTATCTAAGCACCACATAGAAAGCTATAACCAGCACTACGCATACGAAATAAACAAAAAACCACGGCGGCAAACGATAATCTGATAGGGACGCCCGCTTCTTTTTGGCCGGTTTTTGCGCCTCGTTTATCAAATCCTGTACGCTTTTTGCCCTTGAGGAGCGAGGATTAAGTTTTAAAGCGGTGTCTATATCTTCGGTTGCGCGCATTATGTCTTTACGTTCAAGGTAGCTGTGCGCGCGGGTGGTATAGGCCTCTACGTTTGAGGGGCTTTTTGCTATCGCTTGAGAGGCAAAATAATAGGCATTGTCAAAATCCTTGGATTCTTCATAAGCGCGTGCCATTAAAGTATATATGCGGGGGTCGTCGTAATTATTGTCCAGCAGGCTTTGGCAGGCATTCAGTACGGTGGTATAGTCGCCCGTTTCAAGCTTGCGTTCTATTTCGTTTAAAGCGTTTTCCAAAGCGGCGGCCTTTTTGATGTTTGAGCCGTCTTCTATATTCTTAAATCCGGCCGAATAACGCCCTTCCACTATTATCGGCGCGGCTTGAGCCGCAAACCCGAAAAGCGGAATAAACGCAAAAAGAACGGCCATAAGCAGTTTCGTCATATAAGATATATTAAATAAAAATAACGATAAATACAATCGTTTTTACTTTAAGATTTTATTTTGTTGCGCTTGAGGCCCTTAAATTTCTATCATATAAACTATGGAAGGGGTAATAATATCACTGGCGATATTGATTTTTTTGTCGCATTTATTTTCGGCCATGTTTGTCAAAACGCGTATGCCCGAGGTGTTGCCGCTTTTGATTTTGGGCATTATAATCGGGCCGATATTGAAAATTGTATCGCCAAGCGATTTCGGTATGGTTGACCAAGTCTTCAGCCGAGTATTGCTGATAGTGATTTTATTTGAAAGCGGGCTTGGCTTGCGCATTTCCCAAATAAGAAGCACCTGGGAGCAGAGTTCAAGGCTTACCGTAATCAGCTTCGTAATAATAATGTGTATTGTTGCGCTTTTGGCAAAAATTGCACTTGGCCTTCATTGGGCTTACGCAATAATACTTGGTTCCATTTTGGCAAATAATTCCTTTGCCATAATAATACCGCTGATATCAAAACTTAACATATCCAATAATATTAAAACCGTGCTCCTTACGGAATCGACCATGGGCGGCGTGATATCAATCGTTGTTACGATGACTTTGCTCAGTATGGCCAAAATACAGTCTTTTGATCCAAGCCTCATTATAGCCAAAATAATATATACCTTTATGGTTTCCTGTACGGTCGGCGGTGCTGCGGCTATATTTTGGACTACCGTACTTAATAAAGTGCGAAAGTTGGAAAACGGGATTTTCTTAACTTTGGCATTCGTTTTGGTGGTGTATTCCGTATGCGAGACTTTGGGCTCTGACGGCTCGATAGGGGCGTTTATCTTTGGGATAGTAGCCGGCAATATAAGGACGATCCGGAAGCTTAACGGTTTTAAATTTATCGAACGCTTTACCAAAAACGTAAAAAGCAAGGCCTTTAATGACGTGGAAAAAAGCTTCTTTAGCGAGGTGGTGTTTGTTTTGAGGACTTTTTTCTTCGTATATATCGGTATATCTATGCAGATTACCAGCATGTACTCTATGCTTTGCGGCTTATTGTTTACGATTGTCATTTTTATGGCGAGGATACCCGTCGTCAATTATGTTCTGGATAAATCCGTCAGCCGTATAGACAGCGCGGTAACTTCCGTAATGGTTCCCAAAGGTTTGGTTACGGCTGTCTTAGCCGCTTTGATTATTAAGTCCGGCGTATCGGGCGGCGCGGTCTTGCAAAATACAATCTATTCGGTGATACTGTTTAGCATTATTTTGGCTACTTTGTTCTCGTTCTTCATAGAAAAGGGCTGGTGTATGCCTGCGATAAATTTCCTTTTCAAGAGGCATCGCGACGTCTGCCCTGAAAACGCCGCTTGGGATTGCCCCGTGAAAAAGACTGAAATTATGCACCAGCAAAAGCATCTTATCGCCAAGGACAGGTAATCCCGCTCGGCTTTTGTCGGCGCCATATTTACCTATAATTTGTAAGCGAAGGAGATAAGCACGTCTTTAGTGTGGTCCCTGCGATAGGAGAAAAATATTTCTTTGTTGCAGCAGGTGCATTCGCAGGAGCAGGGCGATTTTATATCTTCCATCTTTACGCCGCATTCCTTAAGCTGGCGCACTATATCGGCGGTAAGATCCACGAACAGTTTGCCGTCCCTTTTAATTATGGAGGAAGGATCAAACTGCCCCGCCACATCCTCTTGAACCTCAAAACAACAGGCGTTTATGTGGGGGCCGATATAAGCGCAAATCTCGCAGTTTTGGCCGGCCTGTTCTTTAATGAGTTTTGCCGCTTTTTTGGGCATTTGCGCGGCTACTCCGCGCCAGCCGCAATGGCACAGACTTATAAATTTGCCTTGTTTATCCCACAGATACAGCGGTACGCAGTCGGCAGTTAAAATCATTACTCCAAATCCTTTTAAACCCAAGAGCCAGCCGTCGGCCTCATGAACTTCGGACGCGCGGTATGCGGAAAGATCCCGCTCTGTTAAAAGGGGGATTATTTTATCGCCGTGCACTTGTTTCAGCCCCAATATCTTATCTGCGGGTATATTGAGGGAAGAGAAAAATTTATCGGTGTTTTGCTTTTCTCTGCCGCTGCCGCTGTCTTTGGATGCGGTGCCGCTGATAATGCCCAGATTTATAAGTCTTTCGTCGGAAAAAATTTTCATATAAAAAACCTGCTCTCTTTAACTTTTAGCCTTTTGCCGCCGATTATATTAAGCGCCAAGCGGGAAAATCTTTCCGGCAGGTCGCTTGCGTATATCTGCGTCTTGCCTTTGCCTTTAGTTTTTAAAATACGTTTCCTTTCAAGCAAATCTTTGGCGCGTTTTGCAATTTCTTCGGCGGAATCGATAAGCATTATTTTCTTGCCTAGAAATTCCGCTATCTCGTTTTTGATTACCGGATAATGCGTGCAGCCCAAAATTACAGTATCGGCTTTGCCGCCTTTAAGAGGAGTAAGATATTTTTTTATGGCCAAGCGGGAAATATCGCTTAAAGCCAAGCCTTCCTCTATTATAGGTACGAAAAGCGGGCAGGCATATTGCGTGACGGAAATGGATTTATCCGTCCTTTTTATACTCTTGATATAAGCCTTGCTTTTTACCGTAGCCTCGGTGGCCAGCACAACTATATTTTTATTCTTCGTCGTATTTACGGCGCAGGCCGCGCCGGGTGTTATTACCCCGAGTACGGGCACTTTTATATGCCGTTTTAAAGTGGGCAAGGCAAGCGCCGATGCGGTATTGCACGCGACCAAAATCAGTTTTACTTTTTTACTTTCCAAGAATTTGGCTACATTTAGGGAATATTCCGTAACAATCTCTTTGGATTTGGAGCCGTAAGGAACATGAGCCGTATCGCCAAAATAAATAATATTTTCTTTCGGCATTAGCTTTTTTACGGCTTTTAAAATGGTAAGGCCGCCCAATCCGGAATCAAAGATACCGATGGCTTTTTCGTCTGATTTCATATAATAAAATATTATACACTATTCTAATTTTTTCGTAAAAATGCTAAAATATTGATGTAGAAATTTTTCCGGGATGGTGTAATGGTAGCACAAGCGCCTCTGGAGCGTTTAGCCTAGGTTCGAGTCCTAGTCCCGGAGTGGTTTTTATTGTGGCCTCCGATAGATCGGGGGTTTTTTATTTGGCATACATATTTGGCGTATAAATTTTATGCCTGCCGATAATTGGCTAAAAGGGTTTTGTTGTTTTCCCGTGTTTGATTATTTTTAAAAGTTTGTTGTCTGTAATATTTGCAGGCGCGTTTAATGGAAATGAAAGTGTTTTTTGGATGCGCCTGCGCGGTATTGCTCTTAAAAGGGAAAAGCCGACCGTAACGGTCTTATATAATTTTGTATAATTCTATTATTCGGGGCATGGCTCAAAGGTAGAGCGCCCGCTTTGGGAGCGGGAGGTTCCCGGTTCGAGCCCGGGTGCCCCGATTTTTCATAGGAGGCCGAGCCGATGCAACCGCTGAGCAAAAAGCAAATCGCCCTATTGCCCGTATACAACAATATCTTCCCTAAAGAGAAACTGGCGCCAAGCGCCAAATTTAAAGGTTTTTACGTAATAGCCTCAAAACCGATTAAAGGCCCGTTTGAATTTGATTCGCTAGCCTTATCTCTAAGCGTGCGTTTTGAGGAAGGATCCGCCGCTTTGGCGGAGGCGGCGGTAAAAACGGAAGACGGTTGGAGCGGCCTGTATAAATTATTTTATGTAAGTCCTAATTACAAAAAAACTTTCAAAGAGCAGAGCGACGCCTTCGCTAAAGTTGAGTGCGACACTCTAATACCCAAAAAGCCCGCTTTGGCTTTTAAGTATCAAATAACAGTACTGGGCCGAGCGAAGATAGATTTCCTTGCCGCGGCATTTACGCGCGCCAAAGCCGCTTATGATGATTCTCTTGGGTTGGAAACTTTGGATCTTAGGGATTTTGAAATACCTTTAAAGCCGGTCAGCCAAATGCTTTACGCGGATAAGAAACTGCGCCGCCGCATTTGTTCGCCGGCTTGTCTTAAAATGGTTTTGGCCCATTACGGCAAAGATTTGCCGCTTGAGGAAATATTAAAAGGCGTATATGACGAAGGCGCCGAAATTTATGGCAGTTGGCCGCTTAATACCGCCTTTGCCGCGCAGCTTGGCCTTGCGGCGGCGGTTGTAAGGTGCAGTTCTTTGGCGCAGGCCGAAGGTGAGCTTTATAAAGGGCGGCCTTTGATAGTTTCCATAGCTTATAAAGATGGCGCCTTAAAAAATGCGGCTGTTAAAAAGAGCGAGGGGCACTTGGTGGTAATTTGCGGTTTTGACGCGGAGGGTAATGTAATTGTTATGGATCCCGCCGCCTCCAAAGAGCAAAATGTGCGGCGGGTATACGACAGGAAACAATTTGCCGCGGCTTGGCTCAAAAACAAAAAAGGAATAGCTTACGCGATAGGTGAATAAATGAAAAGAAACAATATAATTTTTACGGCAGCGCTTTGCCTTGCGGCCATATTTGGCTGTGCGCCCAAGCAGGAAACAAACAATCTTACTGTGGCGATTATTGGGGAGGCGGAATCTTTCGATCCCGTCTTTTCTTACGACGGCTTTACGCACGGTGTTTTGCTTAATATTTACGATACTTTAATAAAATTTAAAGGTTCTTCCCTTACGGAGTTTGAACCTCTGATAGCGCAAGAAGTGCCTTCCGTTGAGAACGGCCTTATATCCCAAGACGGCAAAACTTATACCTTTAATATAAGAAAAGACATAAAATTCCACGACGGCACCCCGCTTACCGCGCAGGACGTGGAATATTCCTTAAAACGGTTTTTGATATCCGATGCCGTCAGCGGCCCCTCAACACTGCTTTTGGAGCCTATTTTGGGCATAACTTCCACCCGCGACAATAAAGGAAATATAATACTCGATTACCAAGACGTGGAAAACGCTATAAAAAGCGACGGCGATAAAGTAATAATAACTTTAAAAAGGCCGTTTGCGCCGCTGCTTTCAATACTTGCCCGATGGTCTTATATAATAAGTAAAGACTGGGCGATAAGCCACGGCGAGTGGGACGGCACGGCGGGAACTTGGCGGCAATACAATAACCGCGGCAAGAACGAGTCTTATCTTTTCGATAAAGCCAACGGCAGCGGGCCTTTTATGCTTGAGCGCTGGGACAATGCCGCCAAGAGGATATATTTAAGGGCGAACAAGGATTATATATTGGGCGCGCCGAAACTTGAAACTATCCAGCTTATAACCGTACCAGAGCAAAGCACCATGCGCCTTATGCTGGAATCTGGCGACGTGGACATAGCGGAAATCGCGCCTACTTTTACCGATCAGATCGCCTCCAACCCGGATTTGGTGGTGCAAGACAGGCTCCCGCGCCTTAAGACCGATCCGGTCATCTTTTTTACTTTTGACATCAATACGGAAGCCAACCCCGATATAGGCAGCGGCAAGCTGGACGGTGCGGGTATACCGGCGGACTTTTTTAAAGATATAAATATAAGGAAAGCGTTTTCCTACGCTTTTGATTATGATGCTTTTGCGGAAGAGTCTATGGGCGGTAAAGCTCCGCGCGCGTGCGGGCCGGTGCCGCCTGGCTTGGCCTCTTACGATAAAGACGCGCCTTGTTATGAGTTCGATTTGAAAAAAGCGGAAGAATATTTTAAAAAAGCTTATGACGGGCAAGTGTGGGATAAAGGGTTTTCCTTTACTTTGACTTACAATACCGGCTCTCAAATGAGGCAAACCTCGGCCGAGATATTAAAACGCAATATAGAAAAATTAAATCCTAAGTTTAATATAGAGCTGCGTGGCGTGCCTTGGGCTTCGTTTTTGGAAAAGACTCAAGCCTCCAAAATGCCTTTGTGGGTGCGCGGCTGGATAGCCGATTACCCCGACGAACATAATTTTGTATTTCCGTTCCTGCATTCTAAAGGGCGTTATGCGGTGGCGCAGTCCTTCGGCAATGCCGACTTGGACGCTATGATAGACAAGGCAGTGCGTTCCACCGATAAGAGCGAGAGAATAAAACTATACCGCCAAATCCAGCGGGTAAGCTATGATACCGCAGCGCAGATTTATACTATCCATTCGCCCGGAGTGTGGGTATTCAGAAAGGACGTAAAGGGCTTTTTGGATAATCCCGTGTTTATGGGTATATATTTCTATCCGATTTATAAAGAGAAGGATAGTATTTAAATAAAAATTATGGCCGAAATATCGATATTAAAATAAAAATAATGCTAAAAATTTTACAAGCCTCGATATTTTTGTTATAATATTCCTGTTGCGCCCTTAGCTCAGTTGGTTAGAGCAATCCGCTCATAACGGATGGGTCGCAGGTTCAAGTCCTGCAGGGCGCATTTGAATTTGTTTAATAAACCCCGTTTTTTCGGGGTTTTTTTATAGAGGCAGATATGGAAAATAAAGAGCGGGAAGTAAATCAGGAACAAAAAACAACGGGTTTGGACGATATTATAAAGAACAAATATCGTGAAGCGGGCGAATTGAAAGCAAGCGGAATAAATCCCTATCCCGCGCATGTTGAGGTAAAAAACACCTGTCTGCAAGCAAAAGAAGCGGCGGAAGGAACGGAAGTAACTACCGCGGGCCGCTTAGTGCAGCTTAGGCTTATGGGCAAAGCGGCTTTTGCGCATATCAGGGACGTAAGCGCGAAAGTGCAGATATACGTCCAGCGCGATTTACTGGGCGATGATGCTTACGCCTTCTTTAAAAAACATATAGCGGTGGGCGATTTCGTGTTGGTAAAAGGGCATATGTTCATTACCAAAACCGGCGAGAAAACGATAAAAGCCGATAAAGTGGATTTGATATCTAAAGCCATCAGGCCCATGCCGGAAAAATTCCACGGCATACAGGATACGGAAGTGCGCTTCCGCAACCGCCATTTGGACCTTATCGCCAATGAAGACGTCAAAGATATTTTTATCAAACGCGCCAAGATTATATCCTCTATCCGCAAAACTTTGGACGAGAAGGGGTATCTGGAAGTCGAAACCCCTACCTTGACGCCCAGTGCCGGCGGCGCGATAGCCAAACCGTTTGAGACTTACCACAATGCTTTAAAAATGCCGCTGTTTATGAGGATAGCTTTGGAACTTTACCATAAACGTCTTATAATCGGCGGACTTGATAAAATTTACGAAATCGGCAAAATGTTCCGCAACGAGGGTATAGATACCACCCATAACCCGGAATTTACCATGATGGAACTTTATCAGGCTTACGGTGACGTAAACACCATGGCCGATTTGTTTGAGGAAATTATCGGCAATGCTGCCAAAGCGATAGGTGCGGAAAAGGTGACCTACCGCGGCAAGGAAATCAATTTGAAGCCGCCCTTTAAAAGGGTGTATATCCCGCAGGCGTGGCAGGAAACTTTCGGCGAAGATATCCACGAGATTTTAAACGGCCGCGAATTTAACCGCGAAAAACTTATCGCCTTAGCCAAAAAGAGCGGAGTATCCTTTAAGGAGGACGAACCTTCCGACAAAATCTATGATGTACTGTTTGAGGAGAAAATCGTCAGCAAATATAACGACCCTGTATTTATGATGGATTATCCTACGGCGGTGAGCCCGTTCTCCAAGAATAAACCGGGCGACCCCGAGATAGTGGAACGTTTTGAGGCTTTCGTCGCGGGCGGGCAGGAAATCGCCAATGCTTACAGCGAGATTAACGACCCTGCCGATCAGTATCAGCGTCTTAAAGACCAAGCCGAGGCAAAGGCCAAAGATAAACAAAACGAGGACGCCGACATTGTGGATATAGACTATATAAAGGCTATGGAATCGGGTATGCCCCCGACCGGCGGAATGGGTATTGGTATTGACCGCATAACGATGATGCTTACGGGGCAGGATTCGATAAGGGAGATAATATTGTTCCCGACCTTAAAGGCGGTGGACAAATAACTTTTCCGTTTGATTGAGAGCAATATTTAAGTATGAAAAACCCGCTAAAAAGCGGGTTTTTTATTTTATGTGTTAATTATTTTGATATAGTTATATTACTCGGTTTTAAAAATAAGGGGGATTTTATATGGGTAAAGTTTTTTCTTTCGATTTGGGCAGCGGCAGTATAGGCGAGTGTGTAAGGGAAAAGGAAAATGTTTTGCATTTGCAAAGCCTTTTGATAGACAGCAAGTTCGCTTCTCTTGAAGAAATAAGAAAACAGCGCAGGGCTTATAGGACGCGTCTTTCGCACAAAGCGCGGGAAGCTTGGTGGATAAAAATAGCAATAGAGGCGGGCTTGGATATCCCCGGCGATAATATCCGCAAAGACAAATACGGCAATTATGTATTTGATTGCGGTCCTGATATGCTTAGGGAGTTCCCTCAAAAAGGCGATGAAACTATCTACAATTCCGCCTTGCTGAGGATTATGCTTGTTCAAGGCAAAAAACTTGCCGGGTGGCAGATTTTTAAGGCGGTATGGTCATCGTTCCAGCACCGTGGTTACGACGCTAATGTAGAGTGGGGCAAAGGGGATAAGGACGAAGAAGATATAAAAGCCTCCAAACTCTATATTGAAGAAATTACAAAAAGCCTTCCCCAAGAATATTGCCTGCCTTGTTATTATGAAGCCTTCAAAATGGGGTTATGGGATTATAAAGACAATAAATTTAATTTAAGACTTTCTTCCTGCCCCGGAAATGCCCGCAATAAAGAGGGACGCGGGCAAATCGTTGCTCCTAGGGAAATGGTGGAAAAAGAACTTCGCCTGCTTTTGGAAAATGCGAGGAAGTTCTATCCCAATCTTCCAAATACGGATTATATTTTATACGGTTCTAACGCTAAGCCTTATGCCGCAGTCAAAGATCCTTCAAAAAGGAAATATGAAACTGAAGGAATACTTGGGCAAAAAACGCCCCGCTTTGACAATAGAATTATATCCAAATGCTGTTTAATACCGAGGCTTAATGTTTGCAAATCGGAAACACCGTTGAGCAAAGAAGTCAGGCTTTTAATGGCTTTAAAGAATTTTAGATTTATCAAAGGCGACGAAATAGGCTCTTTTGATTTTGAGGAAGTAAAAGAGCTTTTTGACGAGCATAAAAGCAAATTGTTTGACGGCTCTTCTCACGCCAATTTCGTAGATAAAGGCGCAATAAAAAAATATCTTAATGCCAAAGGCTATTTAATGCTTGAGGGGCACGAAAAAATACCCGCTCCCAAAGATAGCGGGCGCAGCCGCTTTTGCCGCCCCGCTTTAAGAATATTGAAAGAGCTGATACTTTCCGGCAAGAATCCGCACGATTTTTATTTGGAACTTACGGAGAATATCAGCAACAGCGATATAAACAAAGGCCTCGTGAAGGAGGACTATAATTTCCTACTCAAAATGCCCAACGACTGGTACAAAATCCATATCCTTGATGAAAGAGAAGAAAATAAAAATTTAACCAAAGAACAGCGTATGGAAAAGATAGATAATATTTTATCTTCCATAACCAATGCTATTGTTCGCAGCCGCTTAACTCTTTTGCTGGGGCGGCTTAAAACTTTGAGCGAAAGATACGGAGCCCCAGACTATTGCATACTTGAAATCGGCCGGGACGAGTTTATCGGTGAGGAAGAAAAACGCCTTCTTGAGAAAGTAAACCAAGAGAATTTTAAAAACAATCTCGAGGCCTATGACGAGTGTATAAAATATGGTTTAAGCGTTTCGCGCGAAAGCGGCAATTTGGAGAAAATGAAACTTTTCAGATTGCAAAAAGGGATTGATATATACAATGTCTTTGACGAGAACAGAACCATAATCCCGCAGGAGCTTGACGCCTATGACGTGGACCATATCGTGCCTATATCGCGCGGAGGGGCAGACAGTTTTGTAAACAAGGTGCTTACCTCTAGGGAGTTAAACCAAAATAGGAAAGGCAATAAAACGCCATACGAGTGGCTTTTTGCCGACCGCGCTTTATGGGCGGAATATCAGGAGAATTTAAAAAAGGCGGGGATTACTTCTTCCCTTAAATTGGATTTACTGACCTCCGATAAAGCAGTGGAGCTGGAAAAGAAAAGAAATGACCTCCAAGCCACCAGATACATAGAAAAACTGGCGCAAAAAATAATAAGCCTCTACTTCGGCTGGGGGGAGCAAACGTCAGGCGATTTAAGAAAAATGTATGTCTGTACTGGCGGACTCACTGCCAAAATCCGCGCTCAGCACAATCTTAATCGTTTGTTGCACCAAGATTTGAACAAAGAGGAATATCAAAAACTATATTTAAGCGGCAAACTTGACGAGAAGAACCGCGCCAATAAACGCCACCACGCTTTGGACGCCCTGGTAATATCCTTAGCGCGGGAAGTTAAATATAATGAAAAAGGCAAAATAGTATTGCCGGATTTTGCCCAAAAACCGCCCTTTTATTCCGAAGCGTTGGATAAAGTTTTTCCGATAGAGCTCAAGAGCAAGCCTCCTCTCCTTAGGGAAACTGTGTATGCCTTACGGGCCCGCCAAGAGGGGAAAGAAGTTAAATATTATATGACAACTCGTTTTAATACTTCGCTGGCGGACCAATTTAAGAAACTTGCCGACGCTAAAAAGAACGTTAAAAATATTTTTGATTTGTCAGTAAAGAAAGAGTTTGAAGAAAAGCTCAATTCTTCTCCGTCGCAGGAAGAGTGGGAATCTTTCCTGCGCGATTTCAGAGTGGCGGGTAATACTCCGGTATATAAAATATCTATGACAGCTTCCAGAGCCTTTAAAAAGTCGGAAGTGTTAAATGAGGACGGCACTTACAAAAAAGCCATAGGCGAGTATAGGGCTATGGGCAAGATGCCGGGGCAGTATTTTATGCCTAAAGAGGGTAATTTGGGGCAGATAATCTACAATAACGGCAAAAAATGGGTTGTGGAACAGGTGTATCCCTTTGATAGTTTAAGCGCCAAACTTAAGGACGGCAAGGCAAAATACGGCAAAGTAATATTTTGGAGTACCGGTATTACATTATTCCTTCCCAATGGAACCGAAGATGCCAGAAAAGTGATTAAAACTGAAGATAAAAAAAACAAAAGAATACCCTGCGCTATAAAATCCGGCAAATATAAACTTAATACTATTTCCGGAGATGTCACTATAACGGCACTTTCTTCCGGGGTAAAATATGCAGTTTCATTAAAATGTCTGTTGGAGGATTGCAAAGCCTACAAAGAAAGGGGGTAAATATTACAACTCATATTGTGCATATATTAAAACACGGCAGTTTTATAGGCGTAGACAGGGGCTGCCTGGTATGTACTTTGCCGGATAAAACGGAAAAGAGGCTTCCTCTCTGCGATATTTTGGCCGTAATAATAGCGGCGAGGGGTGTGTCCTTTTCTGGGGAGAGTTTCTCTCGCCTTATAGAAAATAATGCCGTTATAATGCATTGTGATTCTTCCTATAAGCCGATAGGATACAGTATCGGTTTACACAGAATAGTCCATAATGAAATATTTGAAACTCAAATGAATATGCCACCCTATTTCAGGGCCGCTCTGTGGGATATTATTCTTAGGGCTAAAAGCGAAAACCAGGCCTGCCTTCTTGACGCCTTGTGCAAAGAACATAAAATATGGCGCTATCTGGAGAAATCGAACTTGGCGGAAGGCAATATCGCCCGCCATTATTGGAAGATATTTTTTAAATCTTTCGGTAAAAACGCCCCCAAGAAAAGGGAATATCAAAATGCCGAAAACCCGATAAACGGTATGCTTAATTATTGTTATGCTGTAATGTCAGCCTTGGTGCACAGGAGCATTTTGATACACGGCCTAAGCCCCGTATTGGGGATATATCACCGCTATCGCTTTAGAAGTGCGCCGCTGGTTTACGATTTGATAGAGCCGCTGCGTCCATTCTGCGATTATATATTGCTGCGCTATCATAAAGACAATCCCCGTATGAAGATAGAAACCTTCGTCAAGCATTGCGCCAAAGATCTGCTTAAAGCAAGGATAGATATATCTTCCGCCAGAAAGTTAAGCCTTCCCGCCGCGGTGGATTTTTATGTAAGTTCCATAAGCAAGGCCTATAAATACGGGGATACCAAATACATAAAACTGCCGTCTTTGAGAGGAGTTTCTTTTGAGGAGTAATTGCCCAAGGAGCAAATATTATATGGGTTGGCTGATAGTCCTATTTGATTTACCCACCGATACCAAAGAAGAACGCCGTGAGGCCGCCCGCTTCCGCCATGCTCTTTTGGACAGCGGCTTTTTAATGCTGCAGTATTCCGTCTACGCCAAGAATGCCATAAGTACGGAAAAGAAAGATTCCGCCATTCATAACCTAAAAATAATCAGCCCGACGACAGGCAATATCCAATGCTTTTTTATAACGGATGCCCAATGGAAGGCCAGCATTACAATAAGCGCCGCTGAAGCTAAAAAAAGGCGCCAAATCAACAAGGATGATAATTTAGGTGAGCAGCTGCAATTTTGGTAAAGACAAAATATCTTTCATACTAAAAGGTTGAAAGGTTAACCTTACGTATAAGATTATTCTTACAGAGGTACGATTTCCTTTCCTGTGTTAAGACATAACTGAAAATAAAACGGATAAAGTATAAAATACAGTTGTTATCTATACAATGCTATTGAAACAAATCTGTTTTTTCAGTCCTGTCAAAACTTACATCTATAACATTCCGGTATATTGTGAATTGAAACAAATCTGTTTTTTCAGTCCTGTCAAAACGCCCAGCAATCTCCGACGATTACTAGGTTTATTGAAACAAATCTGTTTTTTCAGTCCTGTCAAAACGAATACGTTGTGCGGCAATAGCTTCTCTTAATTGAAACAAATCTGTTTTTTCAGTCCTGTCAAAACGGAAGCAGTAAGCGGTTTTCCTGCCATTACATTGAAACAAATCTGTTTTTTCAGTCCTGTCAAAACCAATGTGTAAAAATATATCATTTGTAATATATTGAAACAAATCTGTTTTTTCAGTCCTGTCAAAACAACGCTTCTTTTATCATAATAAGTTCGCCAATTGAAACAAATCTGTTTTTTCAGTCCTGTCAAAACAAACTTCCAAGCTGATAATAATCAAGTCTAATTGAAACAAATCTGTTTTTTCAGTCCTGTCAAAACTCATATTATTTCTAGGGCGGTAAAAACCGATTGAAACAAATCTGTTTTTTCAGTCCTGTCAAAACACTTTTGTTTTTTCAGAAAAATTTGAAAGAATTGAAACAAATCTGTTTTTTCAGTCCTGTCAAAACCGCCAGCTGGAGTTCTCCAAGCATTTTAATTGAAACAAATCTGTTTTTTCAGTCCTGTCAAAACTCGAGCTGTACGAGAGGCTTGGTTGTTTGGATTGAAACAAATCTGTTTTTTCAGTCCTGTCAAAACACGCGCTTAATCCTATCGCAGGAAATGCTTATTGAAACAAATCTGTTTTTTCAGTCCTGTCAAAACAGGCAAAAAACCTCAGTTGCGTGTTATCACATTGAAACAAATCTGTTTTTTCAGTCCTGTCAAAACAGCGTGTTCATTATCATTGTGCGCACGCCCATTGAAACAAATCTGTTTTTTCAGTCCTGTCAAAACATAGCCGCCCTGTCCAATTTGCGCGGACAGTATTGAAACAAATCTGTTTTTTCAGTCCTGTCAAGGTGATATGTTTCAAATTTTGTTATGACAGTATGAAAGATAAATTGTCAAATAGCTATACCAATATTATTATTTTATATTAGTATTTGTCAACCTGGGTAAAAGTGGATTAAAACAAAGAAGGCGCTTTTAGTAAGCGCCTTTAAAACTGGTGCGCCCAGCGGGAATCGAACCTGCACCAACGGCTTCGGAGGCCGCTATTCTATCCATTGAACTATGGGCGCTTTTATTCAATTTTACCATTTTATACAAATGCATTTGTATAGGCTCGGTAAATCCGTATAAATATTGCGCCGAAAAAACAGCTTCCGCGTACTTTTCCGCATTGTTTTTTATGATATAATCTCTTTATCGTATGACGGAGGAAATATGAAGGGCATTATCCTTGCCGGCGGAACGGGCAGCCGTCTGTTCCCGGCGACTTTCGCGGTGTCAAAACAGCTTATTCCCGTTTATGACAAGCCGATGGTTTATTATCCGCTTTCGGTGCTGATGCTTGCGGGCATAAGGGATATCGCGCTTATTTCCACCCCGAGAGATTTGCCCGCTTTCAAAGCGCTTTTTGGCGATGGGCGGGAACTGGGCCTCAATTTTACCTATATAGAACAGCCACAGCCCAAAGGTATAGCGCAGGCTTTTATTTTGGCGCAGGATTTTATCGCAGGCGATAATGTCGCTTTGATATTGGGCGATAATATCTTTTACGGTTCGGGCTTGGAAGATATGCTCTTGCGGGCGGCGGCGCTTGAAGAGGGGGCGGAGATTTTCGCTTCCCGGGTAGTCAATCCCGCGGCTTACGGCGTCATAGGCTTTGACGATAAAGGCAAGCCGACGAAGATAACGGAGAAGCCTTCAAAGCCGGCCTCGCCCTGGGCGGTAACGGGTTTGTACTTTTACGACGGCTTGGTATCGGAAATAGCGCGCGGGCTTAAATTTTCGGCGCGCGGCGAGCTTGAAATAACGGACATCAATAACGCCTATCTGGAAAAAGGCCTTATGCGTGTTAATTTTATGGAGCGCGGCATAGCCTGGCTTGATACCGGTACGCACGAGGATCTGATCAAAGCCTCCACTTTTATAGAGAGCATAGAAGCCCGCCAAGGCATAAAGACGGCCTGCCTTGAGGCTATCGCCTTTGAAAAGGGCTGGATAGACCGCGCCGCTCTGCTCAAGCGTGCCGAGGGGATGAAGGGCACCCCTTACGGCGATTATCTTTTAAGCTGCGACGCCGAGGGCTTATGGAAATAATAGGGAAATTTTTAAACGGCGCGAAATTGCTTAAGCCGCGTATTTTTAAAGACGCGCGCGGATATTTTTTTGAAAGTTATAATCAAAACACTTTCTCCGAGCTTGGCATAAACGCGCGGTTTGTGCAGGATAACGAATCTTATTCCGCGCGCGGCGTTCTGAGGGGTTTGCACTTTCAAAAAGGGGCCAACTGCCAAGCAAAGCTAGTTAGAGTTTTAGAAGGTTTGATAGAAGACGTAATAGTGGATTTGCGTTTAGGCAGCCCGAGCTTCGGGCATTTTAAGAAAATAACTTTAAACGGGGAAGAAGGACTGACCCTTTTTGTGCCGCGGGGATTCGCGCACGGCTTTTTGGTTTTAAGCGACGGCGCGAAAGTATTTTATAAATGCGATAATTTCTATAATCCTTCCTATGAGGGGGGAATAAAGTTTGACGATCCCTCTTTAAACATTGATTGGAGCCTTGAAGGCCTCAACCTTTCTTTAAGCGATAAGGACTCTGCCCTCGCCTCTTTTGAGGATTACAGAAAAGAGCCGATATTTGAATATGGAAAATAAATTCGAAAGGAATATTTTAGTAACTGGCGGGGCGGGCTTTATCGGGGCCAACCTTATTTGTCTGCTCGCGCGTAAATACAAAAATTACCGCATAATAAATTTGGATAAACTCACCTATGCGGCGGATTTGAACAATTTGAAGGAAGTTTCCTCTTTGGATAATTACGTCTTTATCAAGGGCGATATTTGCGACGAGGTTTTGGTAAAAGATATTTTTAGGCGATACGGCGTCGACGGGGTCTTCCATTTGGCGGCGTGTTCGCACGTGGATAATTCCATAAAGAGCCCGAGGGAATTTATTAAGACCAATATAGAAGGCAGTTTTAATCTCCTTTCGGCGGCTTACGAGGCGTGGCATAAGGGCCCTTTTGAAGTTAAAGAGCGGTACCGCCATGCGCGGTTTCATTTGGTGTCTACCGATGAGGTTTACGGCTCCTGCGACAGCGGCCTTTTTACGGAAAGCTCCCGCTTTGAGCCCAATTCGCCCTACAGCGCCAGCAAAGCCTCTGCCGATTTGATAGCCCGTTCTTACATTAAAACTTTCGGGCTTAACGTTACGATAAGCAACTGCTCCAACAATTTTGGGCCGTGTCAACATGGCGAGAAATTTATTCCCACCGTCATACGCTGCGCCTTAATCGGGGAAAATATACCCGTCTACGGCGACGGCGGAAATATCAGGGATTGGCTTTACGTGCGGGACCACTGCCAAGCTTTGGATTTGATTTTCCATAAAGCGCGCCTTGGCGAAACTTACAATATCGGCGCGGGCAACGAAATTGACAACCTTACTTTGGCAAAATGCCTTTGCGCTTTGCTTTCCAGGTTTAAGCCGAGCGGAGGCGATTATTCCAAACTGATAAAATTCGTCGCAGACAGGCCGGGCCACGACAGACGTTACGGTATAGACTATTCCAAAATAAAAAGAGATTTGGGCTGGAGCCCGAATACTCCCTTTAACTATGCGCTTGAGCATACCGTAAGGTGGTATATAAACAAATACGAAAGGCTTTCCTAAGCGGTTAGTTTGCCGCAGCTTCTTCCTTTTTCTTTTTGAACGGGACTCTTATTTTCTGCGGATAACCCAGCCAAATTGCGACCAAAGTGCCAAGCCCCAAAAGCAAAGGATAATAAAGATATTTCATAATGGCGACCGGCGTCAGCGAAGCCAAAGCCGCGGCCATAAGCAGCTGCGCGCCATAAGGTATAAGCCCCTGCACGAAGCAGGAGAAAATATCCAGTATGCTTGCCGAGCGGCTTGCCGGTATTTTAAAGTTGTGGGCTATGTCTTTTGCTATCGGGCCGGACATAAGCAAAGCTATGGTATTGTTTGCCGTACAGAGATTTGCGAAACTTACCAAAGCCGCTATACTTAGTTCGGCCGCTTTTCTGGATTTTATGTTCTTTGTAAGTTTTTCAATAATCCAAGCCATACCGCCGTTTATGCGGATAGTTTCCAGCATACCGCCCGCAAGCAGGGTTACTATAATCAATTCGCCCATGCCGACAATGCCTTTGCCCATGGCCTGCGTCCAGCCCCAAAGGGAGAAGGAAGAAGTGGCTAAGCCTGTAAGCCCCGCCAGCACGGTGCCGCCGGCCAATACCAGCATTACGTTCAGGCCCGATACAGCCGCGCCCAAGACTATCACATAAGGCAGGACTTTAAGCCATTGTACGTCCTGCAGCTGGTAAGGTATTTGGGAAGAAGAAGCCGAAAAATAATATAATACCGCCGTCAGCACGGCGAAGGGCAGAACTATCAAAAAATTGGTTTTGAATTTGTCGGACATTTTACAGCCCTGCGTTCTAGTAGCGGCTATCGTAGTATCGGAAATGAAGGAAAGATTGTCGCCGAACATCGCCCCGCTGACTATTACCGCCGTCATTAAAGCGGGGTTCAGCCCCGTCTTCGCGGCTATGCCAGCGGCCACCGGCACCAAAGCGACTATCGTGCCTACGGAAGTGCCAACCGATACGGAAACAAAACACGCCGCCAAAAACAGGCCCGGCGCAAGTAAAGCCGGCGGCAGCAGAGAAAGCGTCAAATTGACAGTCGCGTCTACCGCGCCCATATCTTTCGTCGTCTGTGCGAAAGCGCCCGCCATTATAAATATCAGCACCATAAACAGTACATTGGCATTGGCCGCGCCTTGGCAGAATACTTCCGTCTTATGCTGGATGTTGCCGCCTTTTATCATTGCTATCCCTACGGCCGAGGCCAAAAGGAAAGCCACGGTAATGGGCATTTTATAAAAATCGCCCGCTATTATAGACACCGCCAAATAGGAAAGCAGAAACACCGCTAAAGGCGCCAGCGCTTTATAATTGGGTTTTACGGATTTGTTTGAAATAGTATTTGTTTCGTCCATATCAATAAAAAAACCAAGCCGTTAACTCGGTTTGAAATGTAATTAAAATTAACTGTTTATACTTATATTATATAAAATGCGGAAGGCTCTTTCAGCCGGCGCTGGAGAACCTTTCAGCAGAAGGAAGCCTTTCTTTTACAATAGCCTTAAATATGTAGTATGATATACATATGGAAGAAAAAGGCGTGGACTCTACAAACGAATATTTTAAGAATATAAGTTCGCTCGTCAAGAAAATAGACAGGGAACAGGAAGGCGCGCTTTGGAAAAAGGCCAAAGCTGGCGATAAGGACGCGCGGGAAAAACTGGTACAGATGCATCTTAGGCTGGTTATCCCTACGGCCAAACGTTTTGCGAGAAGCGGTATGGATTTGATGGACTTGGTGGAGGAGGGAAACCTCGGCCTTCTGCAGGCGATAGACAAATTCGATCCTTCCAAAGGTTTTCGTTTTTCAACCTACGCCATACACTGGATAGAACAATATATCCGCCGCGCGGTGGAAGAACAAAGCGGTACGATAAAAATACCATCCCACGCATGGGACAATATGCGACTTTGGGGCAAAACTTGGGATAAACTTAAAGAGAAACTCGGCCGCGAGCCCAGCCTTAAGGAAATGGCTTCGGAAATGAATATTTCCGCCAGGCAGGTCCGCTCGATTTTGGATACTTTAAGTGCCGCTTACAGCGTAGATTCCCTTTCTTCCGCTCTGAGCGAAGAAGAGGATATGACTTTGGAAGATACGATAACCGATTACGGCAAAGGCAATCCCGATAATTTGGTTACGGACGCTTCTGCCAATAAGGAGCTTTTGGCGATATTGGACGAAATCAATCCCCGCGACAAAGAGATTTTGATTATGCGCTACGGCATAGCTTCCGAGGAACCTCTGACTTTGGCGGAAGTATCGCAGAAACTAGGGATATCCAGGGAGCGCGTCCGGCAGATAGAGGAGCGCGCCGTCAGGACGGTGCGCAAGAAAGCCGAACAGCTCGGTCTTTTTGAGTTCGCGGAGATGGACCATAGCACAAAAAAAGTTCATACGGGCCTGGATATAAAAGAAAAGACTAATATCTTGGGCGATGCGATTTCGGTATATAATCCCAAGGCGACGAAACTTATGAAAATAAAAGCCGCGGCAAAGAAAGCGGCGGAAGGGAAATCTGCCAAGCCTAAAGCCAAGGCGGCCGTGAAGAAGAATTCCGCCGAGAAATCTAAAGTCAAGAAAAGTAAAGCGACGGTTTCCAAAAAGACGGGCGGCAAGAATATAAAGAAAGGTAAAAAGAAATGAAGGACAATACCAATTTATTAAAAGCGCTTCGCGATGTTAAGGATTTTCCCAAACCGGGTATTATATTTAAGGATATAACCCCGCTGTTGGCGGACGCTGCATTATTTAAGCAGGTTATAGAATCTTTTGCCGAGGAATGTTCGGGCAAAGGAATAACGAAAGTCGTCGGGATAGAATCAAGGGGTTTTATTTTCGGCTCCGCTTTGGCCTATGCTTTGGGCGTAGGCTTTGTGCCGGCCAGGAAAAAGGGGAAACTCCCTTACAAAACCATTTCGGCCTCGTTCGCGCTTGAATACGGCACAGACATAATCGAAATGCACGAGGACGCTTTGACTTCCGCCGATAAAGTCGTGATAGTGGACGATTTACTCGCGACAGGCGGTACGGCCAATGCTGCGATAGAGTTGGTTAACCGTCTGGGCGCGGAAGTGGTTTTTTGCGCTTTTGTCTGCGAACTCGGCTTTTTGGGCGGCGGCGCAAAGCTAAAGAAACCGTATAAATCTTTGTTGCCGTTATAGGAATCTAAGTGTTTTGAAAACCGCGCGGAACTTATTGTTCCGCGCTTTTTTATTTGTAAAGCCGAGGATTAAGTATGAAATTTCCGCTTTTAATTCCGCCTGTTTGAATAGAAAGAAACAATTTGCATAATCGGATTTTTTAAAGAGTTAGGCCAGCACTTGTATAAAATGGGCGGGTAAAGTCCCGAAGACATTTTTAAGCGATACGAAAAGGCTTGCCTTAAAATCCGCTAGTCTGTGCTTACTGTTTATAAAGAGAAAAATAAAACCCCTAGGTTTTGCCTAGGGGTTTTATTTAGAACGGTTGATCGGAATAGTCTTTAAGCATTCTCGTTCTGCTGGGGTGGCGCAGCTTCCTGATAGCTTTGGCCTCTATCTGTCTGACGCGTTCCCTAGTAACGTTGAACATCTTGCCGACTTCCTCCAAAGTTCTCGGGTAGCCCGATTCTATGCCGAAGCGCAGCTTGATGATTTTTGCTTCTCTTTCCGATAAGGTCGCCAAGACTTCCGCCACTTCCTGCTTTCTTAAAAAGTCGGTCGCGGAAGAAGACGGATTGGGCCCGTTTTTATCTTCGATAAAGTCTTCCAAATTGGAATCCTCGTCCTCGCCTATCGGGGTGGAAAGGGAAATGGGGTCCTGCATAATCTTCAGTATTCCTTTTACTTTTTCCACCGAGAGCCTTAAAGACTTTACATAATCGTCCAAATCCGGTTCTCTGCCGTGTTCTTGGCGGAATTTATTGGTAACTTTCGTCAATTTGGAAACGAGCTCTTTCATATGCACAGGTATACGTATGGTATTGGCCTGGTCGGCTATGGCTCTGTTGATGGATTGCCTTATCCACCAAGTGGCGTAGGTGGAGAATTTGAATCCTCTCTTATATTCGAACTTCTCTACCGCTTTCATTAAGCCCAGTCCGCCTTCCTGTATAAGATCGGATAGTTCGAGATTGGAATTGACGTGCTTTTTGGCGATTGAAACCACCAGCCTCAAGTTTGCGCGGATAAGTTTAAGTTTATCCTGCAAAATCATTTTCTCAAAGAAGTCTATCCTCTCGTTTAAGGATAGGAACTCCTGCTCCGACATCGGCAGGGTGGAGAGTAATTTCTCGTATCTGGATTTGACGGTGTTTATGTTTTTTATGGCTCTTTCCAAATCCGCGGCGCTTTGCGCTTTAGTCTTTTTGACCAAGGCGCTTTCGGTTACTTTGCCCTGCTGATATTGTTTAAAGAGTTTT
Source organism: Candidatus Proelusimicrobium volucris (assembly GCF_959605025.1). NCBI lineage: Bacteria > Pseudomonadati > Elusimicrobiota > Elusimicrobia > Elusimicrobiales > Elusimicrobiaceae > Candidatus Proelusimicrobium > Candidatus Proelusimicrobium volucris. The sequence goes on along the minus strand of NZ_CAUHCY010000004.1, from coordinate 8,251 downwards.
ACTACATCGTCATATTTGCCGAAGTACTCGTCAAAGCGGGCTATATCTCCTTTGTACTCGTTGATTTTGTCCGCCAGGCCCTTTATCCTGTTGGTAAGACGTTTTATTTTATTCTGGTTGAGGTTCAATTTTATTATTCTGTCTACTACTTCTTTTTGCTTCTCTTCCAGTTTGCTGGTGTATTTGCTTATCAGTTTGTCGCTTAAATTGGGGTTGCGCAGCTCCTTCATCAATGCGGAAATGTCCTTCTCCCTTTTGGCGATGAAGGCGGCGGCTTCCTTAAGTTTTTTGCGCATGGTGTTAAGTTCGCGTGTCGTCCTTTTACCGCGGGGCATGAGCTCTTTCGTTGTCATTTCTTCCTGATCGACGAGTTCTTCCCAGGAGCAAATTTCGCGCATCGTTATAGGGGATTCGAGCACGATTTTGCGCAGTTCCTTTTCGCGTTCGCGGATATTTCTTGCGAGGGTTACTTCTTCGTCTCTGGTAAGGAGCGGCACTTTGCCCATTTCGGAAAGGTACATTCTTATGGAGTTTGATATATCCATATTTGAAGACCATTCTTCCGTATAGGCCTCTTTTTCCGCCATGGCTACGGCTTTGTATTTTTTGCGGTCGACCACCTGTATGCCCAAATCTTCCAAGGTGCCCATTAAGCCGTCGATATCGTCGGCGTTCATGGCGGCCGAAGTCAGCGATTTGTTAATTTCGTCCAAAGTAAGATAACCGTGTTCCTTGCCTATTTCTACAAGTTCTTTAAATGCCTTGTTGTCCTGTGCCATATAATTAAGATTCCCTCGCTCTTTATGATTTTAATTTTTTTTGTATTTCCATTTGCTCTTTAAGTAAATCCAAAGGGGCCGCGCCCGGCTCATAGCCGGCCAGCTGCTGCTGTATACGCTTATACCTTTTGTTCAGCGCAGTTTTGTTCAGCGTATTTAGGCATGCCTCCACTTCCCTTTGGGGACGTATCCCCTCAGGCAGCGGCTGCATGGCGTACTTTAGAGCTTTTTTCGACAAACCTTCGTCTTTTTGCGCCATCAACGGCAGTACTTCCTCTACGTCCGGCCTTTGCAGACGCAGAGTTTCCACCTCTTTAAGTATAAGCCAAATATCTTTATTTTCAAAGTGCTCTTCTTTTAAATCCGCGCATAATTCCACATAACGCGGGAATTTAAGAAGTACTCTTATCAAATCTCTTTCGCTTTGAGGGGTATTGTCCGCTTCTTTTGGCCTTACGGCTTTGGGTTTTGAGGCGGCGTCCGTTTTCTTTATCTTTTGCGCAATTATTTCAGGAGCTACGCCCAGTCTGTTAGCCGCGGTCAGAACCCATTCGTTCCTTATTATGTCGTCGGGCTGTTTTTGTATTATTTCAATCAGTTCGGCGGTAATATCAGCCCTGTCTTTTGGCGATATGCTTTGTACACCTTTCAAAATACAGTCCAGACGGAAATTGATTATGTCTTTGGCGTTGTCCACCACCTCTTTAAACTTGTCCAGACCGTATTTGTTTATGTATTCGTCGGGATCGAGCCCCTCGCTTAAAGCGGCCACTTTTACGTATATTCCGCTTTCCACCAATATCAAAGCCGCCCTCAAAGAAGCTTTCGTGCCCGCCTGATCCGGGTCAAAAAGTACTACGGCGGTATCGGTATATCTTTTTAACAGTTTTGCGTGTTCCGGCGTAAAGGATGTACCCAACGGCGCCACGCAGTTGCACGCGCCCGCCTGGTGGCAGGCTATTACGTCCATATAACCTTCCAGCAGTATTACTTTGCCCTCTTTCCTTATGGAAGGCCCCGCAAAGTTTAAAGCGTAAAGCACCTTGCTTTTGGAGAAGAGGGGCGTTTCGGGCGAATTTAAATATTTGGGCTGGCCGTCGCCCAAGGTTCTTCCGCCGAAAGCGACGCAGTCGCCCCTATGGTTGAATATCGGGAACATAAGCCTGTTCTTAAAATAATCCGTTCCCGATGAATAGGCGCTTAACCCCAGCTTTTTCAAATCCTGCAAATTATAGCCGTTTTTCGTCGCGGCTTTGGTAAGCCCGTCAAACAGGCTTAAACCGAGTTCAAATTTTTCCGCCGTTTCTTGGGTGATCTTCCTTTCTTTAAGGTAATTTCTGGCGGCAAGGCCTTTATCGCCCATGAGCTGTCTTCGGTAGAAATCCTTGGCGGAGTTCATAAGTTTATAGTCGGCGATGCGGCTCTTTTCCTGTTCGGATAGGGAATCTTCCTCCTGCCACGGTATGCCCGCTCTTTGGGCTAGGCGTCTTGCGGCCTCGTTGAAGGAAAGATTTTCCATTTTCATTAAGAAATCGAAAACATCTCCGCCCGTTTGACAGCCGAAACAGTAAAAAAATCCCTTTTCCGGGCTTATGGAGAAAGAAGGCGTCTTTTCCTGATGGAACGGGCAGCACGCCTTATAAGTTCTGCCCGAACGCCTGACTGCCGGGACATATTCTTTGATAAGTTCCAATATATCAATACTGTCTTTAATTTTTTCAATCAAGGCGTTGTTCATAATAACACATATAGGCACAATAGCCCGCCGTTTAGCGGACTATTGTGCTGATTTTTTTGTCTAAAAACTAAAAGCGTTTTCTTTTAGTGCGTCTCATTCTGCGCTGCGCTTCCTGAGATTTGAGTTTTCTTCTCACGCTTGGCGGAGTATAGGTTTCCCTTCTTTTGATTTCTTTAAGGATACCGTTCTTCTCGCACTCTCTTTTGAAGCGTTTCAAAGCTTCCTCAAGATGTTCGGCGTCGCGTACTTTTACGAATACCATTTGATTTTCACCACCTTATCTTGCAAAGACCTTAAAAATAAAAAACTTAAAAATTAACCCGCCGGCCACAGGAACCGTCTTCCGCCCATCAAATGATAATGCAGGTGGAACACGCTTTGGCCCGCGCCCTTGCCGTTATTGGCGACAAGTCTGAAATCTTTCAAGCCGAGTTCTTTTGCTATTTTAGCCGCGGCGAGCTGAATCTTGCCCAGCAACAAGGCGTCTTGCTCTTGCGCGCCGGCCAGATTTTCTATATGCTTTACGGGTATAATAAGTATATGGGAGGGGGCCTGCGGGTTTAAATCCTTAAACGCGACAAGGTCTTCATCCTGATATATTATCTGTGCCTGTATTTCGCCGTTGGCTATTTTGCAAAAGATACAATCGCTCATACCTGTACAATTATATCAAAAAATAGCGCGCTTTTGTAAATAAATATATAATAAGGTACGCGCGAGCGCGTTTTAAGGGCTTGGCAAAAGGGCGCAAAGTTGATAAGAATCTCATAATTTAATATCATTTATATATGAGAAATTCTACAAAGCCTACAAGCTTTATAGTTGTATCTTCCTATTTAAAATCCAAAAAAATTTTATCAGGAGTCATTTAGCTATGTCTAAAAATAATCTGGAACCCATAGCGGTTATAGGTATTGGCGCAATTATGCCGGGCGCGCTAAGCAAAGACGAGTTTTGGAAAAATATTACGGAGGGCAAGAATTCTATTATAGAAGTTCCTCAAGACAGGTGGGACTATCGCCTGTTTTACAGCGAGGACAGGAGTATACCCGATAAGACTTACAGCAAGATCGGCGGTTTTATTACGGGCTTTAAATTCAATTCTTTAAAATACAGGATACCGCCCTCGGTAGCCAAGCAGATGGATTCTATCCAGCACCTTGCTTTGGAAACTGCGAGCATGGCGCTTGAAGATGCGGGATATGATAAAAAGGATTTCGACCGCACTCGCACGGCGGTTATTATCGCCAATGCTGTGGGCGGTATTAAGAACGAATACAGCAATACCCGCATATATAAAGCCTTTTATTACGATATGTTAAAACACGCGGAACATTTCGCTTCTCTTCCGCCTGCCCAGCAGGAGGCTATAATAGAGGAAGTGGAAGCCGCGGTGAATCAGAAATTCCTTCCGATAACGGAAGACAGTATGCCTGGCGAATTGCCCAACGTAATAGCGGGCAGGGTGGCCAATGTCTTTAACCTTAACGGCACCAGTTTTTCGATAGACGCGGCTTGCGCCAGTTCTTTGGCGGCGTTGGATCAGGCCGTAAACGGATTAAGAGTAGGCAACTACGATATGGCTTTATGTGGCGGCGTGGACCAAATGATGTCGCCCGCGGCCTATATTAAATTCTGTAAGATAGGGGCTTTATCTGCTGACGGTTCTTACGCGTTTGATGCGCGCGCCAACGGTTTCGTAATGGCGGAAGGCGCAGGCATAGTACTGTTAAAACGCTTAAGCGACGCGGAGCGCGACGGCGACAAAATTTACGGTGTAATAAGGGCTATCGGCGCGTCGAGCGACGGCAAGGGTAAAGGAATAACGGCGCCCAACCCCAAAGGGCAGAAGCTGGCGATAGAGAATACTTTCAGGCAGTTGGATTATACGCCGGGCGATATCGGCCTTATGGAAGCGCACGGCACGGCTACGAAAGTGGGCGATGCGGCGGAACTTTCCGCTTTGGACGATGTTTTTAAACCGTATGCGCCGGCGGGCTCGATAGGATTGGGCTCGGTAAAATCGCAGATAGGCCACGCGAAAGCGGCTGCCGGCATAGCGTCCGTAATAAAAGTAATGCTGGCTTTACACAATAAGGTGCTGCCGCCTTCAATCAATTTTGTAACGCCCAACCCGATAGTGGATTGGGCATCCACTCCGTTTAAGGTTATAACGGAAGCGCGCGAATGGAAGAGCGACAAGATAAGAAGGGCGAATGTATCGTCATTTGGCTTTGGCGGGACGAACTTCCACTTGGCGGCGGAGGAATATAATCCCTCGCTTAGCGCGAAAAAGGCTTCAATACCCGCAGCGGCCAATGTCGTAACTTCAAATAATGAGGAGAAAGAAACAATGTCACAAACCCAAAACACGGCAAGCAAATATGAACTTTTGGTGCCTATGGAGAAACTGCAAGGCGATATGATGGTATTCTCCGGCGACAGCAAACAGGATCTGTTTAACGAGCTGAACGCGGCCGTGCAGAGCATACAGGGCGATCCTTTATATTTGGTGAAAGCGGCATATAAGAATCATACGGCGAGCTATAAACAATATGCGGTAAGCATAAATGCGGAATCTCCGGAAAAGCTTAAAGAGAAAATACAATTCTTCATTAAAACAGCCAGCGCATCTGACGTATGGAGCGAGTCCTCTTTATATTTAAAGATGAAAGGTATATATCCCTTCTACAATCACAGCGAGAAGCCTAAGGTATGCTTTATGTTCCCGGGCCAAGGTTCGCAATATGTGGATATGATGAAGGATTTGGCCAGCAAATATAAAGTGGTGCGCGACACATTTGCCGAGGCGGACGTAATTTTGAAACAGCTTGCCGGCACTACTTTGACCGACGTCATCTGGAGCAAGGAAGGCGAAAGCAAAGAAGAGTACAAGAAACGGGAAGAGGGGATAAAACAGACGCAAATAACCCAGCCCGCTATACTTACGGCCAATGTGGCTATGATGAGGCTTTTGTATCAATTTGGCATTAAACCCGACGTAACCATGGGCCACAGCTTGGGTGAATACGGTGCGGCGGTAGCGGCCGGGGTGCTCAGCTTCCCCGATGCTATCAGGGCGGTAACCACGCGCGGTACGGCGATGGCGAACATAAAAGTACCCGACTGCGGCAAGATGGCCGCCATAGCCGCCCCGGTAGAGAAAATAGAGCCCGAACTTAAGAAAATATCCGGTTATGTTGCGGTAGCCAACAAGAACTGCCCCACGCAGACGGTAATAGCGGGCGAGAGCAAACCCGTGGAAGACGCAGTGGCTATGTTCACTGCGATGGGCATACAGTCGGTATTGGTGCCGGTATCGCATGCTTTCCATTCGGCGATAGTAAGGCCGGCGTCTGCGGTATACAGAGAATTTTTGAACGGGCTTGAAATACATGCTCCCAAATTGCCGATAACCTCTAACGTATCGGCGGACTTTTATCCTTCAGATCCCTCTAAGATAAGGGATATGATGGTAGAGCAGATAATGAGCTCGGTAGAATGGATAAAACAGGTGGAGCTTGCCTACGCGCGCGGTGTGAGGCTGTTTATAGAAGTTGGGCCGAAGAGAGTGCTCAGCGCTTTTGTAACCAGCACACTTTCGGATAAGAAGGACATTAGAGTCTTGGCGTCGAACCACCCCAAACGCGGCGGCATAACGGAATTTAACGATTTAATGGCAAACCTCGTAGCGGCGGGGATATGGATAGATTGGAGCAAAACTGACATGAATAAAGGAGATACAATATTTAATCCGGCCTTTGTAGCGGCGGCCGGCGGAAAGGTTGCGGAAGTTAAAGAAGCGGCCTGCACCGAAAGCTGCTCAGCAGCGGCCGGCAACGGCGATATACAAGTGGCAATAAGCGGTATAGCGGCGGGTACGCCCGGCAGCTGGGAGAAAGTTTTCCGCGATGGCAACTTGGACGAAATTTTACAAGGAAAGAACTTTATTGAGAATATTTCCGTCAGCGAACAGGAAAAACAGATAGAGAAGAATATAGAATACGTAGTCAAATCCAGAGTGGGCAATCACCGCGTGGAGAAACTTACGGACGTATCTCAGTCGGTAAAACTTGCGGCTAAGAAAGGCGAATTTGACTTGGAAAAGGAATTTGGCGTACCTGCCAAATGGGTAAAATCGATGGATCCTAGCTTTACTTTAGCCGTAGCGGCGGGCATTTTAGCTTTGAAAGACGCCGGTATACCTTTGGTGCTTTACTATAAGCCGACGACGGCTGGTACGTATTTGCCCGACAGATGGGGCTTGCCGCAGAGCATGATAGACGATACGGGTGTAATATTTACCTCGGCTTTCCCGACGGTAAACAGCTGGGCGTTTGAAGTATCCACGAAAATGGCCGACGTGCTGATGGGCAAGACGAAAAAGGAAGTCAGAGCGTTTTACGAGCAGATAATCAACAGCATAAACGACGAAACTTTAAAAGCGCAGATAAAGGCGTGGTTTGAGGAGCGCTTTGCGGAATATGAACATCATAATCCAAGAGTATTTTCTCAAGACTTCTTGTTGAAAGCCATACCAATAGCGCACAGCCAATTCTGCCAGTGGATAAGAGCCAGGGGCCCAGCGACGCATTTAAGCGGCGCTTGTGCATCTACCGCTCAGGCTATAAGCGTAGCGGAAGACTGGATAAAACTCGGCCGCGCAAAGAGGGTAATAATTATAGCCGCCGATGATGTAACCAATAATGTGATACAAGAATGGATTTTGGCTGGATTCTTGGCGTCGGGCGCGGTAAGCCGCGAAGCTGACGTAACTAAAGCCGCTTTGCCGTTTGACAGAAGAAGAAACGGCATGATAGTCGGTATGGGCGCGGCGGGCCTTGTCGTAGAGGACGAGTCCGAAATCCGCAAACGCGGCATGACGCCCCTTACCAGACTTTTGGCTACCGAGATAACCAACAGTGCCTTCCACCCGACGAGATTGGACGTCAACCACGTCGCGGAAGTAATGGACAGAATGGTAGGCAGGGTAGAAAAGAAATATCATCTTAACCGCTCTGATATGTCCAAAGAGATGGTATTTATCTCACACGAAACTTATACTCCCGCCCGCGGCGGCAGTGCCAGCGCAGAAGTATTCGCTTTGAAGAATACCTTTAAAGGTGACGTACAAAACGTAATAGTAAGCAACGTTAAAGGGTTTACGGGACACTCGATGGGTGCGGGCCTTGAGGACGTTATAGCGGTTCACTCCTTGAATACGGGCAATGTCCCGCCGATAGCCAATTATAAGGAACCCGACCCGGAGCTCGCCGGCATCAACTTGAGCAAAGGCGGCCATTATAACTTTAAATACGCTTTAAGATTGGCGGCGGGATTCGGCTCCCAGCTGTCTATGACTTTGCAGGAGAAGACTTGGAGTGTAGGCCAGCCCAGAATAGTGGACCAAGCCAAATATACTCAGTGGCTTAAAGAGGCTTCCAACCAGGATAACCCCGTTCTTGAAGTAGTAAATAATACTTTGAGAATAAAAGATAATTATCAAGCCGGCAAAAGACCCGCTTTGGTGATGGAAGCCTCGCAGGCTTTTGTCGATAAAGCGGCTGCCGGTCATTTGCATGCGGCACCGGCGCAAGCCTCTGCCCCTGTTGCAACCCCCGCGGCTGCACCGGTACAGACTGTAACGGCCCCTGTACAAGCGGCGCCTGCGGTTTCCGCCGCGCCCGCCAAGAAACTTGACGAAGCTACGGTAACGGAAGAAATAGTCAATTTA